>NZ_OZ208512.1:0-350000 GCF_964512435.1 Tenacibaculum insulae | reverse complement strand
AATTAATTTCTACAGGAACTACGGGATCGAAGGCCGAAAAAGCGGGTTTTAAAGTTACTAAATTTTTATCAGGTCCTTATGGTGGTGATGCGCAAATAGCAAGTAGAGTTGCCGAGGGTTTGTGTAATATGGTGTTGTTTTTTAGGGATCCGCATGAAAAACATCCACACGAACCAGATATAACAATGTTGTTACGCTTGTGCGATGTACATGATGTTCCTTTAGCTACAAATCCTGCGACAGCAGAATTATTAATGAAGGCTATTTAATTAAAAAAATCCATACCTATTTATAAGGTATGGATTTTTTAATATTATTTAAGTTGTGTACTTATTTTATTGCAATCATGCTAATTTCTACATTTACAAATTTTGGTAAGTTAGCAACTTCAACAGTTTCTCTGGCAGGTGCAGTTTCTTCATCAAAATATTGAGCATAAACGCTGTTTATTTTCGAGAAATTATGCATGTCAGAAATAAAAATAGATGATTTTACTACATTTTCGAAAGTCATTTCAGCGGCAGCTAAAACTTCTTTCATATTTTCCATTACTTGGGTAGTTTCGGCTTCAATAGAATCCATTACTAATTCACCGTTTTCAGGATTTATAGCAATTTGACCAGAAGTATATAATGTATTTCCGCTTAAAATAGCTTGATTGTATGGGCCAATAGGAGCAGGAGCTTTGCTTGTAGTAATTATTTTTTTCATTCTTTTTTTTGATTTTAAAAGTTATTCTTATTTTTTTTTAGAATAAAACTCTATCTGGCGGTTTATTTTTATCCCATTTTAAATCACTTAATACTGATGATTTTACCCCAATAAAAAAGTTGTAAGAAGAGTTTATCCCAAAAGGTGTCCAATTAAAATTTAAACGCCAACTATCTAAATCCCTTGAAAAGGAAAGTCGAGTATACGTAAATGCATTGTCTTTAATATCGTAACCAGAAGAAAATCCGACTTTCCATTTAGGAGACAATTCTACGTCTCCACTAAACATTAAAGAGTTACTACCAACATTGCTTTCTAGCCCGTCATTAGAATAGTTTATGGCATAGGCTAAATTTAAAGTCCAAGGTATTTTAGCTTTGTATAGTTCGGTTTTTTTAGTTTTATTTTCTTCGTTTTGTTTACCGTTGCTAGCAAAATCATTTGTTGTCGACATGTTTTGACCAAAAAGATCTGGAGTATCTTGCGCGCCATTACCTCGCTTGCTTTTAGCTTCGTCTTTTTCACCTTCTTTTTTCTTTTCAAAATCTTTGCTAGATAATGAGTAATTGGCGGTAACATTAAAATTTGTAAGCCTTAAAATACCATCGTTAAATTTATTTATTCTTTGCCCTTTGCTATTAACTTGGTAAGGATCAAAACTAGCATTTACGTTTAAGGCTAGTTTATCTTTAAAAAGACGTGTACCTGCATTTGCGTTTAAAGGACTCCAACGTAAACTATCGGCAGCAATATTATAGCTTGTACTAAAATTTAAGTTATTAAGAATGGTTATTTTTTCATCTTCTTCGTCACTGTCAGGATCTTTAGGGGCAACTTTAGCTTCTAAAACATTGTTAACAGAAATACCGATAGAATTTGAAACTCCACTTCCTGGTGTACCATATATCGCTCCTTCAAAAGGCGAATAAGTAAGTAAATCGGTAGGGTCTGAGTTTTGCTGAACTGTTAAATCGTATTTTTCTGCAAAATTAGGTCTATATCCGTAAGAAATAGATGGTCTAATTGTATGTCGTATGGCTTTTAATCTACCTTTTTTAAAATTAAAAGTTCCATAAACATTTGTAGATAAAGAAACGCCTAAATTGTATTCGTTAAAACGATTAAAGCCGCTAATGGTGTCGTTTACGGTTCCGCCTATATTACCATTTGAATTTACCAAAGTCGGATCGTATTTTTTATTGATTTTATCAAAATACCAAACTTCTTTATAACTAACACTTGGTGACAAAGTAAAGTATTTAAAGGCTTTTAAGTTTGTATTAGCGCTTACATTATGCTGAATTCCTTTTTTAGCAGTATTAAACATTTTTTCGGTAAAAAACTCATCATCAGTAGTGTTTATTTGGTATTTACCTTGCATGCTGTAGTTTAATCCTATTTTTTGAATAGGATTATTTTTAACACCAGATTTACCTGCAAAAGGGTAAATTCTATCCATATTTAATTGTAAAGACGGCAGTGTCATTGTTATTTGTTCGGTATTGGTGTTTTGAGAATGTGTTGCGGTAACATTCATATTAAAAGGAGTACCAACAAATTTTTTGTAATACGAGATAGACGAACTTAAGGTGTTTGTTAAAAACTGAGAGTTGTTAAATTCATTTAAAGATTGTTGATAATATTTACTACTACCAAGATTAACAGAAGCAGAAAAACGAGAGTTTGGACTTGCTTTGGCGTCTTGACTATGGCTCCAACGAATATTAAAGTTTGATGATTTATTATAATCACTTAATCCTCTAATTCCTCTAATAATGTTTTCGTACCTAACGCTAAAATTTCCGTTAAATTTATAACGCGCATTATAGCTAGAACTAGCATTTAAACCCCAACTACCATTGGTATATAAATCGGTTAAAAGTGTTAAATCAAAATAATCACTTACCGCAAAATAATAACCTCCGTTTTGTAAAAAGAAACCTTGGCTATTACTTTCTCCCCAAGACGGAATGATAAAACCAGAGGTTCTTTTATCTGTTAAAGGAAAATATGCAAATGGTAAATATACCGGTGTGGGTACATCAGCCAAAACTAAATTGCTACCACCAACAATTATTTTTTTACCTGGAATTAATTTTGCTTTGTTTGTTTGAATATAATAATCAGGATTTTTCTTTTTAGAAGTTGTAAAACGCAATCGACGCATATATATGGTAGAATCGTTAACACGTTTGGTTTTTTCACCATAAGTAATAATTCCTCCCTGAACCGTTTTTACACCGTAAACTAAAGCTTTTTTTGTTTTGAAATTAAATAAAATAGAATCTTGTTCAGATTCTTGCTCACCTTGTTTAAAAACGGGTCTTTGATGGTATCCTAAACTATCTTTTATACCTTTAGCATAAACAGTATTATTTTTATAATCAAGAACAATAATACCAGCTTTTAAATCAATATCAGTATAAGTTACTTGTGCATTATTGTATAAAGTAACCGTTTTATTTTTTGCGTTTTGTATAGTATAATCTTCCGCATTGTGTGTAATAATTCCGTCAATAACCTCTTTAGGTTTGATAGAATCTTTAGTTTGCTTTAATTTTTCTCCTTTTTTTAAATCAACCAAAGTGTCCTTTGAAGTATTTAAAATAGGTTTTTTAACCGCCTTTTTAGAAGGGATTATTTGTTTACCAAAATCTTGTGCTACACTTATTTGAAAATAAAAAAGGTAGAAAACTAAAAGTATGTAAGTTAGATTTGTTCGCAATGTTATAAATACTATTTTTGTGTTATATTTAAAAACTTTGGCGTACTGTTTAAATGCCTAAATATAAAAAACCAAAAATAGTTAAATTTTATTGATGCAATTCTTAAATTCTCTTAAATATAATCTTATTAAATCATCTTTTTTATTTTCAATCTTATTGTTGACTTTAATGGGGTTTTCAACAACCATTTTAGCTCAAAAAAAATACACAGTAGTTCTTGATGCAGGGCATGGAGGAAAAGATTCTGGAAATATAGGAAATGGTTATAAAGAATCTAAAATAGCCTTACGTGTAGCATTAGATGTAGGAAAAGAACTACTAACAGCAAGAGATGTAAATGTAGTATATACAAGAAAAACAGATAATTTTGTAGAGCTACACAATAGAGCAAAAATAGCAAATGATAAGAAGGCAGATTTATTTGTGTCTATTCATTGTGATGCCTTTACAAGGTCAGATCCGCACGGAGCAAGTACTTTTGTTTTAGGATTAAATGGAAATAAAGAAAATTTTGAAATATCAAAACGAGAAAACTCGGTAATTTTATTGGAGGATAATTATAAGCAAAATTATGATTATGATCCTAATTCACCTGAGTCTGTTATTGGATTATCTGTACTTCAAGAAGAAAATTTAGACAATAGTTTAGGAATCGCAAGTTTTGTACAAAACAATTTTGTTGCCTTAAAAAGAAACAATCGAAGAGTAAAACAAGCTAATTTTTTAGTGTTAAGAGAAACTGTAATGCCAAGTGTGTTAATTGAATTAGGTTTTTTAACAAATAAAAATGAGGGTAAATTTTTAAACACAAGAGCAGGACAAATAAAAATGGCAAAAGCAATTGCCGATGCAATAAAAAAATACATAAAAAGGTTAAAGTTAAATACAGTTAAACAACAAACTGTAGCTAAAGTTAATGTAAGTAAACCGCCAGTAAAAAAAGTAGTTCAGCCTACAAAAAGTATTACAGTTGTAGGTAAAAAAATATTACCTAAAAAGAAAGTAATACCTACACCAAAAACAAAAGAACCTGTAAAAAAGGTTGTGGTTAAAAAAGAACCATCTAAGGTAGAGTTTAAAGTGCAAATTGCAGCTTCAAGAAAACGATTAAATGAAAATAATTTTGATTTTAAAGGTTTGCAAGGTGTTAATATGATGATGATTGATGATTATTATAAATATTATTACGGTAATTCTTCTAGTTTTACAGAAGTAAAAAAGAAATTGTTAGAAGCCAGAAATGCAGGTTATACAGATGCATGGGTTGTTGCTTTTAAAGGAGGAAAAAGAATTTCGATTAAAGAAGCGCTGAAAAACCGTTAATTTAAAGGGTTTCTATATTTACTCACAAAATTATTACTATTTTCGTACTATAATTTTTTTATAATGTCAAAAGAACTTAAAACAGGTGTTGTTGCAATAGTAATTATAGCCATGTTTATTTGGGGATTCAATTTTTTAAAGGGTCAAGATTTATTTAAAGGTGATGGAAGGCACTTTTTTATAGAGTATAAGAATATAAACGGATTAAATAAAGCCAGTTTAGTAACTATTAATGGTTTAAAAGTTGGTAAAATTGATGATATTTCATTTAAATCAACTCCAGGAAGTAAAGGCGTTTTACTGGTTGAAATTTCTATAGATACAGAGTTTAAGTTTTCTAAAAATAGTATCGCTAAAATTTATTCTGCCAGTTTAATGGGAGGACAAAATTTAGCAATTGTACCCAAATATGATGGTGAAATGGCTGTTTCGGGAGATTATTTAGAAGGAGAAGTAGAATCTGATATTTTTTCTTCAGTAGGAGAAAAATTAAATCCACTACAATCAAAACTACAAAGTGTATTAGTTAAAACAGAATTGTTTTTATCTGGAATGAACGAAGTTTTAGATGAGAAATCACGCAAAAGTTTAAATAGAAGTATTTTAGGTTTAGAGAGTACCATTACCGATGTTCGTAAAACATTATCATCAGTAAATGATATTATGGTTAACAATAAATCAAACTTAGACGCTACGTTAACCAATGCAAAAAATATTACTGATAATTTTTCGAAAGTATCTGATGATTTAGCAAAATCTGATTTAGGAGCAACGGTTAAAAAATTAGAAACGACTTTGGCTAGTGTAAATAGTTTAATGACGGATGTGAAAAGCGGAAAAGGTACATTAGGTAAGTTAATGACCGACGATAAAATGTATACGAATTTAACTAAAGCATCAAAAGAATTAGAAGAACTTCTTAGAGAGGTAAAGTTGAATCCAAAACGATTTATGCATTTTTCATTATTTGGGAAAAAAGCAAAACCTTATAATGAAGAGACAAATAAAAAAAATATAAGCAATAAGTAAGCTTTAATCAATATCAACTAACAAAAACAATAATTAAAAAACGATGGAAAAATATTTACCAAACATCATATTTGCATTTATTTTAGTTGCAGGAATAGGATATTTTGTAATGAATGTTCGTAAACTTATTAGAAATATCAAATTAGGAAAAGATATTGATAGAACTGATAGAAAGGCTGAACGTTGGAAAAATATGGCAAAAATTGCTTTAGGGCAATATAAAATGGTACGTCGTCCAGTTTCAGGAATTTTACATGTTGTAGTATATGTAGGTTTTATTTTGATTAATATTGAAATGTTAGAAATTGTTATTGATGGGTTATTTGGTACACACCGCGTTTTTCAACCCATCTTAGGAGATACCATTTACGGATTTTTAATTGGTAATTTTGAAGTTTTAGCAACATTGGTTTTTGTGGCTGTTATTATTTTTTGGCTGCGTAGAAATATTGAAAAAGTAAAACGTTTTTGGAGTAAGGAAATGACGGGATGGCCTAAAAATGATGGAAACATTATTTTGTATTTCGAAATGGTATTAATGTCATTATTTTTAATAATGAATGCTACCGATGTTCATTTTCAAGAAGCAGGAGTTGGTAATGTAATTTCTCAATTTATAGCGCCATGGTTTAATGGTTTTTCAGTTGAAGAGTTACATATTATTGAAAAAGCTGCTTGGTGGTTGCATATTGTAGGAATCTTAATTTTCTTGAATTACCTGTATTATTCTAAACATTTACACATATTATTAGCTTTTCCAAATACATTTTTTGCAAATTTAAAACCAAAAGGACAGTTTAATAACTTAGAAGCGGTTACAAATGAAGTAAAAATGATGATGGATCCAGATGCTGATCCGTATGCGATGCCAGAAGAAGGAGCTGAAGATGAAGAGCCAGCAAAATTTGGAGCTTCTGATGTTACTGATTTAAATTGGGTACAATTAATGAATGCTTATACGTGTACAGAATGTGGGCGTTGTACTTCATCATGTCCAGCAAATTTAACAGGTAAAGAATTATCGCCTCGTAAAATTATGATGGATACTCGTGATCGTTTAGAGGAAGTTGGTAAAAATATGGATGCAAACAATGGTGTGTTTGTAGATGATGGAAAGCAATTATTAAACGATTATATATCTCCAGAAGAATTATGGGCATGTACAAGTTGTAATGCTTGTGTACAAGAATGTCCTATAGGTATCGATCCGTTATCAATTATAATGGAAATGCGTCGTTATTTAGTGATGGAAGAATCTGCGGCTCCACAAGAGTTAAATATGATGATGACTAACATCGAAAATAACGGAGCACCTTGGCAATACAGTCAACAAGATAGATTAAACTGGAAAGACGAATAGTTAGTTTAGTTAATCAAAAAAAGTAAAAAGAAGCATATCAATTAAAAAATATAAAAAGATGAACGTACCAACAATGGCAGATATGATGGCTCAAGGAAAACAACCAGAAGTGTTGTTTTGGGTAGGAGCAGCAGGAAGTTATGATGATAGAGCCAAAAAAATTACCAAAGCGTTTGTAAAAATATTGCAACTAGCAAATGTAGATTTTGCGGTGTTAGGTACCGAAGAAAGTTCAACTGGCGATGCTGCAAAAAGAGCAGGAAATGAGTTTTTGTTTCAAATGCAAGCAATGACTAATATTGAAATATTAAATGCTTACGAAGTAAAAACAATTGTTACTTGCGATCCGCATTCATTTAATACTTTAAAAAATGAATATCCAGAATTAGGAGGGAAGTATAACGTATATCACCACACACAATTTATTAGTAAATTGATAAAGGAAGAGCGTTTATCAATTAACGATGCTAATTTAAAAGGAAAACGATTAACATATCACGATCCATGTTATTTAGGTCGTGCAAACGATGTGTACGAAACACCGCGTCAATTAATTAAAAGATTAGGTGTTAAAATGACCGAAATGAAGCGTAGTAAATCTACCGCTTTATGTTGCGGTGCAGGAGGAGCACAAATGTTTAAAGAGCCAGAAAAAGGCGCTATGGATATTAATGTATTGCGTACAGAAGATGCTTTAGAAACCAATCCGCAAATTATCGCAACAGGTTGTCCTTATTGTAATACCATGATGACGGATGGTGTGAAATTTAAAGAAAAAGAAGCACAAATTGAAGTAAAAGATATTGCAGAGTTAATTGCAGAAGCAAATAATTTATAAAAAGTAAATTGCTTTTTTAAGTAGGGTTTTTGGTACGGATTTTGTTTAAAGTTATAGCTTAAAACAATTTACGAATATGAAAAAAATATACCTATTAATATGCATACTAGCTGTTTCTTTAATATCATGTGATGATGTTGATGTATCTGCAGATAATAATTTTACAAAAGTAACTTTTAAAGTAACGAGTAATGATGAAAATCATCAAGCAAAAATAAGAACAGTTTTTGCTGAGTCTGGTTTTTTTAAGATTGATAAAACAAATACTGCAAAAAAATTACCTTACGAAAAATCGTATAGTGCAAGTATTAATTTCTCTGCAAGTGCGGCACTTATTTATGAAGACAAATCAGAAGGCACTTTTAAAAATTACATAATTAATGTTGAAATTTTAAGAGACAATGTTTTATATCAAGAAAAAGCATTTACTATTGATTATTTGGGTAAAAAAGTTGATTTTGATGTTATGGTAAATAATTAGTAACAACATAAAATAATTTAAAAGGAAGATTTAGTCTTCCTTTTTTTATGCGTAAAATATTTATCTTTGAGAATTACTTTACAATACATGAAAAATTACATAAAAGCTGCACGTTTAAGAACTTTACCACTTTCTATTTCAGGAATTATAGTTGGGGCATTTTTAGGAAATGCATTTTTAAACACAGGTACTTCTATTTTAGAAAGCTCAATTTTTTGGCTGGCAATATTAACAACTATCGGTTTTCAAGTATTATCAAACTTTGCAAATGATTATGGAGACGGAGTAAAAGGGACTGATGATAATAGAGAAGGCGAAGCACGTATGGTTTCTTCTGGAGCAATTACGCCAAAACAAATGAAAACAGCCATGTTACTTACAGGATTCGTAACTTTAATCGTTGCTTTATTGCTTATTTATGTTTCTTTTGGTAAAGATAATTTTATATACTCCGTAATTTTCTTTTTATTAGGTGTTGCCTCAATAGTTGCTGCAATTAAATATACGGTTGGTAAATCGGCTTACGGTTATAGTGGTTTTGGCGATGTATTTGTGTTTGTTTTCTTCGGATTGTTAAGCGTTGTAGGAACTTATTTCTTGTACACAAAACAATTAAATATAGCTATTTTTTTACCAGCAATATCCGTAGGATTACTATCAACAGCGGTATTAAATTTAAATAATATGCGCGATATAAATAACGATGCAAAAGTTGGTAAAAACACGTTAGTGGTAAAAATTGGAAGTAAAAAAGCAAAAATATACCATTATCTATTAATTATTGGCGCGTTAATAACCGCATTAATTTATACCTTTTTGTATTATAAATCACCATTTCAATTTATATTTTTAATCGCATTTATTCCGTTAATTTTAAATGTGGTAACAGTGTATAAAAACAAAATTCAATCAGAATTAGATAGCGAGTTAAAAAAAGTAGCGTTAAGCACATTTTTATTCGCAATTTTATTTGGTATTGGTCAGTTTTTGTAAAAAAAATAAAGATTCATCATAACATAAAAATTAAAAATAAGTATCAAAAAAATGAAAGCAGTAAAAATAATTTTAGGAATTGTTATTGCATTAACAGTTGTGTTTTTAGCAACAGGTTTAGTTGTAAAAGAAGTTAAATACACCACCGAAATAGAAATTAATAAACCTATAAATGAAGTTTTTGCATTGTTCGAAAATCCAAAAACAATAAAAGAATGGATGCCAGAAATAAAATCGATTGAAACGATTGAAGAAAAAGCAACCAAAATAGGAAGTACTTATAAAATGGTCGTTGAAAACCAAGGGCAAGAAATAACGATGATCGAAAAAATAACGGCCTATAAAATCAATCAAAAAATAACATTTCAGTTCGATTCTAACCAAATGTTAAAAACAGACGATTTTAACTTTTCAAGCAACGGATCTACCACAAAAATAGTACAACACAGCAGTGTAGAAGCTAAAGGTTATTTAATGGGCTGCATGTTTCCGTACTTTAAATCAACCCTTAAAGATTTAAGTTTAGGTTACATGAAAGACTTTAAAAAAATAGCAGAAAAGTAATTTTTTGGGCGTTCGAGCGGGCTTTACATTACAATCTTTTGCTCGTGCCTCACAAAAGGATTTTCATTGCAATCCCTAACGCAAACCAACAGTAGTTTTTAAATGATAAAAGCAGTACACCATAAATATATTTTAAATTTTAAGCAAGCTAGCGGAACTTCTCGCGGAATTTTACGCACAAAAGAAACTTGGTTTATTGTACTTTCAGAAAATAATAAACAAGGTTTTGGCGAATGCGGATTGTTTAGAGGTTTAAGTATTGATGATACGCCAAATTATGAAGAAAAACTAAAATGGGTTTGCAAAAATATTAACTTAGGATTAGAAGTTTTGTTATCAAAAACGATTCATTTTCCGAGCATTCAATTCGGATTAGAACAAGCTTTTTTATCATTAAAATCAGCAAATCCGTTCGAGTTATTTTCTTCAGATTTTACATCAGGAAAACAAAACATCAATATTAACGGGTTAATTTGGATGGGCGATAAGGAGTTTATGAAAAGCCAAATTAAAGAAAAATTAGCAGCAGGTTTTACTTGTATAAAAATGAAAATTGGTGCAATTGATTTTGAAACAGAAATTGATTTGCTAAAATCTATCAGAAAAGAATTTTCATCTCAAGAAATAACATTAAGAGTAGATGCAAATGGTGGTTTTACTCCAGGTAATGCTTTAGAAAAATTAAAACGATTGTCTGATTTAAATATGCATTCAATCGAGCAACCAATCAAGCAAGGGCAATGGCAAGAAATGGCGCATTTGTGTGAAAAAACACCATTACCAATTGCCTTAGATGAAGAGTTGATAGGTGTTTTTACATCCGAAGAAAAAGAAAAATGTATTAAAACAATTAAGCCACAGTACATTATTTTAAAACCAAGTTTGGTTGGCGGTTTTAACGGAAGTGAAGAGTGGATTTCGGTAGCAAAAAAATACCATGTAGGTAATTGGATTACTTCTGCATTAGAAAGTAATATTGGTTTAAACGCCATTGCACAATGGACATATTCGTTAAATACAAAATTGCCACAAGGTTTAGGTACTGGTAGTTTGTTTACCAATAACTTTAAAAGTCCGCTAACTGTTTTAAATGGTGGGTTGCAATACAACCAATCAAAAAAATGGCATTTTAATTTAGATTAACGGTATTCTGAATTTTTTTTCAGAATTTCATCATACTATAACATATGAATTTTATACAACAAGCATATAAAGGAAGTAATGATTGGCCTTATTATTTAGGTGGTATTTTGTTAATAATTTTTGGTTGGCAATTTATAGGAATTGTACCACTAGCGATTACAGGAGTGTTGTATTCTAAAGATTTAGACGAGTTTTCTCGTGCAGCAAATAACAGTTTTATGGGAATAGGAATAAATAAAAATTTGTTTTTATTTTTGATGATATTAATGTTTGCAATCGGACTAATTTTTTTGTTTTTGGCGGTGAAATTTATTCATAAAAGAGCTGTAAAAACACTTGTAACCAGTAGAGAAAAAATTGATTGGAATCGGTTTTGGTTTGGTTTTTTAACTTGGGGATTTCTTGCTGTTGCAATAACTGTTGCGGGCATTTTTTTAACACCTGAAAATTATACTTGGAATTTTAAAGCGATTCCGTTTTTTACATTAGTAATAATATCTTTTTTGTTTTTACCATTACAAACAAGTTTTGAAGAATTGTTGTTTCGTGGGTATTTTATGCAAGGTTTAGGAACTTGGTTTAAAAACAGATGGTTGCCATTAATTATAACTTCAGTAGCATTTGGTTTGTTGCATGGCGCAAATCCGGAGGTAGAAAAATTAGGATACATTTCGATGGTTTTTTATATCGGAACTGGTTTCTTTTTTGGAATTACAACTTTAATGGATGAAGGTACTGAATTGTCATTAGGTTTACACGCTGTAAATAACATTGTGGCTGCTTTTTTAGTAACTACAGATTGGACGGTTTTTCAAACAGATGCATTGTTTATTGATACTTCTGAGCCATCAGTTGGTTTTGAAATGTTTTTGCCTGTTTTTGTCTTGTATCCATTATTGTTACTATTGTTTTCAAAAAAATATGGTTGGACAAATTGGAAAGAAAAATTGTTTGGTAACATTGAAAAACCAGTAATAATTGAATAATAAGCGTTTTCATAAAGACTTTAAGTTAAACGGAACCTCGTTTTCATCTGAAGAAGAGTTAATAGATTTTTCTAAAAATATTTCGAATACTATTGTTCGTTTTTTAACTGATTGGTTTCATACCAACGACTTTGTAATTGTACAAACTTCAGGGTCTACCGGTAAACCCAAACCAATAAAGTTAAAAAAAGAGTTTATGATAAACTCAGCTTTGGCAACAGGTGCTTTTTTTAATTTAAAAGAAAATACATCCGCTTTATTATGTTTGTCTACAGATTATATTGCGGGTAAAATGATGTTGGTGCGTGCCTTAACTTTAGGTTGGAATTTAGATATTGTAAGTACAAATTCAACTCCTTTAAAAGATATAAATAAACGATATGATTTTTCGGCAATGGTTCCGTTACAATTGCGAAATTCGCTGAACGATTTAGATAAAGTAGATACGTTAATTGTTGGCGGCGGTGTAGTTTCTAACGATTTAATTGATGCGATTCAGGCAATTCCTACAAAAGTATTTGCTACTTATGGTATGACGGAAACGATTACGCATATTGCTGTTAAAAAATTAAACCATTTTAGTAGTGGAGTAGAAGTGTCTTTTTACAAAACACTTCCAAATGTAATTATAAGTAAAGACGCTAGAGCGTGTTTAACAATTGAAGCGCCTAAAGTTGCGTCAGAAAAAATTATTACGAATGATGTTGTAACGATAATTTCAGAGAACGAGTTTGAATGGTTAGGACGTTATGATAATGTAATAAATTCGGGCGGAGTAAAATTACATCCAGAGAAAATAGAAGAAAAATTATCAAAAATAATAACGAATCGTTTTTTTGTTGCTGGAGTTTCAGACGATATTTTAGGAGAAAAATTAATAGTAGTTGTAGAAGAAGATGTTACTTCGGATGAGTTGGAGAAGTTTTTATGCTCAAAAATTAAAAATCAGTCATTACTTTCTAAATTTGAAGTGCCAAAAGAAATTTATTTTCTTCCTCAATTTATTGAGACTGAAACAAAAAAAATCCAACGAAAAAAAACGTTGGATTTAATTAAGTTGTAAATGTTTTTTACATTTCTAAAGAATGATATATGTTTTGCACATCATCATCTTCCTCTAATTTTTCTAAAAGTTTTTCAACATCGGCTTGCTGCTCTTCTGAAAGTTTTGTGGTTGTAGTAGGAATTCTTTCAAAGCCAGAAGATAAAATTTCAAGATCGTTTTCTTCTAAATATTTTTGAATAGCACCAAACTGCTCAAAAGGAGCATAGATTAATATTCCGTCTTCATCTTCAAAAACTTCTTCTACATCAAATTCAATCATTTCTAATTCGAATTCTTCTAAGTCCATTTTTAAATCTTCAGCTTTTATTCTAAAGTTACAAGTATGATCAAACATAAAAACTACCGAACCAGAGGTTCCTAAATTCCCATCACATTTGTTAAACGCAGCTCTAACATTAGCTACGGTACGGTTGTTATTGTCTGTTGCAGTTTCAACCACTAAAGCAATACCGTGTGGCGCATATCCTTCAAATAAAGTTTCTTTGTAGTTAGCAGTATCCTTATCTGTAGCTTTTTTTATAGCGCGTGCAACATTATCTTTAGGCATATTTGCAGCCTTAGCATTTTGTATAACGGCACGTAAACGTGAGTTGGTTTCTGGATTAGGACCTCCTTCTTTAACCGCCATAACAATATCTTTACCTATTCTAGTAAATGTTTTTGCCATTGCCGACCAACGCTTCATCTTTCTTGCTTTCCTAAATTCGAATGCTCTTCCCATTTCTGTTAATTATGTTTATCGTGTATTTTTCTATTTTTAAATCAATGTCAAAAATAATTAAACTTGGATAACTCCCAAATTAAATTTCTTTTCAATTGGTGCGTGGTTTGCAGCTTCAATTCCCATAGAGATCCAAGTTCTGGTATCTAACGGATTTATAACACCGTCTGTCCAAATTCTTGCAGCTGCATAATATGGTGAAATCTGATTGTCGTAACGCGATTTTATTTTGTCAAACAATTCTGCTTCTTTTTCAGGTGTAATTTCTTCGCCTCGTTTTTTAAGAGAAGCTGTTTCAATTTGCAACAAAACTTTAGCAGCAGAATTACCGCTCATTACCGCTAAATTAGCACTTGGCCATGCGGCAATTAATCTTGGGTCGTAGGCTTTTCCGCACATTGCATAATTTCCAGCTCCGTAAGAATTTCCGATAACAATCGTAAACTTCGGAACTACAGAGTTACTTACTGCATTTACCATTTTAGCACCGTCTTTTATAATTCCGCCATGTTCAGATTTGCTTCCTACCATAAAACCAGTAACATCTTGTAAAAATACTAGTGGAATTTTTTTCTGATTACAATTAGCAATAAAACGAGTTGCTTTATCGGCAGAATCGTTATAGATAACGCCCCCAAATTGCATTTCACCTTTTTTTGTTTTTACCAACGTACGTTGATTGGCAACAATTCCAACAGCCCAACCATCAATTCTGGCATAACCTGTTAAAATAGTTTGTCCGTAACCTTCTTTATATTGTTCAAATTCAGAATTATCAACCAAACGTTTGATAATTTCTACCATATCATATTGTGCATTTCTTTCCTTCGGAAGGATACCAAAAATGTCTTCTTCGTTTTCTTTTGGAGGAAAAGCTTCTTTTTTGCTAAATCCAGCTTTGTCAGCATCTCCAATTTTATCAACAATAAACTTTATTTTATCTAAAGCGTCTTTATCATCTTTAGCTTTGTAATCTGTAACACCGCTAATTTCACAGTGTGTAGTTGCGCCACCTAACGTTTCGTTATCAATACTTTCGCCAATAGCAGCTTTTACTAGATAACTTCCAGCTAAGAAAATACTTGCGGTTTTATCAACAATTAAAGCTTCATCACTCATAATTGGTAAATAAGCACCACCAGCAACACAGCTTCCCATAACAGCAGAAATTTGTGTAATTCCCATGCTGCTCATTACGGCATTATTTCTAAAAATACGTCCGAAGTGTTCTTTGTCAGGAAAAATTTCATCCTGCATTGGTAAATAAACACCAGCAGAATCTACCAAATAGATGATTGGTAATTTATTTTCGATAGATATTTCTTGCGCTCTTAAGTTCTTTTTTCCGGTAATAGGAAACCAAGCACCAGCTTTTACAGTAGCATCATTAGCAACAACAATACATTGTTTACCGCTTACATAACCCATTTTTACAACAACACCTCCCGATGGGCATCCACCATGTTCTTTATACATGTCTTCCCCAGCAAAAGCTCCAATTTCTATCGCCTTAGCATTATCATCTAAAAGATAATCAATACGTTCGCGCGCAGTTAATTTTCCTTTTTCGTGATGTTTGTCAATACGTTTTTGTCCTCCGCCTAATTTAACTTTGGCAAAACGTCTTCGTAAATCTGATGCTAAAAGTTTATTGTAGTCTTCGTTTTTGTTGAAGTTAAGATCCATTCGTTAGTTATTTGTTTGCGATTGCTAAAGTAAGAAAATCCATTTATAACACAAGGTGTTTAGGTGTACGATTGAATGATATTAGCTATCGTTTTTTCTATTTCTTGATTTCTTTCTTGTTTGATTAAAACACGAGGTTCTGCAATTCGTTCGGTACAATTTTTAACACCACAAGTTTCGCAAGTAATACCCACTGTTTTTTTATTGAAAGTGTCTTTGTCAAAAAAATGAATTTTCTTTTTTAAATGAGGAGAAAGTAGCATACCAATGCTTACGCTTCTGTTATTTTTTTCTTTAAAAGGATCGGAAGTTGCAGCAGACAATACTAAATATTCGTTGTTAGAATTTTCGTAAGAAGATATTTGAATGCCATAAGATGATTTTTTTTCAGGCGATGCTTCTAAGTCTTTAATAGTTTGAATAGAAGTCCACCTTCTGCAATAATGTTCGTTATTTCTGTTGGCATGCGGCGCTTGTTGTTGTGTAATATGTAACTCTTTTGATAATTTAAAAACAGGTGAGTTTTCTTTGTGTGTAAAACGTAAGAAGAACAAGTTTTTTATATTAAAATGCTTTGGTAAAATGTTTGTTAATCGTTGGTAAAATGTTTCGTCAGAGCAGTTGTAGTTTTTGGTAATTTTGTGTAATTGTAATGGTTGCCAGTTTTTTAAAGAGAAAAAATGCGTTAAATTTTTGACAAGGCTTTCTTTAGGAATTATAAGCGCTCCAGCAAAATAAGAAGCAATAAAATTATGTAATACTTGGTCAAAGCTTTCAAATTTAACCCAAGGAAAAGTATAAAGTCTATCTTTTACTTGCATATAATTATAAGCAATCTCTTTGGCGAAAATAAATGTTTTCTGCGCCTCATTTATATCATTATAAATAAGGAGTGTTTTGTTTTTAGGGATGTAGATATTTCTTATTTCTGATAACTTTTGATGTTTAGTTAATTCATCATAATTAATGGTATAGCCGTATTCTTCAATTAATATATCTTCTAAATCTTTAGATTTTATGGGTTTATCTAAATTTACATGGTAAGCTTTTGCAAAAGCGATTACATTGTTTTCAATATCTTCAAAATAATTGTTATGTGCTTCTTGGTATGAGCGTAAAGAGGCTAAAAAGAAGTTTTCTCGTGTTAAATTATAGTTCTGAGAAATTTTTATAATCGTGCTAATAAAGGCGTTAACTTTTGCAGGGGCATTGGCAACAATGTCTATTAAATTACTTTCTTTAATACCAAATAAATCTAACGGAATTTCTTTTAAAACTTTAGATTGTAATATTTCGCCAATTGGGGCTAGGTTTTTATCTAGTTTTAAAGAAACTAAATGATCGTAGGGAACTTCTAATTTTTCAGAAAGTGTTACTATTTTATCTGTTTTCGGATATTTTTTTCCTTTCTCAATTTCGTTTAAATAAGATTTAGATAAGCCCGTTAATTTTGCTAATCCGAAAAGAGATAGTTTTTTATCGGTACGTATTTGTTTTAGTTTTAAACCAAAAACAAGTCTAATATATTCTTCTTCCAAAGTTTTTTATTAAAAGATTCGTAATTCAAAGGTATAAAAATTAGCGAATGAATAAAAATTTGAGTTTTTATAATATTTAGCGAACGTTCGCTTTTTATTTTAAATTGTTTTTTATACTATTGAAGTATCAATAATTAAAAATAAGTTATTATGAGTCAGGATGTTTTGATTAAAGAAATTGAATTTTTAAATTTTAAAGAAGCTATTTATAAAAGTATTTTAACCAATGAAGCGCAAATGTTTTTAATTGAGCTTCATGAAAAATTCAATAAAAAAAGGCTTCAATTATTAGAAGAAAGAGAGATAGATCAAGCTTATTTTAATATGGGAAATTATCCTTCTTTTCCATCAGAAACAAAAGATGTTAGAGAAGGGGATTGGGTGTGTGCAGAATTGCCAAAAGATTTGTTGGATAGAAGAGTTGAGATAACAGGACCGGTAGATCGAAAAATGGTGATAAACGCATTAAATTCTGGAGCAAAAACTTTTATGGCAGATTTTGAAGATAGCAGTTCGCCAACAATTACTAATTTGTTAGATGGGCAAGTAAATCTTCGTGATGCGGTAAATAAAACAATTTCTTTTTATAATGATAAAAAAGATAAAACATATCAGTTAAATAAAACAACAGCTACTTTATTGGTGCGTCCAAGAGGTTTGCATTTAAACGAAAAACATTTTTTAATTGATGGAGTTGAAATGTCTGGTTCATTAGTTGACTTCGGGTTGTTTTTCTTTCATAACATTCGCACTTTAATACAACAAGGTTCTGCAACGTATTTTTATTTGCCAAAATTAGAGCATTATAATGAAGCTAAATGGTGGAATGAAGTTTTTGTATTTGCACAAAACTATTTAAACGTTCCGCAAAAAACAATAAAAGCAACGGTATTGGTAGAAACAATTACGGCTAGTTTTCAGTTAGATGAAATTATATACGAGCTAAAAGATCATATGGCAGGTTTAAATTGTGGTCGTTGGGATTATATTTTTTCATACATCAAAAAATTTAGAAATCATCGAGATTTTGTAGTTCCAAATAGAGATCAAGTAACCATGAAAACACCTTTTATGGAAGCATATTCTTTACGAGTAATACAAACTTGTCATAAACGAAACGTACACGCCATGGGTGGTATGGCAGCTCAAATTCCTGTAAAAAATGATGATAAAGCAAACGAAATTGCTTTTGCAAAAGTGTTAAAAGATAAAGAGCAAGAGGTAAAAAATGGTCATGATGGTACTTGGGTAGCGCATCCAGGTTTGGTACAAGTGGCAATGGATGTTTTTAATAAATCGATGCCAAAAGCGAATCAAATTGATAAAAAAATAACGGATTTATTAATTTCTGAAAAAGAATTGGTTGCCCTACCAGAGGGAACTGTTACTGAAAACGGAATTCGGAAAAACATTAATGTTGGTATTTTATATATAGAATCTTGGTTGATGGGGCAAGGAGCTGCGGCTTTGTATAATTTAATGGAAGATGCGGCAACAGCAGAAATATCAAGAACTCAGGTTTGGCAATGGTTGCATAAAAATGTTGAATTAGAAGATAAACGCGTTTTTAATTCAGCAATGTATCAGCAATTAAAACTTGAAGAAATAGAAAACATTAAAAAATACGTAGGTGACGAAAGATATACAAGCGGAAAATTTAAAACAGCAATTAAATTGTTTGATGATTTAATTTTAAACGAAGAATTTGTAGAGTTTTTAACTTTACCAGCATATCAATATTTATAAAAAAAATCCCCCAAAATGCGGCAACATTTTAAGGGGAAAAGCTATTAATAATTAAATAACTCATTAAAAAACAAACTTATGAAAAATTTAGCGCAAGGAAACTATAGTTCGGCATTAGAAACTGTAAAATCGCTTAAGAAAAAATACGGAGCAACCTGGAATGCAATAACTTCAGAAAATGCAGCGAGAATGATAACTCAAAATCGTTTTAAAACTGGATTAGAAATTGCAAAATATACTGCAGAAATTATGAGAAATGATATGGCAGAATACGATGCAGATTCCTCTAAATACACGCAGTCTTTAGGTTGTTGGCACGGATTTGTTGCACAGCAAAAAATGATTTCGGTAAAAAAACATCATCAAACTACTAGTAAAAAATATTTGTATCTATCTGGATGGATGGTCGCTGCATTACGCTCAGAATTTGGACCATTACCAGATCAATCAATGCACGAAAAAACAGCTGTTTCTTCGTTAATTAAAGAGATTTATGATTTTTTACGTCAAGCAGATGCAATTGAGTTAAATGATTTGTTTAGAAGATTAGAAAATGGAGAAGATGTACAAAATGAAATTGATAATTTCGAAACTCATATTGTACCGATCATTGCTGATATTGATGCTGGTTTTGGTAACGAAGAAGCAACATATTTATTAGCAAAACAAATGATTCAGGCAGGAGCTTGTGCTATTCAGATAGAAAATCAAGTTTCTGATGCAAAGCAATGCGGTCATCAAGACGGAAAAGTAACGGTGCCACATGAAGATTTTATTGCAAAATTAAATGCGATTCGATACGCATTTTTAGAACTAGGTGTTGAAGACGGAATTATAGTAGCACGTACAGATTCTGAAGGAGCTGGTTTAACACAAAAATTACCAGTAAGTCAGGAGTCAGGAGATTTGGCATCTCAATATTTAGCTTTTGTAGAAGCAGAAGAAATTAATATTAATGAAGCAAAAGAAGATGATGTTTTGTTAAAAAGAGACGGTAAATTGGTGCGTCCAGTAAGGTTATCAAACGGATTGTATAAGTTTAAAGAAGGTTCTAATATTGATAGAGTAGTGTTAGATTGTATTACGAGTTTACAAAACGGTGCTGATTTATTATGGATTGAAACACCAACACCACATGTTGGTCAAATAGCAGCGATGGTTAACCGAGTTAAAGAAGTGGTGCCAAATGCAAAATTAGTTTACAATAATTCTCCGTCATTTAATTGGACTCTTAATTTCAGAAATCAAGCCTATGACGAGATGTTTGATAAAGGAGAAAATGTAACTATATATGATAAAAATAACCTAATGGATGCAGTTTACGATGGATCGGAATTATGTAAGCTTGCAGATGAAAAAATTAGAACCTTTCAAATTGATGGAGCAAGAGAAGCGGGTATTTTTCATCATTTAATAACCCTACCAACATATCATACAACAGCACTTCATATGAACGATTTAACTGATGGGTATTTTGGTGAAGAAGGTATGTTGGCGTATGTAAAAGGAGTGCAAAGGCAAGAGATTAGGAAAGGAGTGTCGTGCGTAAAACATCAAAGAATGGCGGGTTCTAATTTAGGAGATGACCATAAAACATTTTTTGCAGGAGACAATGCATTAAAAGCAGGTGGGGAAAAGAACACCTCAAATCAGTTTGAAGTGACTTCTAAAAAGTTAGAAAAAATTGCAGTAGCAGTTTAAAATATTAATAAGATAGGTTTGTAATTGATGGATTATAAATTTTATTTTGAAGTGAAAACTCCAGCAATAGCTGGAGTTTTTTATTATAAAGTTAATTCCATTTTAATATTACACCTTTCGTAAGGGCAGTTTTCTTCTACTTTAATTTCAGTAAAACCGTATTTTTTATAAATGTAAATCGCATTTTCTAATTTGGTGTTAGAGTATAAAATTAAATGCTCAAGTTTTAGTTCTTTTTTAGCAAAATCAATACAATATTGCATCAATTGTTGTCCAATTTTATAACCTCTGTGTTTTGGTGAAACCGCCATTTTTGTTAACTCAAAAGTATTTCCTTTAGGCATTAAAGCAACGGTACCAACTATTTTATCATTTAATTTTGCAAAAAAGATATAGCCTCCTTTGTTAATAATATATTTATCAGGTTTGCTAAGAACTTCATTATCATAAGGCTCTACATAAAAAAAGGTTTGCAACCATTCTATATTTAAATCGTAAAAATGAGCAGCATACTCGTTTTTAAAATGTATTATTTCTATTGTATTCATTTTGTAAAAATATAAAATAGTATTGTTTTAAAGAGTAAAATATTCCATGTTTTTATTTTCCTTGGAAAATAAAAAAAATAACACTATCTTTGTATAGAATTTAAAACATAGATAAAGATGAAAAAAGATAAAATAATTTATTTCGTAGCAACAGGTTTATTAACATTATTGATATTATTTTCAGCAGGAATGTATTTTTTTAATCATAACGAAGTTGCGGTTATGTTTACTAATTTTGGGTATCCAACTTATATTATTTATCCGTATGCGGTGGCTAAAATATTAGGACTAATAGCTATTTGGTTTGTGGCTAATAAAATAGTTAAAGAATGGGCATATGCAGGTTTTTTCTTTGCGTTTATATTCGCTTTTTTTGCACATATTATGATTAGTGACGGAGAGCAAATGGGGGCATTAGTAGCCATGATTCTATTAGTGATTTCATATATTTATAGTAAAAAAATATAAAAATGACAACAACAAAAACATCCTCAAAAACAGTTTTAAGTAATCAAAATTATTTTGCGGAAGCAACGATGTTAAATTATAGTGCGGTAATAGATGTGCCTGTAAGTAAAGGAGGTAATAATAAAGGTCCAACTCCTGTTGAGTATTTGTTAACAGCAATAGGAAGCTGTGTTGCTATTACGATACGAATGTATGCTGAAAGAAAAAAATGGGATGTTGGTAAAATTACCGTAAATGTAGTTCAGAAAGAAGCGTTAACATCCGAAGGAATTAAAAAAACATTAGTAGAAGAAATTTCGTTTGAAAATGATGTTACTGATGTACAAAGGGAAAAATTGTTAACAATAGCAGGTAAATGTCCTGTTGCAAAAATGGTAAAAGGAGAAACACCAATAACCTCAATAATAAAATAATAGATATAAAATGAAAAAAATAATAGCTTTTGCAGGTAGTAATAGTCAAAAATCAATTAATAAAGAGCTTGTAAAATACACATCATCTTTAGTTGATAATGTAGAAACAAATGTGCTAGATTTAAATGATTTTCCGTTGCCAATCTATGGTGTGGATGAAGAATCAGTAAATGGAATTCCAGAAAATGCACAGAAATTTTTTGAACTTATTCAGAATACAGACGGAATTATTTTATCGTTAGCAGAGCATAATGGTAATTTTACAGTAGCTTTTAAAAACATGTTTGATTGGGTGTCTCGCATCAATCAAAAATTATGGAATAACACTCCAATGTTATTAATGGCAACCTCGCCAGGAGGAAGAGGAGGCGCTTCGGTTTTATCAATTGCTAAAAACGGATTTGCACACATGGGCGGAAATGTAGTAGCTGATTTTTCATTGCCAAGTTTTTATGACAACTTTAAAGAAACGGAAATAGTAACTGAAGAATTAAAAAATGAACTAATAAATAAAGTTACATTATTTAAAAAAGCATTGTAATTTTAGTATCAGTAAAGAATTCATAGAATAGAGAAGGTAGTTTAATTTTTAGTAAATTTATAATTATAAAAACAGTTTAAAATGGATATAGTTTTATACGGAAAAAAAGGGCATGCACATACAGTAGCTTTTAAAAATTATTTAAAAATGGCAGAAATGGCATTTACATATAAAGATATAACTGTTGATGTTGAAGCGAAAGAGCATACTAAAAAATTGTACGGCGGAGTTATTAAATTTCCAACTTTAATTGTTGATGGTACTGTGCATTTAGAACCTACAACTGATGATTTTAATAAAATAATGAAAGATTTAAATTAATAAAATGGGAGATATTTCTAAAGACATAAAATCTAAATTTAAAAATAGTAAGGTAAAAGCGTTTATTAATATTAAATATACCTCTAATTGGTTAAGTAGTAAAGAAAATGATTTTTTTAAGCCTTACGGAATATCACCACAACAGTTTAATATTTTAAGAATTTTAAGAGGAGCTAGCGAGCCAATAAAAGTTCAGGTAATAAAAGATAGAATGATTGAGCGAGCACCTAATGCAACTCGTTTAATGGATAAGTTATGTGATAAAAAATTAATAGAAAGAGTTCGTTGTGAGCATGACAGAAGAGTTGTTTATATTAATATTTCTAAGCAAGGTTTAGAGTTGTTAACAACGATAGATACCTCTTTAAAGTTTGATTTTTTAGAAAATCTATCAGAAGAAGAAGCTGAACAATTAAGTAATTTATTAGATAAAATTAGGTGATTTATTATTTGCGGTAAGACTTAAAAGATTTAATAATTGCGCACTAATATTCTCCATGGAAAATATTAGTATTTAAAAACAATACTCATGAAAAATTTAAAAACAATACAACATAAAGTGGCGAGTCCGTTAGTAAATATGGGGCATATAAAATTACGCCAACCGTTACCAACTGAAGGAGTAGAAAATGTAGATCCGTTTTTATTATTACATCATTACGGACCTTATGCAATTAGTGAGTTTAACAATCCGTTTGATTTAGGCCCGCATCCACATCGTGGATTTGAACCAATTACTTTATTATTTAAAGGAGAGCAATTACACAGAGATTCGTTAGGAAATGAAATGCTGGTAAAAGCAGGAGATGTACAATGGACAACTGCAGGTAGAGGAATTATTCATGCCGAAGGACCATCAAAAGAGTTTATAACAAAGGGAGGCGATTTAGAAGGGGTTCAACTATGGTTAAATCTTCCTGCATCAAAAAAAATGATGCCAGCTAATTATCAGCATTTAAAAAGTGAAAATATTCCTTTTATTAAAAACGAAGCTAAAACGATTCAGTTAAACGTTATTGCGGGGAATCAAAATGATAAAAAAGGGTTGATAAAAACACAAACTGATGTAAATGTTTTTACCATAAAAGCAAATGAAGAGGGAGTAATGCAAGTAGCTATTCCAACAGAACATCAATCTTTAATTTATTTATTAGATGGAGAAGTTTTAATAAACGATGAGGTTACTTTAAAAAAAGGAGCAACACAGATGTTAACTTTTAATACAGATGGAGATACTATTAAAATTAACGCTAAAAATGAAAGCAATTTATTAGTTATTTCTGGAGTGCCAATTAAAGAAAAAATAGCTCAATATGGTCCGTATGTAATGAATACACAAACGGAAATTATGGAAGCAATGCGCGATTTTCAAAAAGGTAAAATGGGATATTTATATTAATGAATAGATTTTATACTCATAAAAAAACTCGAAGTACACGCTTCGAGTTTTTTGTTTTTAAAAAAATTGTATCTTGCAATTTATTATGCGTGCATAATAAATTAAATATTCAAAATGATGAAATACAAACATATTTTTGAACCGTTAGATTTAGGTTTTACCACCTTAAAAAATCGAATTTTAATGGGTTCTATGCATACTGGTTTAGAAGAAGAGAAAAATGGCTTTGAAAAAATAGCTGAATATTACGCTGAAAGAGCTAGAGGAGGAGTTGGATTGATTATTACTGGAGGAATTTCGCCAAACATACAAGGTTGGACAGCGCCTTTTTCTGCACGAATGAGTACAAAAAAACACGCAAGAGAGCATAAAGTAGTAACAGAAGCTGTACATAAAGAGGGAGGTAAAATTTGTATGCAAATTTTACATTCTGGTCGCTATGGTTACCATCCAATAACGGTAGCGCCATCAAAAATACAAGCACCAATTAATCCGTTTAAACCGTTTGCGTTAAAACAATCAGGTATCCGTAGAACGGTTAAAGACTTTGTAAACTGTGCAAAATTATCGCAAGAAGCAGGATATGACGGAGTAGAGATTATGGGTTCTGAAGGGTATTTAATTAACGAGTTTATTGTTAAAAAAACGAATAAAAGAACCGATAATTACGGAGGAAGTTATGAAAATAGAATCCGTTTAGCGGTAGAGTTAGTTCATAAAATAAGAAAATCGGTAGGAGAAAATTTTATCATTATCTATCGATTATCAATGTTAGATTTGGTAGAACAAGGAAGTTCTTGGGAGGAAGTAGTACAATTAGGAAAAGAGATTGAAAAAGCTGGAGCTACCATAATTAATACAGGTATTGGTTGGCACGAATCAAGAATTCCAACGATAGCAACATCAGTACCTAGGGCAGCATTTACTTGGGTAACTCAAAAAATGAAGGAAGAATTATCAATTCCGTTAATTACTTCTAACAGAATTAATATGCCAGAAACGGCAGAAAAAGTATTGGCAGAAGGGCATGCAGATATGGTTTCTATGGCACGTCCTTTTTTAGCAGATCCGGCATGGGTTAATAAAGCTAAAGCAGCAAAAGATGATGAAATAAACACCTGTATTGCTTGTAATCAGGCTTGTTTAGATCATGCGTTTCAGAAAAAAGTAGCGAGCTGTTTGGTAAACCCTAGAGCTTGTCATGAAACAGAATTTAACTATAATCCAGCAGAAAAAAAGAAAAAAATAGCAGTTGTAGGCGCAGGACCTGCAGGTTTAGCTGCGCTACAATTGCCGCTCAAAGAGGGCATGAGGTTACGTTGTTTGATGCCGATAAAGAAACTGGAGGGCAGTTTAATATTGCAAAGCAAATACCAGGAAAAGAAGAGTTTTATGAAACAATAAGATACTTTAATAAACAAATAGAATTACATAATGTAAACGTGCAGTTAAATACACGTGTTTCTGCTGATGATTTAGCAAAAGGTAATTTTGATGAGGTAATTATTGCTACAGGAATTATGCCTAGAACACCTAAAATAGTAGGTGTAGAACACGAAAAAGTATTAAATTATATTGATGTTATAAAGCATAAAAAACCTGTAGGAAAGCGAGTTGCAGTTATTGGAGCTGGCGGAATTGGTTTTGATGTTTCAGAATATTTAGCACACGAAGGAGAAAGTACTGCAGTAAATATTGATGCTTGGTTAAAAGAATGGGGAATTGATAAAACGCTTAAATCTCGTGCAGGTATTGAAGGTGTAAAAGCAGTGGTTCATCCATCACCAAGAGAAATTTTTATGTTTAAACGTAGTAAGGGCAAGTTTGGAGCAAACCTTGGTAAAACAACAGGTTGGATTCATAGAGCAACGTTAAAAAAGAAAAAAGTAAAGTTTATTAACGAGGTGCAATACACAAAAATAGATGATAAAGGACTTCATTATACTCAAAATGAAGAGCAAAAAGTGTTAGCTGTTGATAATGTTATTATTTGTGCAGGTCAAGTACCTTTTAAAGAATTATTAGCACCCTTAACTGCAAAAGGTATCGTAACACACGTAATTGGTGGTGCAGATGTAGCGGCAGAATTAGATGCAAAAAGAGCAATTGATCAAGGAAGTAGATTGGCTGCTAAAATTTAAAAAAATCAATAGATTAAAAAGATTTAAAAGATCCTACTTCATGTAGGATTTTTTTTGTTAAATAATTAAATAGTACTTTTAGCAAACTAACCAGAAAAAATTAAGATGATATCATTTACAATAATGGAAATTAACTCTCTGTTAAAAGGAGAGTTAATAGGAAATTGTTCTGAAAAAATTACAGCTCCAGAGCAAATTGAAAAAGCAATAAAAGGTCAAATTACTTTTATAGGAAATAAAAAATTTGCACGTTTATGGGAGGTTTCTAACGCAAGTGCAGCTATTGTAGATGAAAAAATAGAGATTGTTCCAGGAGAAAATAAAGCCTTTATAAAAGTTAAAAATGCCGATTTAGCGATGGCTACTTTATTGGAAGCTTTTCAACCCGAAGCACCGCATTTTGAAACAGACATTCATCCAACAGCAGTAATCGATAAAACAGTTACTTTAGGTAAAGGATGTAAAATTGGCGCAAATTCTTATATAGGTAAAAATGTAGTTTTAGGAGATGGAGTTATTGTATACCCTAATGTATCAATTTTTGATGATACGACTATTGGTAACCAAACAACAATTTGGTCGGGTACAGTAATTAGAGAAAGAACTATTATCGGTAACAACTGTATTTTTCATAACAATGTTAGTATTGGTGCAGATGGCTTTGGATACAGACCAAGTGAACAAGGTTTAACTAAAATTCCGCATATTGGTAATGTGGTAATAGGGAATCAAGTTGAGGTTGGTGCAAATTCGTGTATTGATAGAGGTAAGTTTAGCTCTACTATTTTAGGCGATGGCTGTAAAATTGATAATTTGGTACAGATTGGGCATAATTCAGTATTAGGTAGATTCTGTATTATGGCAGGAAATAGCGGATTGGCAGGTTCGGTTACTTTAGGTGATGGAGTTATTATTGGAGGAAGTGCATCTATAAAAGATCATACAACGATTCATTCAGGGGCAAAAGTAGGCGCAGGATCTGGAGTTATAGCAGATGTTGCCGCAGGAAAAACAGTAGTTGGTTACCCAGCAACAGATTCGAGAGAAATGATGAAACAATGGGTCGCTTTACGTAAGTTAGCCAGAGGATAAAAGAGAAACTTTTTTTCGTAAGTTTCTTTTATAGAGCTTTTAAAAGCACTAGAATAATAAAATAAATAACGATATTTGTAGTTCACATTTTTATAAAGAATAGATTATGTCAATGAATAAAAATACGGTCTTAGCATGGGCAACGTTTATAATGATTTTAATAGGGCTTTTACTAGTAGGTTTAGGTGCTTTTAGATATGATGAAGTAGCTGGTTACGGATTTGCAGCAGTAGGTTTAGGTTTTTTTGCAAATGCATGGGTTTTTAATGCATTAAAAGGACGCGTTTAATTAATAAAAAAATACAATAAAATGTCAGACGATAAGAAAGTCATTTTTTCAATGAATAAGGTCTCTAAGACCTATCAAAGTACAAACAAACAAGTTTTAAAAGATATTTATTTAAGCTTCTTTTACGGAGCCAAAATTGGTATTTTAGGTTTAAACGGATCGGGTAAATCTACTTTATTAAAAATCATTGCAGGAGTTGAAAAGAATTTTCAAGGTGATGTAACTTTTTCTCCAGGATATAAGGTTGGTTATTTAGAACAAGAACCAAAATTAGATGACACCAAAACGGTTATCGAAATAGTAAAAGAAGGTGTTGCAGAAACCGTTGCTATTTTAGAAGAATACAATAAAATCAACGATATGTTTGGTTTAGAAGAAGTGTATTCTGATGCTGATAAAATGGATAAGTTAATGGCACAACAAGCAGAGCTTCAAGATAAAATCGATGCTTCTAATGCTTGGGAACTAGATACAAAACTAGAAATTGCCATGGATGCATTACGTACTCCAGATGGTGATACGCCAATTAAAAACTTATCAGGAGGGGAACGTCGTAGAGTTGCTCTTTGTAGATTGTTATTACAAGAACCAGAAATATTATTATTAGATGAGCCTACCAACCACTTAGATGCAGAATCTGTGCATTGGTTAGAGCATCACTTAGCACAATATAAAGGAACGGTAATTGCCGTAACACACGATAGATATTTCTTAGATAATGTTGCTGGTTGGATTTTAGAATTAGATAGAGGAGAAGGAATTCCTTGGAAAGGGAATTACTCATCTTGGTTAGATCAAAAATCAAACAGATTAGCACAAGAAAGCAAAACAGCTTCTAAACGTCAAAAAACGTTAGAGCGTGAGTTAGAATGGGTGCGTCAAGGAGCAAAAGGTCGTCAAACAAAGCAAAAAGCTCGTTTGAAGAACTATGAAAAGTTGATGAGTCAAGATCAGAAACAAACTGATGAGAAATTAGAAATTTACATTCCTAACGGACCACGTTTAGGAACTAATGTTATTGAAGCTACTGGCGTATCAAAAGCATTCGGAGATAAATTATTATATGATAATTTAGAGTTTAATCTTCCGCAAGCAGGAATTGTAGGTATTATTGGACCAAACGGTGCTGGTAAAACCACCATTTTTAAAATGATTATGGGTGAGGAAACTCCTGATAATGGAAATTTTAAAGTAGGTGAAACTGCAAAAATAGCTTATGTAGATCAAGCACACTCTAATATTGATCCGGATAAATCTATTTGGGAAAACTTTTCTGAAGGACAAGATTTAGTAATGATGGGTGGTAAGCAAGTAAATTCTCGTGCATATTTAAGTCGTTTTAATTTCGGAGGAAGTGAGCAAAACAAAAAAGTTTCTACACTTTCTGGTGGTGAGCGTAACCGTTTGCATTTAGCAATGACTTTAAAGGAAGAAGGAAACGTTTTATTATTAGATGAGCCAACGAACGATTTAGATGTAAATACATTAAGAGCCTTAGAAGAAGGTTTAGAAAACTTTGCAGGTTGTGCGGTAGTTATTAGTCACGATAGATGGTTTTTAGACAGAATTTGTACACACATTTTAGCTTTTGAAGGAAATAGTGAAGTGTATTTCTTTGAGGGAGGATTCTCTGACTATGAAGAAAATAAGAAGAAACGTTTAGGTGGAGATTTAATGCCAAAACGTATTAAATATAGAAAATTGATTAGATAATTAGTCATTACATATTTCTTAATAAAACAAAAACTCGAAGCTAGCATACTTCGAGTTTTTTCTTTCTTTTTCATTTAACAATTATCCCACCAATAATTAAAACTGTTTAGTAGATAGTTTTTCATTGTTTGATATTTGTGTTAAAGATATGTTAATTACAATAAACGTGCCGAAAACATAATTTTATATTATTTTTATTGAAGTATTAATAGAGTAGGGATTGAATTTGTGCTTTTGTCAAGCTAAACTTAATTTTAATATTCTATTAAAGTGTTAAAGATGTGATGATAAAAATAGGATGACATTCGATATTGAGTTCTAAATTAGCTCTCCTCTATTTTTATAATTCTTTTTATGATAATGTTTTCCTCATAAGATAACTCTACCATAAAACCATCTAACTTATACAAACTAGATAAAATCATTTTTCCAAAAGACGTTATTGAATCTTCAACTTTACAGCCATTTGTAATTGTATATGCAATTTTTTGTTTTGTACTTAGTCTGTTAAAATCTTTAAATTTCATAGTTTTAAAAATACAAAAAACCTCGCCTATTTGGCGAGGTTTTATAGTATAAGTTTTATGTGTTTTTAGCTATGAAAAGCAGCGTTGTGAGCTAAATCGCCTGCGCAACTTTTACATTTTCCAGCTGCATCTCCACCTCCAGCACAACCATTAGCGCACGTGTAATGATATTGACCTGCAGCATTAGGACCCGAAACAGGCGGAGCTACAGGAGTTGAAACTGGTGTAGATGGCGTTTGTGGTGTGTTATGAAATGCTTGGTTGTGTGCAAGTGGTGTTTTACAAACAGTACAAGCAGTACCTTTAACATTTGAAGTTCCGCCTTTACACTTTTTAGGACATATATAGTGTGCACCACCTATTACGTTAACAGAAACATTGTTAGCGTTTGGAAGAGTTGGTACAGGTCGTTCGTTAAAAGGAAGGTTTAAAGGATGTGTGGGAGTTGAGGCTTTTTTTTCTTCTGTTTTACAAGAATAAAAACAGACGATTAATAAGGCGAATATTGGGATAAATTTTTTCATGCCCAAATATAAAAAAACCTCGCCAAATATTAATAGGCGAGGTTTTAATTATATAAAGTTTATGAATCTTACAAGTGAATCACTTCATCATAAGCATCAGCAACAGCTTCCATAACCGCTTCACTCATAGTTGGGTGAGGGTGAATTGCTTTTAATACTTCATGACCAGTAGTTTCTAGTTTACGACCTAAAACAGCTTCAGCAATCATATCTGTAACTCCGGCACCAATCATATGGCAACCTAACCATTCGCCATATTTAGCATCAAAAATTACTTTTACAAAACCATCAGGAGTTCCAGCTGCTTTTGCTTTACCAGAAGCAGAAAATGGGAATTTACCAACTTTTAATTCGTAACCCGCTTCTTTTGCTTGTTCTTCAGTAAATCCAACAGAAGCAATTTCTGGAGTTGCATAGGTACAACCAGGAATATTTCCATAATCAATAGTTTCAGTATGAACACCAGCCATTTTTTCAACACAAGTAATTCCTTCTGCAGAAGCAACGTGTGCCAATGCAGGTCCAGGAGTAACATCACCAATAGCATAATAACCAGGAATGTTAGTTTGGTACCAGTCGTTTACTAAAATTTTATCTCTATCAGTTATAATTCCAACATCTTCTAAGCCGATGTTTTCAATATTTGTTTTAATTCCAACTGCCGATAATAAAATGTCAGCTTCTAAAATTTCTTCTCCTTTTTTAGTTTTAACAGTCGCTTTAACTCCGTCACCAGAAGTATCAACAGATTCTACAGATGAGTTTGTCATTACTTTAATACCAGCTTTCTTAAAAGAACGCTCCATTTGTTTCGAAACATCTTTATCTTCAACAGGAACAATATTTGGCATAAACTCAACCACAGTAACATCAGTTCCCATTGAGTTGTAAAAATGTGCAAACTCAACACCAATAGCACCAGAACCTACAACAATCATAGATTTTGGTTGGCTCGGTAAACTCATTGCTTCACGATAACCGATAACCTTTTTACCATCTTGTGGTAAGTTTGGTAACTGACGTGAACGAGCACCTGTTGCAATAATAATATTATCGGCAGCATATTCCGTTACCGTTCCGTCTTCGGCAGTAACATCAACCTTTTTACCCGTTTTAATTTTACCAAAACCGTTAATAATATCAATTTTGTTTTTCTTCATTAAAAACTGAACACCTTTGCTCATTCCTTCAGCAACACCACGACTACGTTTAATAACCGCTTCAAAATCTTTATCAATAGCTTCGGCCTTTAAACCGTATTCGTCAACATGTTTTAAGTAATCGTAAACTTGAGCAGATTTTAACAATGCTTTGGTAGGAATACATCCCCAGTTTAAGCAAATTCCACCTAAATTTTCTTTTTCAATCACTCCAACTTTAAATCCTAATTGAGATGCTCTAATAGCAGTTACATAACCTCCAGGACCACTTCCTATTATTAATACGTCGTATTTCATGTCGTTTATTTTTTACTTGTTGTTTGTTTTATTATTAGTTTGAAAGTAGTAAAGGTTCAAAGTTACAAAGTTTTGCAATCTTATTTATTGATACATTTTCAAATTGATTAATTATTACATTAATTTTTTTGGCGTTCGAGCGGGCTTTCACTACTCGCTTTTTACTCGTTCCTCTTAAAAGAGCTCAAACAAGCCGTTCAATCCCTAACGCGTGTACTTGTTATTTTTTTTACATTCTCTCAGGAACCTGAATTCCTAACAATCCAAATGCTGATTTTATAGTATCAGCAACCTTTTTAGATAACTGAATTCTAAATACTTTTTTATCTTGATTTTCTTCTCCTAAAATATGTACGTTCTGGTAAAAAGAATTAAATTCTTTTACCAAATCATAAGTGTAATTAGCAATAACAGCCGGTGAATAATTACTCGCTGCTTGTTGAATTATTTCAGGATATAACTCTAATTGTTTAATTAACTCTTTTTCTTTAGCATGTAATTCTATCTCAACTGCACTTGAATAATCAAAATCAGCTTTTCTTAAAATTGATTGAATTCTAGCATACGTATATTGAATAAAAGGACCTGTATTTCCTTGAAAATCTACCGATGCTTTTGGGTCAAATAAAATACGCTTTTTAGGATCTACTTTTAAGATAAAATATTTTAAAGCGCCTAAACCAATTACTTTATACAATTCTTCTTTTTCTTCGTCAGAATACCCTTCTAATTTACCTAATTCTTGCGAAATAGCTTTTGCAGTACCTGTCATTTCACCCATTAAATCATCCGCATCAACAACAGTTCCTTCACGTGATTTCATTTTTCCAGAAGGTAAATCTACCATTCCGTAACTTAAATGATACAAGCTTTCAGACCAAGAATAACCTAACTTTTTAAGAATTAAAAATAATACCTTAAAATGATAATCTTGCTCGTTACCAACCGTATACACCATTCCGCCTAAATCGTTAAAATCTTTGGCACGTTGTATAGCGGTACCAATATCTTGGGTCATATAAACGGCTGTTCCGTCAGATCGTAGCACTAATTTTTCGTCTAAACCATCATCTGTTAAATCACACCAAACCGAACCGTCTTCTTTTTTATAAAAAACGCCAGATTTAATTCCGTCTTCAATAACATCTTTACCTAATAAATAAGTGTTGCTTTCGTAGTATAATTTATCAAAATCTACTCCGATATTTTTATAGGTAACGTCAAATCCTTTGTAAACCCAGTTGTTCATTGTTTCCCAAAGAGCAACAACTTTTTCATCACCAGCTTCCCATTTACGAAGCATTTCTTGAGCTTCAATAAATAAAGGAGCTTGTTTTTTAGCGTCGTCTTCAGAAACACCTGAAGCAACTAAAGTTGCAATTTCTTTTTTATATTCTTGGTCAAATTTTACGTAATAATTACCAACTAACTTATCACCTTTTAAACCTGTTGATTCGGGTGTTTCTCCGTTACCAAATTTTTCCCAAGCCAACATCGATTTACAGATATGAATTCCACGATCGTTAATAATCTGCGTTTTATATACTTTTTTACCCGATGCTTTTAAAATTTCAGCAACTGAATAGCCTAATAATACATTACGCACATGCCCTAAGTGTAAAGGCTTGTTGGTGTTTGGCGATGAATATTCTACCATACGAGAAGAGTTATCCGCCGAAGGCGCAATAAATCCGTAAGTAGTATCTGTAGCTATTTTGTTAAAGAAATTCGTGTAAAAACTATTAGAAATAACTAAGTTTAAAAAACCTTTTACAACATTAAAATTGGTGATTTCTGAAACGTTTTCAACTAAAAACTTTCCTAAATCTTCTCCTATTTGAACCGGATTTCCTTTTTTGTAGCGTAAAAGAGGAAAAACCACTACGGTGATATCTCCTTCAAAATCTTTACGAGTTGCTTGAAATTCTACTGTCGGAATTTCTATATTATACAAGGCTAAAAATCCTTCTTTTACTTTAGTTGCTATTAAGGTTTGAATGCTCATTAGTTGTTGAAAATTGAAGTGCAAAATTACGTAATTTATTTGGATGATATTTAAACTGATTCTAACAATTTATATAGGTATTTTTGCAACATGGATAAAGACTTAGAAAATTTACAAAAGTTAGCTGCAGACGTAGAAAAAGAAAATAAAAAATATTTTGCTACGATAAAAAAACGAACACCTAAAAATTTAGATGTTGTAGTGCAAGAATTACACGATGATGAGTTTGCTAAAACGGATTGTTTAGATTGTGGTAACTGCTGTAAAACCACAAGTCCGATTTTTACACATAAAGATATAGAGCGTATTGCAAAGCATTTAAAAATGAAGGTTCGTGATTTTGAAAGCCAATATTTAGAGCGCGATGCGGATGATTTTATGGTATTAAAAACGGCGCCATGTTCGTTTTTAGATGAAAGCGATAATTCATGCTTTATTTATGATGTTCGCCCAAAAGCTTGTTCTGAATATCCACATACAAACCGTAAAAAGTTTATTCAAATTGCAGATTTAACCATAAAAAATACGGCTGTTTGTCCTGCAACTTACAGGATTGTTGAAGAACTTAAAAAACGTTTGCCTGTTAGATCTAACGAGAAAATAAAAAGATTAGGTTAATATTTTTTCTTATTTTTAGAAAAACATTTTACATTGGAAACCCTTATTGATTATTTTGAGACGATTCCGTCTAGCCACAGAAGTTTAATTTTAGTTGGCGGAATTACCTTTTTTTGGTTATTAGAAAGCGCAGTACCATTATTTAGCTTTAAATATAATAAATGGAAACACGCTTTTCCCAACCTTTTTTTTACAGCAACTACTATTGTAATTAATTTTACACTCGCTTTTTTATTATTAAAAACGGCAGATTGGGTGCAAGTAAATAACTTTGGATTAATTAATTGGTTGCCAGAAATGCCATTGTGGTTATATGTTGTTTTAGGCGTATTGTTTTTAGATTTCTTCGGAGCATATTTAGCACATTTTACCGAACATAAAATTCCAAAACTTTGGATGGTGCATTTGGTGCACCATACCGATCATGAGGTAGATACAACTACAGCAAATCGTCATCATCCTTTAGAAAGTGTTATCCGTTTTACGTTTACGTTAATAGGTGTTTTGTTAGTAGGAACGCCAATTGCAATTGTAATGTTGTATCAATCAATGTCGTTAATTTTTACACAATTAACGCATGCAAATATAAAAATGCCTAAAAACTTAGATAAGGTATTGAGTTATATAATTGTATCGCCAGATATGCATAAAATACATCACCATAATATGTTACCTTATACCGATTCTAACTATGGAAATATATTTGCTATTTGGGACCGTTTATTCGGAACGTATATGGAGTTTGATAGAGAAAAAATTGTGTACGGTGTAGATACTTTTCCGGATGCGGAAAAAAATGCCAGTTTAAAAGAATTATTAAAACAACCTTTTGCAGGTTATAGAAAACCGACTAATTTGGATGAAATAAATTAAATTTTTACATTTGAATATAAAAATGCTAAATATTTTAAATGATGAAAAAGATAATAATTACAACCTTTTTTTTAATTACGGTTATTCAACAGAGTAATGCAACGCATTGGATGACTTCTTTTAAAGATGCTAAAAAGTTGTCTGTAGCTACTAATAAATTAATTTTGATTGATTTTTGGGCAACTTGGTGTGGACCTTGTAAAAGAATGGAATCTGATACTTGGAATAAACCAGAAGTGGAAGAGATTTTAAATGCTTATGTGCCTTTAAAGATTGATATTGATGTGTTTAGGAAAATATCAAATAAATACTCAGCGAATACAATTCCTTATATTTTAATTGTTGATGCTAATGGAGAGGTTATCTATAACGAAAAAGGTTATAAGGATAAAAACGAAATGCTTAAAGTTTTAAAAAGGTATGCTATTAGCACTAAAATATTCCAAGATGATTTTTTAAATTTCTATAAAAAACAAACTCCAGAGATAGCTATTTCATTAGCAGAGAAATATTTTGATAGTTCTATTTATGTTAATGAGAATGTTAAATATGATTTTTTAAAGTTGGCTTCTGTTTATTTAAAAAAAGTAAAAAAATTAACAACAAAAAAAGAGTATAAATCTAAATTTTATCAAAAAGAAATTTTATTAGGAAAAGGATATAGATACCTAATAACAGGTAAAAATGAAAAAGCATTAAAATTTTTAAATAAGGAATTTAAAGAAGAAGATATTTTACCAAAAAATAAAGCCTTATATGATTTTATAAATTTTGTAGCATACAATAAATTAAAAGATAAAGAAAGTGCTAAAATTTGGTATAATAAATTAAAAGAAGATAAGAATTATAAAGCTTATTTATTGAAATCTAGAAAGATTTAATTTAAAACGAGCTTTAAGAGCTCGTTTTTTGTTTTTCAATCATTTCTAAAATATATTTTCCACGAGCTTTACAGCCTTTACTTTCGTGAATAATTTTAGAGCTAATTAAATGTTGTAATTCTGGGTGTACCCAGTCTCTTTGTAATCCGAAAAGGTATAATAAGTTCATTGTGTAAGCTCTAACTGCTATTTTTTGATCAGTAATTAACCAATCAAATCCGGTTTCAATAATTGTGTCAATATGTTTTTGAGTTAGTATTTTTTTTGTTTCATTTTCGGTTTTAGATGTGTAAGCATTTGCTAAATGTTCGCAAATTTTAGCACAAGGCCTTATGGCGCTATCAAAATGAAGGTTTGATATATTTTTAACAAAAACATCAATATAAGGGTGTATATAATTTATGCTATTGTGCGTACAAATCCACTCTAAAACCCAGGCAGCTTTAATTGATATTTTTTGATCAACATCAAAAGTAATAGCTACTAAATATTTTAGTAATTTTGGCTGCTCTAATACAATATTTGATGCTTTATCTCTGTTTACCCTAGCAGGGTTTTTCATATCATCTAAAACAGAAATTAAAAAATCGACACTCATATTGGTACGGTTTATGTATTTTTGAAATAAGTAAGTTTTACACCTAAATAAAATTATCAATGCTAAATATAAAAAGGATATTTTCAACAGCACTTTTATTATCAGTTTTTTTTATAATTTCTGTAACTGCTCAAAAATTAAATAAATTTGATGTAAACGGAAAAAGAACTGGTGTGTGGAAAAAGTTTTATGATAATGGTAAAATTCGTTATTCGGGAGCTTTTAAAAACGGAAAAGAAACAGGTGTTTTTAAATTTTATAGCATCACATCATCATCACAACCAACAATTGTAAAAGTATATACTAACGATACCGCTTCTGTAAAATTTTACAATCAGTTGGGTAAATTAAAAAGCGAAGGTAAAATGGTAGGTAAAAACCGTATTGGTAAATGGACTTATTATTTTACGAATGGAAAGATTTTTTCTGAAGAAGAATATAAAGAGGGTAAGTTACATGGAGTGCTTAAAAACTATTATCCGAATGGAAATTTAACCCAAGAAGCCATTTATAGCGAAGGAAAAAAGAATGGTCTTTCTAAAACTTTTACAGATACTGGTATTTTAATTGAAGAAGTTTTTTATGCTAATGATCAGTTAGAGGAAGAAGGAAAATACTACGATTTAAAAGGAAATATAAAAGAAAAAGGAATGTATAAAAACGGAAAAAGAGTTGGTAAATGGGAGTTTTATATGGATGGAGAAATTGTGGATAAGAAGGAAAAACAAAAATTATCAAAGTTAAAAAAGAATTAATTTAGTATCAATTTTATTGATGTATCTATTAATTTTATCCATTCTAAAACCAGAAACTTATTCGTAAATTTGCACCTTACAAAAACAAAAAATGAAAAGAGTAGTAGTAGGACTTTCGGGAGGTGTAGATAGTAGTGTAACCGCATATTTGTTAAAAGAACAAGGGTATGAGGTAATCGGCTTGTTTATGAAAAACTGGCACGACGATTCGGTAACAATTTCTGATGAATGCCCGTGGTTAGAAGACAGTAATGACGCAATGATTGTTGCTGATAAATTAGGCATCCCTTTTCAAACGGTAGATTTAAGCGATCAATATAAAGAACGTATTGTTGATTATATGTTTAATGAATACGAAAAAGGACGCACACCAAATCCGGATGTTTTATGTAACCGAGAAATTAAGTTTGATGTTTTTATGGATATCGCTTTAAGTCTCGGAGCCGATTATGTGGCAACAGGACATTATTGTAGAAAAGCGGAAGAAACTATAAACGGAGCTCAAGTTTATAAATTACTGGCAGGGAAAGATACGAATAAAGATCAATCGTATTTTTTATGTCAATTATCACAAGAACAAATGGCTAAAGCAATGTTCCCTATTGGCGAATTAACAAAGCCAGAAGTAAGGGAAATTGCAAAAAAAGCAGATTTAATTACTGCGGATAAAAAAGATTCTCAAGGATTATGTTTTATAGGTAAAGTTCGTTTACCAGATTTTTTACAGCAAAAATTACAAACTAAAGAAGGAGTAATTGTACAAATTCCTTCTGATTTTGAGCAATACACTCGTTCAATTCCTGAATTTGAAAACAAAGAAGCTGAATTAAAATACTTCTCAACAAAATTTTCTTATAAAAAGGAAGACGGAAAAGTGGTAGGAAAACATCAAGGTGCACATTATTTTACCAAAGGACAGCGAAAAGGGTTAAATGTTGGTGGAACAAAAGAAGCATTGTATGTTATTGAAACCGATGTTAACGAAAATGTAATTTATACTGGTGAAGGGAAAAATCACCAAGGTTTATATAGAAATGTATTATTTGTTTCTAATGAAGAATTGCATTGGGTTCGTGAAGATTTGGCTTTAAAATCTGGAGAAATAATGGAAGTTGAAGCAAGAATTCGTTACCGTCAAAAATTAGAAAAAGCAATTCTGTATAAAGTTGATACAGGTTTATATGTTGAGTTTACAAATCCACAATCAGCAATTCAAGAAGGGCAATTTGTTGCTTGGTATAAAGAAGAAGAGTTGTTAGGTTCGGGAGTGATTTCTTAAAAAATCATCCTTTCTAACTAAATCAAAAAAATCTTTTTAAATAAGTTCTTAAAAACTAATTTATGCAAAATAAAATCACACAACTTTTTAATATAAAATATCCAATTATTCAAGGAGGAATGATTTGGGTTAGCGGATGGAAATTAGCGTCAGCAGTATCAAATGCTGGCGGATTAGGTTTAATTGGTGCTGGATCTATGTATCCTGATGTATTGCGTGAGCACATTCAGAAGTGTAAAAAAGCAACTGACAAACCTTTCGGTGTAAACGTACCAATGTTATATCCTGATATTGAAAAAATCATGGATATTATTATTGAAGAAGAAGTTAAAATTGTTTTTACATCCGCAGGAAATCCTAAAACATGGACGTCTTATTTAAAGGAAAAAGGAATTACCGTTGTACATGTGGTAAGCTCGGTAAAATTTGCTTTAAAATCCGAAGCTGCAGGTGTAGATGCGGTTGTTTGTGAAGGTTTCGAAGCTGGCGGACATAATGGACGCGAAGAAACAACAACACTAACTTTAATACCTATGGTAAAAGAACAGGTTAAAATACCTGTAATTTCTGCTGGTGGAATTGGTTCGGGAAGAGGAATGCTTGCAGCTTTAGTTTTAGGGGCTGACGGTGTACAAATTGGGAGTCGTTTTGCTGCTACTTTAGAGTCTTCTGCTCATCGTAATTTTAAAGAAACCATTGTAAATGTTAAAGATGGCGATACACATTTAACGTTAAAAGAATTAGCTCCAGTTCGTTTGGTAAAAAATAAATTTTATCAAGAAGTACAAGAGTTGTATCAAAAAAATCCATCAATAGATCAAATTAAAGAATTGTTAGGAAGAGCGAGAGCTAAAAAAGGAATGTTTGAAGGCGATTTAGATGATGGAGAGCTTGAAATTGGTCAAGTTGCAGGGTTAATTCACGAAATTAAATCAGCAAAAGAAGTACTTGAAGAAATTGTGAGTGAGTTTAATGAAGTAAAATCTGTAATAACGACACTTTAATTTATGTTAATATAATAAACTAAAGAAGGAAGCTTTTAAAGCTTCCTTTTTTTTGTGAAAAGTGTTTTTTAGTAGTTTACATAGTCTACAATTTCTAATCCGTAACCAATCATACCAACACGTTTGGTTTGTTTGGTGTTAGAGACTAAGCGCAGTTTATGTATGTGTAAATCGTGTAATATTTGTGCTCCGATTCCAAAATCTTTGTTATCCATCACAACATTCGGAGCTTTTAATTCTCCTTTAGCTTGATTTTCTTTTAAACCACGTAATCGGTTTAATAAATTTAATGCCTGATTTTGCTGATTGATAAAAACAATGGCACCTTTTCCTTCTTTATTAATAACGTTAAACATTTGATCTAACTTCTTGTCCGCATTATTGGTTAATGTACCAAGAATGTCATTATTAATTAAAGTTGAATTAATTCTAGTTAAAATAGGATCGGTTTTTGTCCAAGTTCCTTTAGTTAAGGCAATGTGGATTTGTTTATTGGTTGTTTGCTGATAAGCTCTTAAACGATAATCACCAAAACGGGTTTGGATATTAAAATCTTCTTTCTTTTCAATTAAAGAATCATGTTCCATTCTGTAAGCCACTAAATCTTCAATCGAAACAATTTTTAAATCGAATTTTTTAGCAACTTCTAAAAGTTGAGGTAAACGAGCCATGGTACCATTTTCGTTCATAATTTCAACGATAACACCAGCAGGTTGTAAACCAGCTAAACGAGCAAAGTCTATTGCAGCTTCGGTATGACCTGTTCTTCTTAAAACTCCTCCGTTTTTAGCTTTTAACGGAAAAATATGTCCAGGGCGTGCTAAATCAAAAGGTTTAGTTTCATTATCTACTAATGCAAGAATTGTTTTTGCTCTATCAGATGCCGAAATACCTGTGGTAACACCTTTACCTCTTAAATCTACAGAAACGGTAAAAGCAGTTTCCATAGGATCGGTATTGTTGTTAACCATCATGTTTAATTCTAGTTCTTTACAACGATCTTCTGTAAGTGGTGTGCAAATTAAGCCTCTACCATGAGTAGCCATAAAGTTTACCATTTCTGGAGTTACTTTTTCTGCAGCAGCTAAAAAATCACCTTCATTTTCGCGATCTTCATCATCTACTACAATAATAACTTTTCCGTCTCTTATATCTTGTATCGCTTCTTCAATAGTGTTTAATTGAATTTTAGCTGCTGTTTTTGTTGCCATTAGTTATGTTGTTTTCTCTTTTTTAGAGAATATGTTTTTTAATAAATTAATTAGAGGATTTATAAAGCTCTTAAAATCAAATAAGCCCTTGTCTTTACTTGCTCTAATTGTTAGTGTTATAGCCAAAGGTAGCATTAAAAATACACTTAGCCAAGAACCTGTAATTGCTGTTACCGAGCTTTCTTCGGCTAAATTTCGACCAAATGTATTCGTGAAAAAATAAAGTACATAAATAGCAATGGCTAAAATCATAGGTAATCCCATTCCGCCTTTTCTTATAATAGATCCTAAAGGTGCTCCAATAAAAAACAGTAATAAACAAGAAAGCGAAAAAGCAACTCTGTTGTAAAATTCAATGTCGTACAGGTTAAGATATTTTCTTTTTTTCTTCAGCCTATCTTTATTTGATTTATCACTACTGATGCTTCTATCAATTTTAGATTTTGAGCTATTTAAAATATTTTGTTTTTCCCTAAGATTAAAGTTGTCTAAGATATTTAATGAAAGTTCTTTGTTAACTAAAGAATCGGGATAAGTATGTAAATCTTCAATATCAACATTTAAAAATAAATTTTTAGATCTACTAACAATAAAGGCATCATACTCTCTTTTCATAGAAGGTATGGTGTCTTTTAGTTGATTTAAACTCAACATATTGTATTGAGTTTTGTATTTTTCTTCTTCTAAATCACCGCCACTTAAAGATGAAATATCTATATTAATTGTGTATTCATCAAATTCAGCATAAGAAGCAGGCATTTTTTGCCTTTCTTTAAAAGTAGCTCTATTTTTTTTATGATGCTCAAAATAGTGTCCGTTTTCTAAAACTAAAGTCATGTATCTACTTCCTTCATTTGAAACTATTTTACCTTTTTCGGCAGTTATAATTTTGTTATTACCATTTTGATCGGATAAATCATAAATCATCACCTTTTTTAAAAGATTATCATCTTCTCCGTATTTTTCATCAAATTTAATCTGAAACTTTGGCAATTCAGTATTAAAACTACCAGCAACTAAAGCAATGGAAGGTTGTTTCTTTTTGATATTCATTTTCATGTTTAATTGCTTCAACATGGCATAAGGATACACATTGTTTAAAAAAACAAAGTTGACAGCACTTAAAAATAATGTTAAAAAAACCAAAGGACGCACCATTCTAGGAAGCGAAATACCTGCTGATTTTGTAGCAGCAAATTCATAGTTTTCAGAAAGTCCACCTAATGTCATAATTGACGAAAGTAAAACACCAATTGGCAATGCTTGCGGTGCCATAAGTAATGTAGTGTACCAAAGAAATTTTAAAATAATACCTAGGCTAATTCCTTTACCAGCAAAGCTTTCGAAAGCAAGCCATAATGCTTGCATTACTAAAACAAATAGTATGATTAAAAAAGTAGCGAAAAAAGGCTGTAAAAAGCTCTTTAAAATATATTTGTCTAATGTTTTCACAGTAGCAAAGGTAGTTTGTTAGTTGGATAAAAAAATAAAAGTTTTGTTAATCATTTTAATGTATTAACAAATTTATGATTGTTATCAATTTAATCGATAAAATAACCTTGTTTTAAGTATTTTTCTTTATCAAAAGAAAAGATGTTTTTAGAAATAGGTTGGTTACTTTTAAACTTTGTGATTGTAAACGTTGTTTCTGCTCCGTTAGAACCTATTTGAACTAATTTATAAATATGTTTTGTTTTTGCATCAATACCTAATTGTACTTTTACAATGTCAGAATTACTATCAATAGGAGTAAGGTTTACGTACTGTACTTTTCTACCATTTTTGTTTTGCAAATCTCCCATTTCATAATTATAACCTTCTTTGTAAAAAGTTAATAATTTTGAAGGATAAATAAATCCATCTTCCTCATCTAAATCTTCATTAGAAATATTCACTTCTTTTTCTTCTTGATTAATGACAACTAGTTTTTTACCATCAAAAATAAAATTATTACCCAAGTAGTCTAAATTATATTTTTCGCCAGAGAGCGTAATTTTTCCTCTTATCGGAGGGTCGTTTGTAATCCCAGCTTCTCTATTAATTAAAGAAGAATTAAAACCAATAACCATATTGGTATATGCTCCCATTTTACTAGAAACTTCGTCTAACAAGTTTTTAGCTTCAGATGAAGTGTTTTGACCTGTAATATTTAAGCTAATAAATAATCCAATAAATAATAATTGTAATTTTCTCATTGTATATATTTTCTTCCGTTTTCGGAATAATTTATAATTATTTTTTCTCGTTTTCTAATAACTGCTCTAAAGCAATAAAATCAGGTACTAAAACTTGTCGTGCTTTGCTTCCTTCAAAAGGTCCTACAATGCCTGCAGCTTCTAATTGATCTATTAATCGTCCCGCTCTATTATAACCCAATTTTAATTTTCGTTGTAATAAAGAGGCAGAACCTTGTTGTGCGGTAACAATTACTTCGGCAGCGTTTTTAAAGAGTTTGTCTCTGTCTTCAATGTCTATATCAACATTTGTGCCACCTTCTTCACCTACATATTCAGGTAATAAATAGGCATCTGGATATGCACGTTGAGAGCCAATAAAGTCGGTTATTTTTTCCACTTCAGGAGTGTCAACAAAAGCACATTGAATACGAGTGATGTCGTTTCCACCAGAATATAGCATATCACCACGACCAATTAATTGATCTGCACCTGGAGCATCTAAAATAGTTCTCGAATCTATTTTAGAGGTTACTCTAAAAGCTATTCTTGCAGGGAAATTTGCTTTTATAATACCCGTAATTACATTTACCGATGGTCTTTGAGTAGCAACAATTAAATGAATACCAATAGCACGAGCTAACTGCGCTAAACGGGCAATTGGTGTTTCTACTTCTTTACCAGCTGTCATAATTAAATCAGCAAATTCATCAATAACTAAAACAATATAAGGTAAAAATTTATGTCCGTTTTCAGGATTTAATTTTCGAGCTCTAAATTTTGTGTTATATTCTTTAATATTACGAACCATTGCGTTTTTTAACATGTCGTAACGATTATCCATTTCAATACAAAGCGAATTTAAAGTATGTACAACTTTGGTTGTATCAGTAATAATAGCTTCGTCAGTATCGGGTAATTTGGCTAAGTAATGGCGCTCAATTTTATTAAATAAAGTTAGTTCTACTTTCTTCGGATCAACTAAAATAAATTTAACTTCGGCAGGATGTTTTCTGTACAACAATGAAGTTAACACGGCATTTAATCCAACAGATTTACCTTGTCCGGTAGCACCAGCCATTAATAAGTGTGGCATTTTAGCTAAATCAACAACAAGCGTTTCGTTCGAAATAGTTTTACCTAAAGCAATCGGGAGTTCCATCGGACTTTCTTGAAATCTCTTTGATGAAATAACTGAGTGCATAGAAACGATGGTCGATTTTTTATTAGGCACCTCAATACCAATGGTTCCTTTACCAGGAATTGGCGCAATAATACGAATTCCTAAAGCAGAAAGTGATAAAGCAATATCGTCTTCTAAATTTTTAATTTTTGATATTCTAATACCTGCTTCGGGTACAATTTCGTAAAGTGTAATTGTAGGTCCAACAGTTGCTTTTATTTGAGCAATACCAATTTTGTAGTTTTTAAGAGTTTCTACAATTCGATTTTTATTAGCTTCAAGTTCTTCTGGATCAACAGAAATAGTTTCGTTGTATTCTTTTAGTAAATTAAAGGTTGGGAATTTGTAATTTCCAAGTTCTAATGTAGGATCAAATTCGCCAAAATCTTTAATTAATTGATCAGATAAATTTTCAGAAACACTTTTTTCTTCGGCAATTTTCTCAATAGCAACTTCAACCTCTTTTATTGTTTCTTCGGATGGTTTTACAGTAGGTTCAATTGTTTTCTTACTAACATCTAAAGTTATTTCTTCTTTGTTTGCTGTTTCAGTTTCTGTTTTTACATCCGAATGTTTTGTAATTGTAGGTTGTAAGTTTTCAACAGATAATTCAAAATCCGACTTTACTGAGGTGTCTTTTCCTTCAACTTTTTTTGAAATTATATTTTCAGCAACAACTTCATTAATCTCGGTAGTTTGATTTTCGTTTGATGTTTTTATTTTATCGTTAATTTTTTCTGGTGTAATACTAAATCGGATGATTAAATAGGTAATAAAAAAGAAAAGTAATAAAATAATTAATCCTGTTTTACCTAAAAAGGTTTGTAAATATTCATTTAATTCAAAACCAATAATACCAGATAGTAAAGCATTTTTTTCTTCAACAAAACCTAATGCAATCGAAAACCACAACATTATTAATAAGCCCCAATTCCAAGAAATAATAATTCTTTTAAGATTGGTTTGTAGTAAAATTCGTGCGCCTGTTAAAAAAAGTGTTACTGATATGGTAAAAGCGCCTAAACCGAAGCCTTTATAAATAAAAAAGTGACTAAGTTTAGCGCCAATTTTACCTAATAAATTTTTGGTAGGAATAGTTTTGTTAGAAAACTGACTTAAAGCACTTTGATCTTCTTGCCAAGAAAAGAAAAAAGAAATAAAAGCAACCGTTAAAAACAGTGAGAAAAGCACTAAAAAAGCGCCTAAAATAGTATGATTACGTTTGTTCATTAAAAAAAGGCTAACTTTTTTTAATGAACTATTTTTAGGTTGTTTTTTTTGAGTGGTCGTCTTTTTTTTTGCCATGTATTTTTGTTAGAAATAAATTGAACGCTACAATATAGCTATTATTTTAGGAAGATAAATAATACCTGCAATGATCAATGAAATTACAGCAGCAAAAGCAGGTGCGCCAGCAGCAATATCTTTTATAAAACCAATTTTTTCGTGATATTCAGGATGTACAAAGTCAGCCACTTTTTCAACAGCTGTATTTAAAGCTTCCGCAACTAAAATCATTCCAATAACTAAACATTGAAACATCCATTCAGTTGCCGAAATATCAAAATAAAAACCAAAACAGGTAGCAATAAATCCAAAAAAAAGTTGAGCCTTAATGCTATCTTCAGTAGTAATTAATAACCACATGCCTTTTAAGGCAAATGTCATACTACGCAGTCGCCCTTTTATAAAACCATCATTCGGATTTTTCATAAAAATATTATAAAACGTTTAAGGCAGCTTCGTAATTAGGTTCGTTAACCGTTTCGCTTACTTGTTCAGTATAAATAACATTGCCTTTTTCATCAATAATAACAATACAACGAGAGTGTAAACCTGCTAAAGGACCATTTTTAATTTCTAAACCGTAATCTTTACCAAAATTTCCTGTAGTAAAATCAGATAACATAACTACGTTTTCAATTCCTTCAGCTCCACAAAAACGACCTTGTGCAAATGGTAAATCTCTAGAAATACATAAAACTTTGGTGTTTTCTAAATCAGCAGCTTTTTTATTAAATTCTCTAACAGAAGTTGCGCAAGTGCCAGTGTCAACACTAGGAAAAATATTTAAAATTAATCTGCTTCCTTTAAAATCAGCTAATTTTTTAGTAGATAAATCGGTTGCAACTAATAAGAAATCGGTTGCTTTACTACCATTTTCAGGTAAATTTCCTGTTGTATCAAAAGGGTTTCCTTTAAGTGTAATTGATGCCATTTTTTGTTTGTTTTTATAAAAATCAAAGGTAATTAAATTAATTAAAAAACGGATAAGATAATGACAGCGGACTGCTAAAAAAGTTATCTTCGCATTCCGTAATACTACATCTTTTGAATTTACAACAATACACATCAGAATTTAAATATAATTGGAAGCTTGCTGCCCCTGTAATGTTAGGAATGCTAGGGCATACTTTTGTGAGTTTTGTAGATAATATTATGGTTGGGCAATTAGGAACAGCAGAGTTAGCAGCGGTTTCTTTAGGTAATAGTTTTATGTTTATTGCCATGTCTTTAGGTATTGGGTTTTCAACAGCAATTACGCCTTTAATAGCCGAAGCAGATTCTTCTAATAATTTTAAACAAGCAAAATCTACCTTTAAACACGGATTATTTTTGTGTACTGTAATTGGAATTTTAATGTTTTTATTGGTGTTTTTTTCTAAGCCTTTAATGTATTTAATGAAACAACCCGTTGAAGTTGTTGAATTGGCAATTCCGTATTTAAATTTAGTTGCTTTTTCTTTAATACCGATGATAGTTTTTCAGGCTTTCAAACAATTTAGTGATGGATTGTCGATGACAAAATATCCGATGTACGCTACAATTTTAGCCAATGTTTTAAACGTTGTTTTAAATTATTTACTAATTTTTGGAAAGTTTGGTTTTCCTGAAATGGGAATTGTAGGAGCGGCGTACGGAACATTACTTTCTAGAGTTGTAATGGTGATTCACCTTCGCTGGATGTTGACCAAAAAGGAGCATTCAAAAAAATTAGTAACAAATATTAAATTATTTGTGTTAGATAAATTAATGCTTCGAAAAATTATAAATTTAGGGGCGCCGAGTGCGATGCAAATGTTTTTTGAAGTGGCTATTTTTACAGCAGCAATTTGGTTAAGCGGATTGTTGGGCAAAAATCCACAGGCTGCAAATCAAATTGCATTAAATTTATCGTCAATGACATTTATGGTGGCTATGGGATTAAGTGTAGCGTCTATGATTAGAGTTGGGAATCAAAAAGGATTGCAAAATTACAAAGAGCTTCGTAGAATTGCTTTTTCAATCTTTTTATTAGGAATTATTTTAGCAACCGTATTCGCAACTATTTTTTACTTATTTCATAAATCATTACCTAATTTATATGTTGATTTAAGCGATGCTGATAATTATGCAGATAATATGGAAGTGATGAAAATTGCAGCAAATTTATTAATAGCAGCTGCTATTTTTCAAATATCAGACAGTATTCAGGTAATGGTTTTAGGTGCTTTACGTGGTTTACAAGATGTTAAAGTGCCAACAATAATTACTTTTATATCATACTGGGTTGTTGGTTTTCCTATTAGTTATTTTTTTGGAAGCGAAGAAATGTACGGAAGTTTCGGAATTTGGTTAGGATTATTAGCTGGATTAACCACAGCATCTATTTTATTATTTATACGATTTAATAGATTAACTTTAAAATTAATTAAAACAAACCCAATTATTGGGGATAAATAAAATATTAATAATACACTTTTTATGAATTTACCTAAGTTTTTATTAGCAGATAATAGTAATTATCCAGAAGATATATTTGTGTTACATACAGAATATCCACGTTTTTTAATCAACTTAAAAGACGATGAAGTGGAGTGGTTTGAAGATTTATCGGGCGAAAAAGAAGAAGATATAACTACTGAATTAGCCGATTTAATGGATAAAGCAGGAGAGTTTTATGATAAAGAAATTGCTGGATTAGAAGAGTAATACTTAAAAAATAAAAATAGCAGTTAATTTTTTTAACTGCTATTTTTATTGAGGTTATTTTTTAAACAATAAAGAGAGTCCTTTTTTTAAGTGTGTTTCTGTAGTTTCATGTCCTCCTTCTCCAATAATTACAGTTGCATTTTTTAACTTTAAAAAATCAATTTCTTTTTTCGTTAACCTACCAACCGCTTGATCTTTTTTTCCTGTGATGTAAATAACGTTAGAGAGATTGGTGTCTTTTAATAAGTTTGTATATCTTTTATGACCAAAGCCAGAAGCCGTTCTTTTTAAATTGTTATCTAGTATATTGTTTTGTTTTTTATGAATTATTACCTCTGTACCGTCTTCTTTAAAAGATGCTTCAGTTCCTTGAGAAAATGTTTTCCATATTTTTTCTGTCATATCTAATCTTCCAACCATAAATAAATAGCCATCAGCAACATCTCCGTATTCGGCTAAAAGATCTGCTCCAGCAAATGCTCCATAAGAAAACCCTGTAACATAAACTTTTTTGTTTTGAGATTTAAAATAAGAAACCATGTCATAAAGTATTTTTGTGGTTTCTTTATTAAATTCGATTGATTGTTCGTGTGTTATTTCTTTTTTATTAAACCATTCTGGATGTAATGTTTGTACTTGATGTACATTAATAGCAAAAACATCTTTTGGATTAATTTTACCTATTTCAACAAAAAAACCTTCAAAACTTTTTGTTTCTATGTCTGCTATTGGTCCTCCTTGTGTATTTATAATTACCGTATTGCTTTCGGGATTACCAAAAGAGTAGCCTAAATTAGCCAAACGTTTAGGTATATTTTTATAGTTAATTACAACTTTTACAGGTTTAATTTTTACAAGTACTAGTAATTTATAATTTCCATTTTTATCAACAAACATTTTTGGTGTTACTTTTTGCTGCATAATTAATGGCATTGCTTTTTCAAGCGTAGTTTTAGTACCATCTTCATAATACACTAAATCTAATTTTGATGGTCGTCCTTTTTTTACAAGTTCATCCATAGAAATTAGTTTTAAGTTTTTAGGAACAAATGAATAAGCTTGTTTTTGTGGTTTTTCACCTGCAGCTATCAATAATTTGTAGTTTCCGTTTTTATCAACAAACATTTTAGGCATTAGTTTTTGTTGCATAATTAACGGCATAACTTCTTTAAGCGTAGTTTTAGTACCGTCTTCATAATACACTAAATCTAATTTTGAAGGAGGGCCTTTTCTCATCAGTTCATCCATAGAAATTAGTTTTAAATTTTTAGGAACAAATGAGTAATTTTGAGCTTGATTCATTACTGTAATGAACAAAGCAATAATAAGTGTTATTTTTTTCATGATATATTCTTGTTTTATAATTACAAATAAAAAAGAATAATAAATAAGGTAAGGCTTACTGTGTGATTTTACAGTAATTAAGACGTCTCAATATTAGGTTTTACGGCAGATGAGACTTTTTTGGTCTGTAAAAACTAGGTGAATTACCAGTGTATTCTTTAAAAACTCTATTAAAAGTTGGTTTCGAATTAAAGCCAGCATCAAAAGCAAGATTTAGTATTTTTATATGTGTGTTATTAGAATCTTTTATTTTAGTAATTACTTCTTCTACCCGAAACTCATTAATAAACGTGTAAAAATTTTTATTTAAATGTTGATTTATAGCATTTGATATTTCTCGCTCAGAGATGGCTACATGTTTGCTTAATAAATTTAAACTAAGATCTGGATTTTGATACAATTTATTTTCTGCTATTTCATTAGTTATTTTTTTGATGATTGCCGAAAAATCTTTGTTTTTTATAGTTTTTGATTCTAAGGATGTATCATAAAAAAGTACTGTTTGTGTTTGAATAAATCCTTTTATACTTAGCCAGTATATGGTAAAAGAAATGATTAAAGCAGGAATTATTTCGAAGTAAACAGTAGAGCTAGAGTCTTCTTTAATAAATAAATATATAATAAGAAGAAGAATAATGAAAAATGAAACAGCTAAAATATTGATGATCAGTTTTATCCAGTTTAAATGAATGTTTTCGATAGAAGAAAGGTTGTTAAGAATATTACTTTGATAATTATGAATGGCTTTATGTGCTAAATAACTGTAGATTAAAATTAATAAAACAGATAGCGTACCAATATTATTTAAAAAAGCTAAAATTATTATAGAAATGTCTTCTTCCTTAAAAAATTTTAAAAGAATAAGTGGAAGGTAATTTACTAGAATAAAGCTAAAATGCCATAACTGTTTTTTTTTAAATTTAAATTGTGGGTTTGTTAAACTGATGCAATAAAAATAAAAAGAGGGACCAGTTAAAATTAAGGGCCAAACAGGAAAAAATTGTAGCCAAGTATATGTTTCAAAAAAATTTAATTGAACAAAAACAGGTGCAACTAAAGTTAAACAAAGTGAGGCTATTAGTAAACTAAGAAATCGATTTGCTAGCTTGTTTTCTTTTTTAAAAAAGAGTAAAAAGCTATAAATAAATCCGTTTATTATCGCGCTAATTGCTATTAAATGAATAATGTCTAAAGAAATTTCTTTCATTTAATTTAAAAGATTATTACGAATTGATTATTAAATTTTGTTTAAAAATAAGTTGATAGCCAATAGCTAAGTTAGTAAAATTTTAAACTTTAACTTTCTTTTTAAAAAAGGCATTTATTTTTTAGCGCGTTCAACTAATTCTAATTGTTCTAATTTGGCTTTGGTGGTAAATAATCCGTAATTTATAAAAACGGTTTTCTTTTCAATTTTATCAATAGTTCCAACAGCATTACCATCAATTAAACGAACTCGGTCATTTAGTTTGTATATATAAGCCGCTTTTTCAATTGCTATTTTTTTGGCTTCTTCTTTCTTTTCGGCTCTAACTTTTACTACTTTTTGTAATACTTCTTTTTCTACTTTTTGTAATACTTCTTTTTGTTTTTCAGCGATAATTTTATCTTGCTTTTTCTCTTGTTTCGTTAGTTTTTTAAGTGGTTTCTTTTTTATACGCTTCGTTTTTTCGGTAGCTACCCATTTAAAAAAATCAGCAGATAATTCTTTTTTATTATTGGTTTGAAAATACTTGTTTAACAACTCATTTGTTTTTCTCCCTAAAGTTAACATTCGTTGGTTGTTGTCATATAATTCTTGAAAACCAGAAAGTTTACTTTGCATTTTTTGCTCTTTTTCTTGTAAACTTTCAATATGTTCTTGACCTTTTGATTTTTGTTTAACCAAACTTTCAGACGTTTTTTGTAAACGATTACGCTCTTTTTGAAGCTTAGAAATCGTTTTGTCTAACCTAATTTTTTCGGTTTCAACCCTCTTCTTAGCTCTGTTAATTAAGCTATATGGAATTCCGTTTTTCTGCGCCACTTCAAAAGTAAAAGAACTACCAGCTTGCCCTATGTGTAACTTGTATAAGGGTTGTAAAGTACGCTCGTCAAACTGCATATTTGCATTGGTAACATTATCTAGCTCGTTGGCTAAAACCTTTAAGTTTGCGTAATGAGTGGTAATAATTCCGAATGCTTTTCGTTCGTAAAACTCTTCTAGAAAAATTTCCGCCAAAGCTCCTCCTAGTTCTGGGTCAGAACCGGTACCAAATTCATCAATTAAAAATAAAGTCCGATCATTACATTTTTTTAAAAATGAGCGCATGTTTTTTAAACGGTAACTATAGGTACTTAATTGATTTTCTATGGATTGATTATCGCCAATATCAGTTAAAATAGTTTTAAATAAAGTGGTTTCACTTCGTTCGTGAACAGGAATTAGTAAGCCGCTTTGTAGCATTAGCTGTAATAAACCAATTGTTTTTAAAGTAATGCTTTTTCCACCTGCATTGGGACCAGAAATAACAATAATCTGTTGTTTTTCGTCTAGTCGAATGGTTTGTGCAAAGGTTTTAAGACCTTGGTCTTTATTTTTTTTCCATAAAACAGGATGGTAAGCATCTTTAAAAAAAATCTTTTTTTCTTTTGATATTTTAGGTAATAATCCGTTAATATCTCTTGCATATTTTGCTTTTGCACCAATACTATCTAGGTGAATTAAAAAAACTAAATATTCATTTAATAAAGGAGTGAAAGGGCGAATTTCTTCCGCTAGTTTTTTTAATATTTTTACTATTTCTTGTTTTTCTTCGTAAAGTAAATTTTGCAATTCTCTACTGTATGTAAGTGTTGCTTGCGGAGCGATATAAACAATGTTGCCAGATTTAGAAGAACCTAATAAACTTCCTTTAACTTTTCGTCTATGCATTGCAGTTACGGCTAAAACACGCTGGTTGTCAATAATAGTTTCTTTAATATCATCCAAATAACCGTTAGTAATGCTGCTACTTAAAGCTTTTGTAAAACTTTCTGATATTTTTCCGCGAACGTTATTAATATCTTTACGTAATTGTTTTAAAATAATTGATGCATTATCGGCAACTTCACCATACGATGTAATTATTTTTTTTATAGCATCGGTAACAAAAGTAGTGTACTCAATTTCATCACTTAAAGTAAAAAGAGTAGGATAGTAGGTGTTAAATTTTTTTAAAAACTTTTTTTGCTCATTTACAGTTTCAGTAACCGTAGCAATTTTTAAAAAAGCTTCGGTATCTAAAAAACTATTTTCAATAGCTAAACGCTTTATGTTTTCTGTTATATCTTCAAAAAAATGATTCGGAATTCTGTTTTCATTTTCAAAAGAAGCTAAGTATTCATTTACTAAGTTTAATTCAAAAAATAAATTCCTATTGTTTGATATTGGCTGAATTTGTAAGGTTTTTTCTTTACCTAAAGTAGTAATACAGTATGTTGCAACTTGTTCTAAAACCGTTGTAAATTCTAAATCTTGAAGTGTCTTTTCTGAAATGTTTTTCGTCAAAATAGTATATTTGAAACCAAAGCAAAAATAACAAACAATGCAACTAAATATTAATGATAGCTGGAAAAATATTTTACAAACTGAGTTTAAAAAGCCATATTTTAAATGTTTAAGCGATTTTATAACGTTTGAATACCATAATAATGTGTGTTATCCGAAGCAAGAAGCTGTATTTAATGCGTTTAATTATTGTTCTTTTGAAACTTTAAAAGTAGTACTAATTGGTCAGGATCCTTATCACGGAAAAGGGCAAGCAAACGGATTGTCGTTTTCGGTTGCTGATGGAATTAAACATCCGCCATCGTTAGTAAATATTTTTAAAGAAATTGAAACTGATTTAGGAGTTTCATATCCAGTTTCTGGCGATTTGTCTCGTTGGGCAAAACAAGGAGTTTTATTATTAAATGCTACTTTAACGGTTAGAGAAAGTGATGCAGGAAGTCATCAAAAACAAGGTTGGGAAGTTTTTACAGATGCTGTTATAAAAAGAATATCTGAAGAGAAAGAAAACGTTGTTTTTTTACTTTGGGGCGGATTTGCAAAAAAGAAAGTGAAATTAATAAATACAGACAAACATACTGTTTTAACTTCAGGACATCCGTCTCCTTTAAGTGCAAATAGAGGTTATTGGTTTGGTAATAAACATTTTTCTAAAACCAATTCGTTTTTAAAAAGTGTAAATAGCAATCCTGTTAATTGGTAAAATAAAAGGCTGTTTGAATTTTTTCAAACAGCCTTTTATTTTATTTAACTAAAAGAAATTAGTTATTATATAATACCCAAGTTCCTTTTTCTAATAAAGGAATTGCTTGTTTGTATTTAACCTCTTTTTCTTCGCCAGACATTACATTTTTGATAGTAACTTTTTCGTTACGACCAATTTTAGGTTGCTCTCGTACAATAGTTTCAACAACTTGTTGTTCTTGTGTTTGCTGGTTACGAGCTCTGTTCATTGCTTGTTGTGTAGAGTTTTCTACTTCGTCTTTACGAGTATCTAACTGTTCGCGTTTTTGTGCAACAGCTTCTGATACTTGCGAAGCATCTTGACTAGGTAATTGCCCTTTAAATAAGAAAGATAAAACTTCTTTATTTACTTTGTCTACCGTTTTTTGAAACAACTCAAAAGCTTCAAACTTGTAAACTAATAAAGGATCTTTTTGTTCGTAAGTTGCATTTTGAACGGTTTGTTTTAACTCGTCCATTTTACGTAAATGATCTTTCCAGTTTTCATCAATAATTGATAAAGTAATATTTTTTTCAAAATCGTTTACTAATGATTTTCCTTCTGATTCGTAGGCTTCTTTTAAGTTAGTAACAACTTGTATTGTTTTAGCACCATCAGTAAAAGGCACAATAATACGTTCGTAACGATCGCCTTCGTTTTCGAAAACATTTTTAATAACAGGAAAAGCACTGTCAGCATTTCTTTCTGCATCATTTTTATAATGTTCAGAAACGATTATGTATAATTTGTCTACTAATTCTTGCTCTGATAATTTATTAAATTCTTCTTCGGTAAAAGGAGAAGTCATTGCTGAAAAACGAATTAATTCAAACTCGAAGTTTTTGTAATCGCTGTTCATTTTATTTTGTTTTACGATCGAATCACAAGTGTCGTAAATCATATTTGCAATGTCAATTTGTAAACGTTGCCCATCTAATGCATGACGACGACGTTTGTAAACAAACTCACGTTGTGCATTCATAATATCATCATATTCTAATAAACGCTTACGAATACCAAAGTTGTTTTCTTCAACTTTCTTTTGAGCTCTTTCAATAGATTTTGAAATCATAGAATGCTGAATTACTTCGCCTTCTTTTAATCCCATTCTATCCATCATTTTTGCAATTCTGTCAGAACCAAATAAACGCATTAAATTGTCATCTAAAGCAACATAAAATTGCGATGAACCAACATCTCCTTGACGACCAGCACGACCACGTAACTGACGGTCTACACGACGAGAGTCATGACGTTCTGTACCTACAATTGCTAATCCGCCAGCGGCTTTTACTTCGTCTGATAATTTAATATCGGTACCACGACCAGCCATATTTGTAGCAATTGTTACTACTCCAGGATTACCTGCTTCAGCAACAACATCTGCTTCGCGTTTGTGTAATTTTGCATTTAATATATTATGAGGAATTTTACGCATTTGTAACATTCTTCCTAATAATTCTGATATTTCTACAGAAGTTGTTCCAATAAGAACTGGGCGACCAGCTTTTGATAACTGAACAACATCTTCAATAACAGCATTGTATTTTTCGCGCGTAGTTTTGTAAACTAAATCGTCTTTATCATCTCTTTGAATTGGTCTGTTTGTTGGAATTTCAACAACATCTAATTTGTAGATTTCCCAAAACTCACCAGCTTCAGTAATCGCAGTACCTGTCATACCAGATAATTTACGATACATTCTAAAGTAATTTTGTAAAGTTACGGTTGCAAATGTTTGGGTAGCATCTTCAATTTTTACATCTTCTTTCGCTTCAATAGCTTGGTGTAAACCATCAGAGTAACGACGCCCGTCCATAATACGACCGGTTTGTTCATCGACAATCATTACCTTATTATCCATAACCACATATTCAACATCTTTTTCAAAAACAGTGTATGCTTTTAAAAGTTGATTCATGGTGTGAATACGTTCACTTTTTACACTAAAATCACGATATAAATCTTCTTTTTTATTCGCTTTTTCTTCAGGAGAATCCTCACTATTGTCTATCTGACCAACAATAACGCTAATATCTGGTAAAACGAAGAAAGTGTCGTTTTGTGTTTTTTCTGATAAATGCCCAATACCTTTATCCGTTAAATCAATTTGATTATTTTTTTCTTCAACAGTAAACCATAATTCAGCATCTACCTCAGGCATTAGCTTATTATTGTCTTGCATGTAAAAGTTTTCAGTTTTTTGAAGAATTTGCTTAATTCCTTCTTGCGATAAAAATTTAATTAAGGCTTTGTTTTTAGGTAAACCGCGATATACTCTTAATAACAAGAAACCACCTTCTTTACTGTTACCTTCTTTTAATAAGGTTTTAGCTTCTGCCAAAACACCTACTAAATATTTATTTTGTATGGCAACTAAATCGGCAACCAAAGGTTTTAATTCGTTAAATTCATGACGATCTCCTTGTGGTACTGGACCAGAAATAATTAATGGAGTACGAGCATCATCAACTAAAACAGAATCTACTTCATCAATAATCGCATAGTTAGGTGCTCTTTGTACTAAATCTTCTTTTGAGGAAGCCATGTTATCACGTAAGTAATCAAAACCGAATTCGTTATTGGTTCCGTAAGTAATATCAGCATTATAAGCTTTTCTACGTTCTTCAGAATTTGGTTGATGAAAATCAATACAATCGGTACTTAATCCGTGAAATTCAAAAATTGGAGCCATCCATGCTCGGTCACGTTTTGCTAAATAATCATTCACAGTTACAACATGTACACCATTACCAGTTAAGGCATTTAAGTAAACAGGTAAAGTAGAAACTAAAGTTTTACCTTCACCAGTCATCATTTCGGCAATTTTACCTTGGTGTAAAACAGATCCACCAATTAATTGTACGTCGTAATGAATCATATCCCAAGTTACTTCCTTACCGGCAGCATCCCATGAACTCGCCCAAAAAGCTTTGTCGCCTTCTAAAGTAATGTGTTCTTTTGTCGCAGATAATTCTCTGTCAAAAGAAGTTGCAGTAACTTCTAATTCATTATTTTTAGTAAAACGTTTAGCAGTTTCTTTTACTAAAGCAAAAGCTTCTGGCATAATCTCTAATAAAACAGCTTCTGATGCTTCATAAGATTCGTCTTTTAATTTATCAATTTCAGCATATATTTCTTCCTGACGATCAATGTCTGCAGTAAGAGCTTCTTCCTCTAAGGTTGTTATTTTTTCAGTAAAAGATTTTGTAGCCTCTTTTATTTTGGTTTTAAACTCAATTGTTTTTGTCCTTAGACCATCGTTTGATAAACTATTTAATGAATTTTCAAAAAATTGTGCTTTTTCAACAATCGGTTGTAGAGATTTTAGGTCTTTTTGTTGTTTATCACCAACAAAAAGTTTTAGAATCGAATTTAAAACGCTCATTTGTAAAATATTGTTTTGCAGCTTATTAACTGTTAGTTAAGTGGGCTTGTTATATGTTTATGTTTATTGCTTAAAAGTAAGCAAAAAAAAAGCCTCTTATAGAGACTTTTTGATGTTTGTATTTTAGTATTCGTCTTCGTTCCAAAGATAATCTTCTTCGGTCGGATAATCTGGCCAAATCTCGATTATTGAATCGTATGAATCACCTTCATCCTCAATATCTTGTAGATTTTCAACCACTTCTAAAGGCGCTCCTGTACGAATAGCGTAATCAATTAATTCGTCTTTAGTCGCAGGCCAAGGTGCATCTGCTAAATATGATGCTAGTTCAAGTGTCCAATACATTTTTTTATCTGTTTAAGTAAGATTTTCGCAAAAATAATTTTTTTTTGTAAAAAGTCAAGTTTTTTTTAAAAAATGTTAAATCAATAAAAAAAGAACTTTGTTATAATTTTTCAGGAATCCATTTAACTTCCTCTGCTTTTAAGTCTTGTGACAATTTTCGTGCCAGTACAAAAAGGTAGTCAGAAAGTCGGTTTAAATACATTAAAACAGCATTGTTAATTTCTTCTTCTTCATTTAAAGCGACAGATAATCGTTCGGCTCTACGGCATACACAGCGAGCTATGTGACAAAATGACACGGTTTCGTGTCCGCCAGGTAAAATAAAATGAGTCATTTGTGGTAAACTCGTATTCATTACATCTATTTGGTTTTCTAAAAACTGAATAGAATCATCTGTAATTTTATTAATATTTAAACGCTCTTTACCGTTTTTTAAAGTTTCTTTTTCAGGTGGAGTGGCAAGCATTGCGCCTAAAATAAATAAATCACTTTGGATTTTAGAAAGAGATTTTCTTAAAACTTCATCCTTGTTTTTATCTCTTATCAAGCCAATGTACGAGTTTAATTCATCTACCGTACCGTAGCTTTCAATTCTTAAATGATGTTTAGGTACTCTGGTTCCTCCAAAAAGAGCAGTAGTTCCTTTATCGCCAGTTTTAGTATATATTTTCATTTATTGCTAAATTTTTTATTGATTTTGTAAAGTTAGTTTTTCTAAAATATATTCAGGGCAACGCATTGGTTTTTTTGTTTGCATGTTAATAAATGCTAAAACAGTATTACCTGTACAAATTAATTCGTCTTTTTGATTGGTGATTTTGTAATCAAATTCGATCTTAACAGCAGGTGTTTTTTTTAAGGTTGTTGTAATCGTTATTTCATCATCATATAGTGCTGATTTTTTAAAATTGACGGATAATGAAATAACAGGTAGCATAACCCCGTTATTTTCCATATATTTGTAAGTAACACCTGTTGATCTTAGTAGTTCAGTACGACCTATCTCTAAGTATTGAGCGTAATTACCATGATATACAACGCCCATTTGATCAGTTTCAGCATATCGGATACGAATTGTAGTTTTATTTTTTCTCAAAGTATTTTTTATGTTAAAATCGCATTAACGTTACGTAAAAAATAATTAAGAATCAATAGTGAATTGATTTTTTTATACTGAATTTTATTCACACTTTTGTTCGCTCATATAGGCAACTATATAGTCCCCGCAGATTGAATAAAAAATTAACAAATTAAAATAGTTTTTAACCCAAATGACTAAGACTGCTGATTCGGTTTGGAATGAATGTTTATCTTTTATAAAAGATAACATTAAACCCCAAGCATATAAAACTTGGTTTGAGCCAATAAAGCCAATAAAATTGGCAGGGGAAGCTCTTACAGTTCAAGTACCTAGTAAATTTTTTTACGAATGGTTAGAAGAGCATTATATAAAATTATTAAGAGTTGCTTTAGTGAGAGAATTAGGTTCTGAAGCAAAGTTAATTTACGATGTACGTATGGAAAATACGTATAGTAGTAATAGTCCACAAACAGTTAAAATTCCTAGCTCAAATCGTAACCCATTAAAACCACAAAAAGTAACGGTTCCGTTAGAGTCTAAAAGAGAGTTAAAAAACCCTTTTGTTATTCCAGGATTGCAAAAAGTAAAAATAGAATCTCAATTAAATCCAAATTACAACTTTGTTAATTTTGTTGAAGGAGATGCAAATAGATTGGCAAGATCTGCTGGTATGGCTGTAGCTAACAAACCAGGAGGAACTTCGTTTAATCCATTGTTAGTTTATGGTGGGGTAGGTTTAGGAAAAACACACTTAGCACATGCTATTGGTGTTGAGATAAAAGATAAATATCCAGATAAAACAGTTCTATATATATCGTCAGAAAAATTTACACAACAGTTTATCGATTCTGTAAAATCGAATACTAGAAATGATTTTATTCATTTTTATCAAATGGTTGATGTGTTAATTATTGATGATGTTCAATTCTTATCTGGTAAAACAGGTACACAAGATGTGTTTTTTCATATTTTTAATCATTTACACCAAAACGGTAAACAAGTAATTTTAACTTCGGATAAAGCGCCTGTTGATATGCAAGATATTGAACAGCGATTATTGTCTCGTTTTAAATGGGGATTATCAGCAGAATTACAATCGCCAGATTTTGAAACTAGAGTTTCGATACTTCAAAATAAGCTATATAGAGATGGTGTTGAAATGCCAGAAGAAATAGTAGAATATATTGCTAAAAATATAAAATCGAATGTACGTGAGTTAGAAGGTGTTATTATTTCGATGATTGCACAAGCTTCTTTTAATAGAAAAGAATTTACAGTTGAGTTGGCGAAAGAAATTGTTGATAAATTTGTAAAAAACACCAAAAAAGAAGTTTCTATCGATTATATTCAAAAAGTAGTATCGAAATATTTTGATATGGATGTAGCTACTTTACAATCTAAAACAAGAAAACGACACATAGTTCAGGCGCGTCAATTAGCTATGTTTTTTGCCAAACGTATGACAAAATCTTCATTAGCAAGTATTGGTAGTCAAATTGGTAAAAGAGATCACGCTACAGTATTGCATGCTTGCAAAACGGTAGATAACTTAACTGAAACGGATAAGCAATTTAAAAAATACGTTGAAGACTTAACGAAAAAATTAACACTGTAATGAAGAAAAAAATACTGATGGTGTGTTTGGGGAATATTTGTCGTTCGCCATTGGCTGAAGGTATTTTAAAATCTAAATTATCTGATAATTTTATAGTAGATTCTGCTGGAACGGCAGGTTACCATGTAGGTGAATTGCCTGATAAAAGATCTATAGAGGTTGCTGAGAATTACGGAATAGATATTACGAATCAACGATCAAGAAAGTTTGTGAAGTCTGATTTTAAAGAGTTTGATTTAATTTACGCAATGGACGGAAGTAATTACCATAATATTCTTTCTATAATTGATGATAATGAAGATGTTCAAAAAGTAAGAATGATTTTGAATGAATTGCATCCATCAGAAAATAGAAATGTTCCAGATCCTTATTATGGAGGAAATCAAGGTTTTGAAAACGTATATAAAATGTTAGACGAAGCTTGTGAGGTTATTGCATCAAAATTTAATAATTAATGAAAGGTAAATTATACTTAATTCCAACAACTTTAGGAGAAACAGAGCCTTTAGAGGTAATGCCTATATCGGTTAAAAAAGTGATAGAACATCTTGATTTTTTTATTGTTGAAAATGAGAAATCAGCTAGAAGATATATTAAAAGAATTACCCCTCATAAATCACAGCCATCTTTAGAGTTATTATTGTTAGATAAGTACTCTAACGACATGGAAATTCAGCATTACTTAGATGTGTGTGATAAAGGGATTTCAATAGGTTTATTGTCTGATGCAGGAGTGCCAGCAGTTGCAGATCCAGGAGCTGCTATTGTAAAATTAGCTCACGAAAAAGGAATTCAAGTAGTGCCATTAGTAGGTCCTTCTTCAATTTTATTAGCAATGATGGCTTCGGGTATGAACGGGCAAAGTTTTACGTTTAATGGTTATTTACCTATTGATAAGTCGGATAGAAAAAAAACTATTAAAGAATTAGAAAAAATATCGAGAGATAAAAATCAATCTCAAATATTTATAGAAACACCATATCGTAACGAAAAAATGTTAGATGATTTACGTGCTACATTATCAGCAGATACTCGTGTTTGTGTAGCTTGCGATATTACACTTCCATCAGAATATATAAAAACATTTACTGTTAAAGAGTGGAAAAGTATAAAGACAGATTTGCATAAGCGACCAACAATTTTTATTATACATAGATAAAAAGAAGTTGTTAAATCGGGTGATTAAAGTCGTTATGCTGAATTTTTTCTAATGATTTCCAATCAAAATAAGTTAAAAAACTCCATCTTAAAAAGATGGAGTTTTTTATATTTTATAAATTATATGTATTAAACTTGAGGTTTTTTATTTGCATCAATATTAGATACATCATACCCAGCAAATTTTTTCATATAAGATTTTATAGAAGTGCCAAAAGCGTCGTTAAATGTAAAAACTCCGTTAGAACGTAAGTATTTTTTTACATTACCGGCGCCACTTAAATGAGCAGCAGCTAAAATTCCCGATTCGGTAATTTTGGTGCCGTTAATGGTTTTACCAACACTTCTTTTAATATCTTTTCTTAAAATCCATTTGTTTACTTTACAATAAGCGATAAATGCTTTTTCTTGTAATTCGGGCGTTTTTAGGAAGTTTTGAGTATTGTAAATTCTAAATCTTTTTAAGGTTTCTCTTCCAAATTGGTATTTTCCTAAATAGCCGAGTTTATTTACAATTTTGTACCTTCCTTGAGATTCTTTAAAAGCGAGTGCTTCTTTAAATCCTGTAAAATCTTTTAGTAAAAAAGGAAAGTTAATTTTTTCAGCGTAATATGCTGGTTTTTTTGGAGTAAGAGTGTTTCTTTCTTTCTTAATATTAAGTGTTGTAAAACTACTAAGTATTACAAAACCGATAAAAACAAATACTAAATTCTTGATAATTAATTACTTTCTGTTAAGCGGGTGCAAAATTACATAAAATATATAATATCAAAAGTTTTTAATGTTAAAGTTTGTTAACTGGTTGGTTTTTAGTTGATAAGTGTTAGTTTTTGATGTTATTAAAAATATAATTTAGCTGTGCTTCTGTTGTGTATTTAGTGATAAAACTCCTTTTTTGTTCTTTTTATTTACAAATAAGTTGTTTTTTATTTAAAAAAAGATAATTGAATTTAGTAAAAAAATATATTTACCTATTTATTCCTCGTTGTGTAATCCATCGTTGATATTTAGCAGCATTTCTGTTGTGTTGTGCTAAAGAGCTAGCGAAATCATGAAAACCAATTTTTTCAACACTCGCACACATGTAAAAATAATTGTGTTTTTTGTAATTTAAAACAGCATCTATTGATGATACATCTGGCATTGCTATTAAAGACGGAGGTAAACCTGTATTTTGATAAGTGTTGTATGGAGATTTTATTTTAAGATCTTTATTTAATACACGTTTTACAACAAAATCTTGTCCTTTAAGTTGTTTGATACTGTAAATAACAGTTGGATCTGCTTGCAAAGGCCAGTTGTTTTTTAGCCTATTTAAATACAAACCAGCTACAATAGGGCGTTCGCTTTTTTGAGCGGTTTCTTTTTGAACGATAGAAGCCAATGTTATAACTTCTTTTTTTGATAGTTTTAAGTTTTTAGCTTTCTCTAATCTTGATGCATTCCAAAAACGATGGTACTCAACAAGTATTTTATTACGGAATTTCTCTGCAGAGGTGTTCCAGTAAAACTCATAACTATTCGGAATATACATTCCTAAAGCATTTTTTTGATTGAAATCATTTTTTGTTAAAAAGTTAACATCACTCATGGCTTTAAGTAAAGAAATGGAATCCGTTTCAATTTGTTGTGCAATTCTTCCTGCTAACTTTTCTAAAGTATCTTGATTGTTAAAAGAAATTTTTATAGGCGTCTGGTTTCCGCTACGAAGTAAGTTTACAAGATCGTTTAAACTCATTCCCTTTTTTAAGATGTATTTACCTCCTTTAGGTTTGGTAAATTTTTTCTTTTCGGCAACCCAAATAAAATCATCAGGTTTGGTAATGTAGTTAGATAGCTGTTTTTTTAAGCTATTAAACGTGTCATCTGATTTTATGTAAATTGCTCCGTTTTTAGTAACAGCTTCGCTAAATATTTTTTGATAAATGCTAAAACTTATAATTCCGCCAATTAAAAATATGGCAGCGATCCCTCCGTATATTATTTTTTTATTCATTGATTAGTTGAAATAAAATTTCGTTTTTATATGTATTGTTGGTGAAAATCCAATCTTTTTTTATGCCGATTTCTTTAAAGTTATGCTTAGAAAAAAGACGAATACTGTTTTTGTTATCATCAGTAATATTTGCATATAATTGATGCATTTGTAAATATGTAAAGCAATATTTAATTAAAAGTTGTAAGGCTTCGGAGGCAAATCCGTTTTGCTGATAATCAGGATGAATTAAAATTCCGATACCAGCTCTTTTGTGTTGCGGATTAAAATCAAAAAGATCTATCATTCCAATCGTATTTAACGAAGCATTATCTTCAATAACTAAACGTAATTGTTTGGCTTCGTAAATATCTAAATGTGCATTTTCTAGGTATTGTTTTAAAATAAATTTAGAAAACGGAGTTTGTGTATGGCTAATTTCCCAAAAAGATTCGTTGTTTTCTATTTTAAATAAAAAAGCTAAATCTTCAGGTTCAAGTGCTCTTAAATTAATATGTGTACCTTTTAAAGTATTCATTTATAACTCTATTTCTCCTTTAAATATACAAACTGCGGGACCTTTTAAAAATACATTGGTATAATTTCCGTTATCTTCATTAAAACTAACTTCAAGTAAACCACCTTCAACAGGTAAATTAATAGCAGTTTCGGTTGTTTTTTTAGTGGCGTACATTGCTATGGCAACGGCAGTAACTCCGGTTCCGCAAGCTAAAGTTTCATTTTCAACTCCTTTTTCGTAAGTTCTAACTCTAAAGGTATTTGAGTTTATTTGTTCTGTAAAATTTACGTTGGCGCCTGGGTTTTCGTAACTATATCGTATTTTGCTTCCGTTTTTAACTACAGGGTAATTTTCTAAATCTTTAACAAGTTGTACATGATGTTGTGTACCTGTATAAGCAAAAACACTTTCTTTATTAACTTTGATGTCGTTAACGTCAATCATTTGTAACGAAACAATACCATTGTTGTTTATTTCGGCATAATGAGCACCATCAATAGCAGTAAAAGTAGTTTTAGTATTAACGATGTTTAGTTTTTTAGCAAAAGCAACGGCACATCTAGCTCCGTTGCCGCACATTGCTTGGCTGCCATCTGCATTAAAATAAATCATTTTAAAATCGGTCGTAGTATCTTCTTCTAAAAGAATTAACCCATCGGCACCAATTCCAAAATGCCTATCACATAATTTAGAAATTAAAGCAATGTCGTTTTTAGGAAAAGTTTTAGTCCTATTATCAATAATAATAAAATCGTTTCCTGTTCCTTGATATTTGTAAAAAAATAAGCTCATAGACAGCAAATATACGTGATTTTATAAGAAACTAGAAGTGTTAAATAGCGGTTAAAATCAGTTAAAATGAAGTTAAACAGAATTATTAAGAATGTTAAAATATTATATTTGAAGTATTAAATTTTGTAAGAAAATGAAGAAAATAATTGGAACATTAGGAATCGCTTTTTTAGGCGGAGTAATTGCGCTTGCAGGATACAAGGTAATCGTAGAAAATCCTGAAGTGATTGTAGAAAAAAATGTAGCATCAGTATTGCAAACAGTACCTGTAAATTACACACCAACAGTTGTAAATACATTGGCTACACCAACAGATTTTACAGAAGCTGCTGATAAAACAGTACATGCTGTGGTGCATGTTAAAAATACGGCAGTACGAACACAACAAAATCCGTATGCACAACTTTTTGGAAGAAACGGTACTAGAAAATACGAGCAAGTGGGAACGGGAAGTGGTGTGATTATTTCTCCTGACGGATATATTGTAACGAATAATCATGTTATAGAAGGAGCAAACGAAATAGAAATAACGTTAAATAATCGAAAAAAGTTAAAAGCTGTTTTGGTTGGTACAGATAAAAATAATGACATCGCTTTACTAAAAGTTGAAACCGATGAAGAATTACCAAATTTACCTTTCGGAAATTCTGATAATGCTAAAATTGGTGAATGGGTTTTAGCAGTTGGAAATCCATATAACTTAACATCAACAGTAACTGCGGGAATTGTAAGTGCTAAAGGGCGAGATTTAGATGGTAATAGAAATACAGAAGCTTTTATTCAAACAGATGCAGCTGTAAATCCAGGTAATAGTGGAGGTGCGTTGGTGAATACAAGAGGAGAATTAATAGGGATAAACACTGCAATTTCATCAAAAACAGGTTCTTTTATAGGGTATTCTTTTGCTGTGCCATCAAACATTGCTAAAAAAGTTGTAGATGATTTATTAGAATTTGGATCGGTGCAACAAGCATTAATAGGATTTGTACCTTATGATGATAAAGAGGGTGTTATTGAGGGAGTGAAAATTGATAAAATAGAATCAGATAGTGAGGCTTTAAAGGCAGGCTTGCATGAAGGGGATATTATTAAAAAAGTTAATGATGTTAAAATTACTAAATTTTCTGATTTAAAAGGGCAATTAACTGCAAAACGTCCTGGTGAATACGTAAATGTAACTGTAAATAGAGCGGGGAAAAATTTGATAAAAACGGTTAAATTAAGTAAAAAAAGTACGTTTACTTCCTTTTCTTTCGGAGTGCAATTAAAGGATTTAACAAAACAAGAAAGAAAAAAATACGGAATTAACGGAGGTGCTAAAATTACAGCAACGAACAATAAAGGTTTTCAATATTATAAGGTTGGTGCTGGTTATATTTTAACTAAAATTAACGGAAAAGAAGTAAGTAATGCTTCAGAGGCGGTTTCGGTTTTAGATAACCATACAAGAAATAGGCAAATGGTTTTAGAGTTGATGGGACCAGATAGGCAAAAAGAATATTTTAGATTTTAAATTTATCTAAAAAAGGAACTAATGTCGTTGAAAATTGTTTTTCAACGACATTTTTATTTTATATAACTTATTACGAAATCGTTTGAAATTCCTATTTTTGTAGCAAATTTTTTAAAATTAGTTAATACACAACTATGTCAACAATAACAAATTACGAAAAAGAAGTAGTAAGTCAAGCGCAAGTTAGAAGAGCTACAGTTGAATTTATTAATATCGTTAATGATTTATGGTACGATAAATCGATAGAATTAGTTTTGTTTAGAAACCCATTAGTAGATAAAAGGGCTAGTGAAGTTTTAAATTTAATTGATTATGCAGGAGAATTTGTCGCAAAACCAATTTCAATTAATGATGCTTTAGAAATAGCAAAAGCAATACAAAATATTAATTTACCAGCATCAAAATTAGATATAGGTAAATTAGCATACGAGTATCATTTACAAGATGATGCTACTTCAGATAAGCAAACTTTTGTACAAAATCAGTTAAAAGATGCTACTCAGGCAGAAACAATTCAGCCTAAAGATGTAGTTTTATATGGTTTTGGTCGTATTGGTCGTTTATTGGCTCGTGAGTTAATGACAAAAATGGGTAAAGGTTCTCAATTAAGATTAAGAGCAGTAGTTACTCGTGGAGAAATTAATCAAGCTGTATTAGAAAAAAGAGCATCATTATTAAGTATTGATTCTGTTCATGGTGATTTTTTAGGAACTGTTCAGGTTGATGTTGATAATAATGCTTTAATTATAAACGGAACAACCGTTTATATGATTTCTGCGGGGAAACCAGAAGATATTGATTATACTAAATACGGCATTAACGATGCGTTAATTATAGATAATACAGGTGTTTTTAAAGATAAAGAAGCTTTAAGTCGTCATTTAGTTCCTAATGGAGCAAGTAAGGTTTTACTAACTGCGCCAGGAAAAGGAGTGCCAAATATTGTACACGGAGTAAATCATTCAGAAAATAATCCTGATAATGTTGATATATTCTCAGCAGCATCATGTACAACAAACGCTATTACGCCAGTATTAAAAGTGTTAGAAGATAACTTCGGAATTAAAAAAGGACATTTAGAAACGATTCATGCATATACTAATGATCAAAATTTAGTAGATAATATGCATAGTAAATACCGTAGAGGTAGAGCAGCAGCTTTAAATATGGTAATTACCGAAACAGGAGCAGGAAAGGCAGTTGCAAAAGCATTGCCAGCTTTAGAAGGTAAGTTAACATCAAGTGCTATTAGAGTGCCTGTGCCTAACGGATCTTTAGCGATTTTAAACTTACAATTAAATTCAGAAACTACTGTAGAAGCTGTAAACGCTATTATGAAGCAATATGCTTTAGAAGGTAATTTAGTTGAGCAAATTCAGTATTCATTAAGTAATGAGTTAGTTTCTTCTGATATTATTGGAACAACTGCACCGTCAATTTTTGATAGTAAGGCAACAATTGCAGACGGTAACACTATCGTAATCTATGTTTGGTACGATAATGAGTACGGATATTCACACCAAGTAATGCGTTTAGCAAAGCATATTGCTAAAGTTCGTCGTTACACATATTATTAACATATGTATAATAAATTGTAAAAAGAAGCCGAAACATTTTTTTGTTTCGGCTTCTTTTATTACATTTGAATCATAATAACCCCCTAACCCCCTAATTATGAGAAAAGTATTCCCTATGCTTTTGATGTTTATATGTGTTGTAACGTCATCATTTTCACAAGAAATTAACGAATTAGATTTTTTAACATCAGGTAAATGGCAAGTAGAGTCAGTACAAATTGGTGAAGAAGTTCAGAATTATTCAAACGATAATAGTTGGATGGTTTTTCATGCAGATGGAAAATACCAAGTTGTTATGAGTGATGATGAAAGAAGTGGTAACTGGAAGTTTGAAGAAGCAACGAAAGTTATTAAATTTGAAGAAGACGAAAGTTTATTTGAAGGTTTAAAAATTGAATTATTAAACAAAAAAGAACTTTTATTTTCAGCAACAGAAGGAGACATTGTTTACACAATGAAATTAAGAAAGTAAAATTTTACTAAATATTTTTAAAAAAACCAGAACGAAAGTTCTGGTTTTTTTATGTTTATAAAGATTAAGAAAACCTTTTTTATTAAATTAGCTTAAAACTATAAAGTATGAGATTGGTAGTATCATTTTTTTTAATTGTAAGTATGGTAATAAATGTTAATTCGCAAAGTAAATTGCCTTATTATGAAGTGCCTGATGCATCAAAAGAATTTACTGCAGGTGCTGTTGCTAGTAGAACGATAGATGGATTGGGGTTTAGGTATTATTGGGCAACAGAAGGATTGTTAGAAAAAGATTTAGCATTTAAACCTAATAAAGCAGCAAGAACAACAGCCGAAACAATAGATCATATTTTAGATTTATCTCAAGTAATTATAAACGCTGTTTTTAATAAGCCAAATGGAGCAAAGCAACCTAAAATGACTTTTACCGAAAAACGAAAAAAAACATTAGAAAACTTAAAACAAGCAAGCGATGTTTTACGAGTAAGTAATGATTTATCGCAGTATAAAATTATTTTTGGAGAAAAAAAATTCCCGTTTTGGAACGCATTAAATGGCCCAATATTAGATGCTACTTGGCATGTTGGTCAAATAGTTTCTTTTCGTCGTTCGTCTGGCAATCCGTTTCCGAAAGGAGTTTCTTTTTTAACAGGAACAGTGAAGAAATAATAATTTTTTACAGCTAATATTTTAATGACAATTCAACAAAAAATACAATCGCTTCGCGATGAATTAAATCAACATACTTATAATTATTACGTATTAGACAACGCAACAATTTCTGATTATGAGTTTGATGTAAAGCTAAAAGAATTACAAGAGTTAGAAACAGAAAATCCGCAGTTTTTTGATGCCAATTCACCAACTCAGAGAGTTGGAGGTGAAATCACAAAAAATTTTGAAACAGTTACTCATAAAAACAGAATGTATTCTTTAGATAACTCATACTCTAAAGATGATTTGTTAGATTGGGAAAAACGCATTCAAAAAATATTAGGAACTGATGAGATTGAATACACTTGCGAATTAAAATACGATGGTGCTTCTATTAATTTAACTTTCGAAAACGGACGGTTTGTAAAAGCAGTAACCCGTGGTGATGGTTTTCAAGGAGATGAGGTTACAGCAAATATTAAAACGATAAAGTCGATTCCTCTGGTTTTAAATGAAAATTTTGTTTCCAATTTTGAAATGAGAGGCGAAATTATTTTACCTCTTGACGGTTTTAATAAAATGAACGAAGAGCGTTTAGAAAATGGAGAAGAAGCGTATAAAAATCCTAGAAATACAGCAAGCGGAAGTTTAAAATTGCAAGACAGTACAGAAGTAGCTAAACGTCCGTTAGATTGTTTATTGTATCAAGTGCTAACATCTGAAAGAAAATATAAAACACATTTCGAGAGTTTAGAAAATGCTAGAGAAGTAGGTTTTAAAGTACCAAAAACAATTGTTTTAGCAAAAACGATTGATGCAGTTTTAGAGTTTGTAAATGATTGGGATGTAAAACGACACGATTTGCCTTATGAAACAGACGGAATTGTAATAAAAGTAAATAATTTACAACAACAAGAAGAGTTAGGTTATACGGCAAAAGCGCCACGTTGGGCAATTGCTTACAAGTTTAAGGCGGCACAAGTTTCAACAGTTTTAGAAGAAATTACGTATCAGGTTGGGAGAACGGGCGCGATAACTCCTGTTGCAAATTTAACACCAGTGCAGTTGGCAGGTACTACTGTAAAAAGAGCTTCGTTGCATAATGCAGATCAGATAGAAAAGTTAGATATTAGAATTAGCGATACTGTTTTTGTAGAAAAAGGAGGAGAGATTATTCCTAAAATTATAGCGGTAGATTTTTCTAAACGTTTAAAAGATTCGCAGGTAACAAAATACGCAACCAATTGCCCAGAATGTAATACCGAGTTGATTAGAACGGAAGGTGATGCAAAACATTATTGTTCGAATGAGTTTGGCTGTGCGCCACAAATTACAGGAAGAATTCAACATTTTATTAGTAGAAAAGCCATGGATATTGATGGCTTGGGAGGCGAAACGGTTGATTTGTTGCGAAAAGAAGGATTAATTGAAAGTTACGCCGATTTATATGATTTAACTGCGGAACAAGTAATTCCGCTTGAGCGTATGGCAGAAAAGTCTGCTAAAAATATGATTGCAGGAATTGAAAAATCAAAAGAAATTCCGTTTGAAAAAGTGTTATTTGCATTAGGAATTCGTTTTGTTGGAGAAACTGTAGCAAAAAAATTAGCAAAACATTTTAAATCGATAGATAATTTAATGACAGCTGATTTAGAAACGTTAATATCAGTAGATGAAATTGGAGACAGAATAGCGCAAAGTATTCTTGATTTTTCTAGTAATTTGGCAAATATTCAATTAATTGAGCGGTTAAAATTATATGGAGTGCAATTAGAAGTATCTGCCGAAAGTTTAAAAAATCAAACAGATAAGTTGGCAGGAAGTGTATTTGTAGTTTCAGGAGTTTTTCATCAAATGAGTAGAAACGAACTTAAAAAAGCAATAGAGGATAACGGAGGAAAAGTAAGTTCATCTATATCAAAAAAAACAAGTTTTATTGTTGCAGGAGATAATATGGGGCCAAGTAAATTAGCGAAAGCTGAAAGTTTATCGATTCCAATTATTTCAGAGCAAGATTTTATCGATTTAATTAGCTAAAAATATGAGCAAAAAAAATAAAATAACAATAGCATCAATTGTGTTTTTGTTAATAGCAATAGCAGATGTGTATGCAGTAATTACTCAGAATAAAAGTATTGAAATGGTTTTTAAACCGTTACTAATGACAAGTTTAGTAATTGTGTATTTATTATCGGTTAAAAAAGCTAATTTTTGGTTAATTTCGGCCTTGTTTTTTTCGTTTTGGGGAGATGTTTTTTTATTAGATAAAGCAAATTATTTTGTGTTCGGATTGGCTTCTTTTTTAATAGCACATTTAATGTATATTAAAATGACAAGTCAGTTTTTAATAAATTCATCTTTTCTTAAAATAATTAAAGCAGCAATTTTTTTTGTAATATTATTTTTTGTAATATTATTTTTAATAAAAGATAATTTAGGAGAAATGTTGGTGCCCGTACTTGTATACGGAGTTGCTATTTCGGCATTTGGTACTTGTACTTTGTTAAATTATCAACAAAAAAAATCAACAGCAAATATAGGGTTGTTGTTAGGCGCAATGTTATTTATTGCTTCGGATAGTTTAATTGCGTTAAATAATTTTTATAAACCGGAAATATTTTTCGATATTGCTATAGTAGTATTATACATCGTTTCGCAATACTTAATTGTAAAAACGATGATTGCTAAAAATGAATAGAAAAATTAAGTGAAAATGTTATGTTTTAGATTATTAAAATTAAATTATAGTTATAACAAAGTTTAGATATTTAATATAATATGACAAAAAAGACTAAAGTTACAATAGCCTTTTTATTGTTTTTTACAGTTTCAATAGCAGATATTTTTGCAGTAGTTACGAGTAATAAAACAATGGAAGTAATTTTTAAGCCATTGTTAATGATTACACTAATAATAGTGTACTTAGTTTCTATTAAAAAACCAAGTATGTGGTTGCTTTTAGGACTGGTTTTCTCTTTTTTAGGAGATGTTTTCTTGTTAAATCAAGAAGAATATTTTGTGTATGGAGTCGCTTGTTTTTTAATAGCACATGTACTTTATATTAGGTTAATAGCATGGTATATAAAAGGTAAACCATTGATGAAAGGATTACTATCAATACTTCCTTTTATTTTGCCTTTTCTTCTTACAATGTATGTTGTTTACGATAATTTAAAAGATATGGTTGTTCCTGTATTTGAATACGGCTTTATAATTGCTGTTTTCGGAGCCGTTACGTTGTTAAATTATCAACAAGAAAAATCGAAAGCAAATCTTTTAATATTATTAAGTTCTGTAGTTTTAATGTTTTCAGATGCTTTTATAATTTTAAATATTTACCATAGTTATAGTAAAATACTTGACTTTTTTGTGATTCTGTTTTACATTTCTTCTCAGTTTTTAATTGTAAGAGGAATGATATTAAAAGAAGAAATTCCTAAGATTTAAAAATGAAAAAAATAGGATTATTTATAGTTTTACTTTGTATCGTTTCTTGTAAAAAAGAAACTTTAAAACTAAATTTTTTAAACGAATACATTGTTAAAGATTCTTTGTTGATAAACGAAACTTTGATAGGCGGAATTTCAGGTATTGATTTTTACGAAAACCAATATTACATGGTTGTTGATGACGCTAAAAATCCAAGAATTTTAATTGGAGATATTTTAATACAAAGAGATTCTATTAAAAAAATTGATTTTAAAAAAGTAATTCAATTAGATACTGCGAGTACTTTTTATAAAAAAAATGCTCTCGATTTAGAATCTGTTTTTGTAACCAATAATCAAATTAATTTAGTAAGCGAAGGATCTATACTAGAAGGGAAAAATCCAACTATTTTTACAATAGATACTTTGGGTTTTTTTCAAGAAGAACTAAATATACCATCGTATTTTAAAGCAAACTCAATTGCTAAACCCAAACACAATGCTGCATTTGAAAGTTCTTCAAAAAGTTTTGATAAAAAAGGTTTTTGGGTAGCAATGGAAGCGCCTTTACAGGCTGACGGTGAAGAGCCAACATTCCATAAAACTCAATCACCAATACGAATTACATATTTTGATAATCAAACAAAAAAAGCAACGAAACAATTTGCATATCAATTAGAAAAAATAGATAAACCTGCAAAAGGAAACATAAATTTAAATGGGGCAACGGCTATTTTAGAATACGAAAAAAACTGTTTTTTTATTGTAGAAAGAATTTATCAGAATGGTTATGAAACCTTAGGGAATACCATTAGAATTTTTAAAGCAACTATTAATGATGAGGTAACCAATACCTTAAATTTGCCATCGTTAAAAGAAGCAACATACATTCCGTTAAAAAAAGAATTGTTGTTCGATTTTACATCAATTCAAAATCAATTAACAGATAATATTATTGATAATATTGAGGGAATTACTTTGGGGCCTAAATTATTAAACGGAAATAATTCGTTAATTTTAGTTTCTGACGATAATTTTCAAGTTTACGGTAAGCAGTTAAATCAGTTTTTATTACTAGAAATTGAAAAAGAATAAAGTAGTTTTAAGAAAGTGATTTAAAATGATAAGCAGACTTAAAGAGAAGGCAATTCAAAAAAAATATAATAAAGCTATTGTAAAAACAATAGCTAAAAAGCATAAAGCAAACAAGGTACTTAAAGTAGCAATTTTATTAGATAATGAATCGTTAGAAAATATAATGCTAGCCAATTTAACAAGTAAATTACTTTTTAAAAAAGAAAATATTGAAGTATTAATATATAGAGAGTTTTCAAAAAATCAAGAAGTAATGTCTAAGTATTTTACAACAAAAGATTTTGAATTTAATGGGAGTTTAAAATCAGACAATTTAAAAAACTTCGTTAAAAAAGAGTACGACTTACTTATTAATTATGTAAAAACTCCAAATTTATATACGAATATGATAACTTTGTGGTCTAAAGCAGCTTTAAAAGCTGGTTTTGCTGAAATTGATGATAGATTGTACGATATTGTGGTCTCTGACGAAGGATTAAATGAAGCAGTTTTAAATCAAGAATTAAAAAAATATTTAACGATTTTAAATAAAATATAATGCAAAAATTTGTTGGTACCGGAGTCGCATTAGTAACTCCTTTTAACGAAGATTTAAGTGTAGATTTTGAAGCACTTAAAAAATTAGTGAATTATAATATAGATAATGGTACAAATTATCTTGTAATTAATGGAACTACAGGAGAAAGTGGTACAATTACAAAACAAGAAAAAGAGGCGATAATAAAAGTAATCGTAGCAGAAAATAAAGGGCGTTTACCTTTAGTTTTAGGTGTTGGAGGTAATAATACTCAAACAGTGGTTGAGGAGTTAAAATCGTTAGATTTATCAGATATTGACGGAATATTGTCGGTAGCACCATATTATAGTAAACCAACTCAAGAAGGTTTTTATCAGCATTTTAAAGCAGTTTCTTTAGCGAGTCCAAAACCAATAATTTTATATAATGTACCTGGACGAACCGCTAAAAATATGGAACCAGCTACCGTTTTACGTTTAGCAAATGATTTTAAAAATGTTATAGCAGTTAAAGAAGCAGGAAATATTCAACAGCAATATTTAGAATTGTTAAAAAATAAGCCAGCAGATTTTTTAATTATTTCTGGTGATGATGATTTAGCATTAGGAGTTGTTTTAGCAGGTGGAGCAGGAGTAATATCTGTAATAGGACAAGGTTTACCTAAAGAATTTTCGAAAATGATTCAATTAGGTTTAGCCGGAAAAAATAAAGAAGCCTACGAGATTCATTATAAATTAATGGATATTGTAAGTTATATTTTTGAAGAAAATAACCCAGCCGGAATTAAATCGGTTTTATTAAAAAAAGGAATCTGTTTAGATGAGGTTCGTTTACCATTAGTAAAAGCAACCGAAGAATTACAAACGAAAATATCAGATTATATAGATAATATATAATTTGTCTAAACAAAAATATAAGTTATAAGAGGCTACAGTTTTTTAATTGTAGTCTTTTTTTAGCATCTTTGTTAAATAATAGATATTCTACTAAAAAATAAAAATATGTTATCAAAAGTAATCGAAGCAGCTTTAAATCAACAGATAAAAATTGAAGCTGAATCATCACAAATATATTTATCAATGGCATGTTGGGCAGAAATTCAAGGTTTTGAAGGAGTTGCACAATTTATGTATGCACATTCTGACGAAGAACGTATGCACATGTTAAAATTAGTGAAATTTGTAAATGAAAGAGGCGGACATGCAATTGTATCTCAATTAGCAGCACCACCGATTGAATTTGGTTCATTTAAAGACATGTTTCAAACCTTATTTGACCACGAAGTAATGGTATCTAAATCAATTAACGATTTAGTACATATTACTTTAGAGGAAAGAGATTACGCAACACATAACTTTTTACAATGGTACGTTTCTGAGCAAATAGAAGAAGAAGCATTGGCAAGAAATATTTTAGATAAAATTAATTTAATTGGCGATGATAAAGGAGGTTTATATTTGTTTGATAATGACGTAAAACAAATAGTTGCCCAAGAGGCAGTAGATACAGCTCAGTAAGATTAACAAACATTTAATAAAGCTTACTCATTTTTATAACAGATTTTATGGTTTATTGCAATACTCTATTTAGAGTGAAAAAATCGTTTTAATAATCCATAATTAATCACTAATTTTGCCAGATGCAAAAAATTAAAAGTTTAGCGTATTTAGTTTTAATGCTATTGGTATTATCTTCATGTGGAGAATACCATAAAGTATTAAATAAAGGAAGTATTGAAGATCAATACAAAATGGCTGTAAAAATGTACGAAACACAAAAGTACAGTAAAGCCTTGCGCCTGTTTGAAAAAGTAACGCCATCGTATAGAGGTAAGCCACAAATGGAACGTATTCAATTTATGGTTTCACAATCTAATTTTAATATAAAAGATTATGCTTCGGCTGGGTACTATTTTAATAGATTTACAAGAAATTATCCTAAAAGTTCTAAGAGAGAAGAAGCAGCTTTTTTATCAGCTTTAAGTTATTATAAAGCATCACCAAGTTTTAGTTTAGATCCTACAGATACAAATAAAGCATTAGAATCTTTTCAAGGATTTATTGATAAATATCCAAATTCTGATAAACAAGAAGAGGCTAATAAGTATTATAAAGAATTACGTAGTAAATTAGAAAAAAAATCTTTTGAAATAGCAAAAGTATATTACAACACTGCTGGTTATGATTCTAGAAATTATAGAGCAGCAATTGTAGCTTTTGATAATTTATTAGAAGATTATTTAGGTACAAAATACAAAGAAGAAGCATTGTATTACCGTTTAAAAGCGGCACACGATTTTGTGTTAAAAAGTACAGATCGTAGAAAGTCTGAAAGAATTAAGACAGCGATTAAAGCTTACGATAAGTTAAAAAGAAGCTTTCCTGAATCTAAATTCATGGAGGAGTCTAACGAAATGTTAGCAACATTAAATAAAGAACAAGAACAATTAGTTAAAAGTTAAAAAATGGATTATAAAGAAACGAAAGCGGCATTAAGTACTATTACTTATAACAAAGAAGCTATCGAAGCTCCAACAGAAAACATTTACGAAGCTATTTCGGTTATTGCAAAAAGAGCAAATCAAATTAATTCTGATTTAAAGAAAGAATTAGTTGATAAGTTAGATGAATTTGCTACCTATAACGATAGTTTAGAAGAAGTTTTTGAAAACAAAGAACAAATTGAAGTTTCTAAGTTTTACGAGCGTTTACCAAAACCACATGCTATTGCTGTTGAAGAATGGTTAAACGATAAAGTATATCATAGAACTCCAGACGCAGAATAATATGTCTGTATTAAGCGGTAAAAAAGTATTACTTGGCGTTACCGCAGGTATTGCCGCATACAAAACAGCGAGTTTAGTTCGCTTATTTATAAAATCGGGCGCAGAAGTTAAAGTAATTATGACTCCTGCGTCTAAAGATTTTATTACTCCACTTACACTTTCCACCTTATCAAAAAATCCAGTTCATTCTACTTTTTACGAAAAAGAAGATGAAAACGAATTGTGGAACAATCATGTTGATTTAGGTCTTTGGGCTGATTTAATGTTAATTGCACCAGCAACCGCAAATACCTTGTCTAAAATGACTCATGGTACTTGTGATAATTTATTGCTAGCAACTTATTTATCTGCAAAATGCTCGGTATATTTTGCTCCAGCGATGGATTTAGATATGTATATTCATCCATCAACCAAAAAAAGTTTAGAAGCTTTACAAAGTTTTGGTAACATATTAATACCTGCAGCTTCAGGCGAATTAGCAAGCGGATTGGTAGGAGAAGGTCGTATGGCAGAGCCAGAAGATATTGTTTCTTTTATAGAAAAAGATATTGTTTCTAAATTACCACTTCGTGGGAAGAAAATTTTACTTACTGCTGGCCCAACTTATGAAGCAATAGATCCTGTACGATTTATAGGAAATCATTCTTCAGGAAAAATGGGATTTGAAATAGCAAAAACAGCCGCTAATTTAGGTGCCGAAGTTTTTTTAATTGCAGGGCCATCACATCAAAAAGTAACACATTCTTTTATTCATCGAGTTGATGTAAAATCTGCTGAAGAAATGTATCAAGCTTGTCATAAATACTATGCAGAAGTAGATATTGCCATTTTATCGGCAGCTGTGGCAGATTATCGTCCAAAAAATGTGGCTACTCAGAAAATAAAAAAGAAAGAATCAGCGTTAACAATTGAGTTAGAGCCAACCAAAGATATTTTAAAATCATTGGGCGAAGCGAAAAAAAATCAATTATTGGTAGGTTTTGCTTTAGAAACAAACAATGAAATTGAAAATGCAAAAAGCAAAATTACACGTAAAAATTTAGACTTAATTGTTTTAAATTCGTTACAAGATAAAGGAGCTGGTTTTGCTACCGATACTAATAAAGTTACAATTATTGATGCCGATTTTAATGAAAAAACATTCAGTTTAAAATCGAAAACAGCTGTGTCGGTGGATATTATTAACGAAATTATCCATAAAATTAGTTAAAAGTACTTTTGTGTTCTCAATTGCTGCCGTAAAGTTTTAACAAGTTTCGACAGTGCTCTATCAGACAAATTTAAAATATAATAAATGCGTAAATTTTTATTTTTAATTTTTATTTTATCATCAGTTTTTACAATTAACTCTCAAGAGTTAAATGCTTTAGTAGTTATAAATACTGATAAAGTGCAGAGTAGTAATAAGCAAGTTTATGAAACTTTACAAAAATCATTAACTGAGTTTATCAACGAAAAACAATGGACAAATAAAAATTTTAAACAACAAGAGCGTATTAATTGTGCCTTTACCATTATTGTAAACGAGCAAAATGGTAATAATTTTAAAGCAAGTATTCAGGTACAATCTACACGACCAGTTTATAATTCAAGTTACGCAAGTCCTCTTTTAAATTTAAACGATACCAATTTTAATTTTCGCTACAATGAGTTTGATCCGTTAATTTTTAATCCGAATACATACGATTCTAATTTAATCTCTACCATTGCTTTTTATGCCTATACAATTATTGGTGTAGATGCTGATACTTTTGCATTAAAAGGCGGTACGCAATATTTAAAAGCTGCTGAAAATGTGATGTTACAAGCACAATCTAGCGGAGAAACAGGTTGGCAAAATCAAGCAGGAAAACAAAACCGTTTTGCGTTGATAGATAATTTAGTGTCATCAAAATTTAATGCTCTACGCAGTATTTATTATAACTACCACAGAAAAGGTTTTGATGTTTTTGCTGATGATAAAGAAAAGGCAAAAGAAACGATACAAACAAGTGTTATCAATTTAGAAAAACTGCACAATCTTACCATAGGTAATTATATGATTCGTGTTTTTTTAGATGCCAAAGGAGATGAAATTTCAAGTGTTTTTTCTGACGGTAAACCAGCTAAAAATACTCAAAAAATGCTAGGTGTTTTAAACAAAATTGCACCTACTTATAAAGATAAGTGGAAGAGTATTAAATAAGAATGAAGAGTACAAGAATTGCTTTTTTAATTATTCTTACAATCATTATAATATATGTAATTTTTAAAGGAATTATAAATGGAGGCTTAGGTAAAACAGAAAGTTTTTTACTAACTTTTGTACTTTTGGTAATTTTTATTGATAGCTTATTATCAAGAAGAAAAAAAGAATAAGTTTCCGTATTTTTTATAGCATTATAATTCAATCAAAATACGTATTTTTATTTCTTCAAATAAAATATTTTGCTTACAAACTTATCCATACATAATTACGCGTTAATCAATCAATTATCTATTGATTTTACAAAAGATTTATCCATTATTACTGGTGAAACCGGAGCAGGTAAATCCATTTTATTAGGTGCTTTAGGCTTGGTAATGGGAAATCGTGCCGATTTATCATCCTTAAAAAACACGGATAAAAAGTGTATTATCGAAGCTAAATTTGCTGTTGAAGGTTATGATTTACAAAAATTATTTGAAAAACTAGATGTTGATTATGAAACAGAAACCATTATCCGAAGAGAAATTCTTCCTTCAGGTAAATCGAGAGCTTTTGTAAACGATACGCCTGTAAATTTATCGGTTTTAAATGCTTTAAAATCAAAGTTGATTGATATTCATTCACAGCATCAAACGATGCAATTGTCTGATGTTAGCTTTCAATTTTCAGTTATTGATGCTTTGGCTAAAAATCAAGCTAAAATAGCATCTTATAAAAGAGGTTTAAAAAAGTACGCTAGTTTACAAAAAGAGTTAAAGGTTTTAAAGGAAGCAACAGAAAAATCAAAAGAGCAATACGAATATAATTTACACTTATTTAACGAGTTTGAAGAAGCGAAACTGGTAGATGGTGAACAAGAATTATTAGAAGAAAAGTTAGAACGATTAAATAATATAGAAGATATAAAACTTAATTTATCAGAAGCTTTACAGGTTTCAATCAACGATGAAATTGGGTTACAGAGTTTATTAAACAGTTTAGAAAATAACTTACAAAAAATTAGCTCGTATTCTAAAAATTATCAAGAATTAGGAACTAGGGTTTCGAGCTTAAAAATAGAATTAGATGATGTTGTTGCTGAGTTAGAAAATGAAAATGAAGCGGTAGATTTTAATCCGAATGAAATTGAAGAGCTGAATGATAGATTACAATTAATTTACAATTTACAAAAAAAGCACTCGGTAGAAACGATAAAAGAATTACAAGTAATATACGAATCGTTATCAGAAAAAGTAGCCCAAGTAGCAGATGCAGGTTCGTTAATAGCAGCTAAAAATAGTGAAATAAACGAAGTTGCTAAAAAACTTGACGATGTTGCAGCAATGATTACCAAATCTCGTAACAAGGCCATACCGAAATTGCAAAAATCATTAGAGTTTTTGTTAACAGAATTAGGAATGCCAAATGCTCGTTTTTCAATCGAGTTAAGTCAATCTAATGAGTATTTTAGTAACGGAAAAGATAATTTATCATTCTTATTTTCAGCAAATAAAGGCGGTAATTTCGGGGAACTTAAAAAAGTAGCTTCAGGTGGAGAGTTATCACGAATTATGCTTTCAATAAAAAAGATTTTATCTGAAAACATACAATTACCAACCATTATTTTTGATGAAATTGATACAGGAGTTTCAGGAGAAGTATCTAACAAAATTGCAAAAATAATGCAAGCTATGGGTAAGGATATGCAAGTAATAACCATTACACATTTACCTCAAATTGCAGCAAAAGGCTTACAACATTACAAAGTGTACAAAGGCGAAGAAAACGGAGTTACAACTTCTAATTTAAAACTGTTATCTAAAGAAGAACGTATTGTTGAAATTGCTGAAATGTTAAGCGGAAAAGATATTTCTGAAAGCGCATTAACACACGCAAAAGAATTACTAAATTAAAACTATATTTGTTTAACAAACCAACAACTATAGATTAAAACACATAAATATGTACAATTTATTAAAAGGAAAAAAAGGAATTATTTTTGGAGCTTTAGATGAAAATTCTATCGCTTGGAAAGTGGCAGAAAGAGCACATGAAGAAGGTGCCGAATTTGTATTAACCAATGCACCAATTGCAATGCGAATGGGGCAAATTAAAGAATTAGCAGCCAAAACAGGATCAGAGATTATTCCTGCAGATGCTACTTCTATGGATGATTTAACAAATTTGGTTGAAAAATCGATGGAAATTTTAGGAGGAAAAATCGATTTTGTATTACACTCAATCGGTATGTCTGTAAATGTGCGTAAAGGACGTCATTATACCGATTCTAAATACGATTTCACAACCAAAGGTTGGGATGTTTCTGCGGTATCTTTTCATAAAGTAATGAATGTTTTATACAATAAAGAGGCCATGAACGAGTGGGGAAGTATCGTTGCATTAACCTACATGGCAGCGCAACGCGTTTTTCCAGATTACAACGATATGGCTGATAATAAAGCGTACTTAGAAAGCATTGCGCGTAGTTTTGGCTACTTCTTTGGTCGCGATCAAAAAGTGCGTGTAAATACCATTTCGCAATCGCCAACGCCAACTACGGCAGGACAGGGTGTAAAAGGATTTGACGGATTTATTTCGTATGCCGAAAAAATGTCTCCGTTAGGAAATGCAACCGCTTTAGAGTGTGCAGATTATACTATTTCAATGTTTTCAGATTTAACAAAAAAAGTAACATTACAAAACTTATTTCATGATGGCGGATTCTCAAATATGGGTGTAAGTACCGCTGTAATGGAAAAATTTGAGTAGTTTTTTTAGAAGCCATTTCCTGCTTTCGCTACTCGCTTTTTTAAGTAAAAAAAACTTAAAAAGAGCTTAAACAAACCGCTCAATCAGGGCTAAGTTTATTTGCTAATTTAAAGAGTAACCTAAAAGGATTTATAATTTTAAAAAGTTGAAAGTTTTTTTAAATAAGAACTTTCAACTTTTTTATTTTCTTATTTTTGATAAACTTCAAAAAACAGATATTATTAAACTAAATTTCTCCATTATAATTCCCGTTTACAATCGTCCACAAGAAATAGACGAGTTATTAGAAAGTCTTACAAAACAAGATTTTTCTGATGATTTTGAAGTGGTAATTATTGAAGATGGCTCAGGAAATTCATCCGAAGAAATTGTAAAAAAATACAACTCAGAATTAGGTATTTCGTATTTTTTTAAAGAAAATAGTGGGGCAGGAGCAAGTAGAAATTACGGAATGCAACGCGCTAAAGGAAACTATTTTATCATTTTAGATTCTGACGTAATTGTTCCTTCAAAATATTTATCCGAAGTTAAAAATGGATTAATAAGTAAGTTTACAGGCGCTTTTGGTGGTCCAGATGCAGCGCATAAAAGTTTTACGCCGTTACAAAAAGCCATTAATTATTCAATGACTTCAGTGTTAACCACAGGCGGAATTAGAGGCAAGAAAAAGTCAGTTGGTAAATTTCAACCACGTAGTTTTAATTTAGGATTGTCAAAAAAAGCATTTGAAAAAACTCAAGGTTTTTCTAAGATGAAAACAGGAGAAGATATCGATTTAACATTTCGCCTTTGGGAAAATGGTTTTGAAACACAATTAATAGAAAAAGCCTTTGTATATCATAAACGAAGAAGTACTATTCGTCAATTTTTTAAACAAACATTTTCTTTTGGTACTGCAAGACCAATTTTAAATAAAAAATATCCTGAAACAGCTAAAATTACCTATTGGTTTCCGAGTTTATTTATTATCGGATTTGATATCAGTATTCTTTTTGTAATTTTTGGTTATTGGCAGTTTATAGTTTTTTACGGATTTTATTTTTCATTAATTTTTATAGATTCTTTAATTCAAAATAAAAATTTAAAAGTTGCTTTTTTAAGCATTATTACTTCTTTTACACAATTTATAGGCTACGGATTTGGGTTTTTAGAATCGAAGTTTCTGAAAAAATAAATCCCACCAAAAGTATCCGTCATTCCGAATTTATTTCAGAATCTTATAAAGTTGATGAGCAAATTGTGATACGAAATTGAAACGAGCTCAGTTTGTCGAAAATTTAAATCACGTTTACGATTCGTCATTCTAAGTTTATTTCAGAATCACATAAAGTTGGTGATAAAATTTTGATGCGAAGCTGAAACGAGTTCAGCTTGACTAAAATTTAAATCATGTTTACGATTCGTCATTCCGAATTTATTTCAGAATCTTATAAAGTTGATGAGCAAATTGTGATACGAAATTGAAACGAGCTCAGTTTGCCGCAAATTTAAATCATTTCTACGATTCGTCATTCTGAATTTATTTCAGAATCACATAAAGTTGATGATAAAATTTTGATATGAAGCTGAAACGAGCTCAGTTTGCCGCAAATTTAAATCATTTCTACGATTCGTCACTCTGAATTTATTTCAGAATCTCATAAAGTTGGTGATAAAATTTTGATATGAAGCTGAAACGAGTTCAGTTTGCCGCAAATTTAAATCACGTTTACGATTCGTCATTCTGAATTTATTTCAGAATCTTATAAAGTTGGTGATAAAATTTTGATGCGAAGCTGAAACGAGTTCAGCTTGACGTAAAATTAACCGTTATTATTAGTCATAAAATCAAACTTTAAAATTAAAAGATTTCTGCACTCTGTTCAGCTTAACAAAAGTTTAGATAATCTCTAAAATATTTTCTGGCGGACGACCAATTACTGCTTTATTCCCATTAATAACAATAGGGCGTTCAATCAGTTTAGGGTTGTTAACCATTGCTTGTACAATTTCAGCGTCAGATAATTCTTTTCCCTTAAATTCTTCTTTCCATATTTTTTCGTTTTTACGAACTAGTTGGATAGGAGAAATGTTTAGTAGAGAAATAATTTCTTTCAATTCCTCTTTAGTCGGAATATTGTCTAAGTATTTAACAACTTCAAATTGTTTTCCTGAATTTTCTAAAATTTCTAATCCGCAACGCGATTTGCTGCATCTATTATTGTGAAATATTTTTATCATTTTATTTTAAGTTTTAAAGATATCATCTCGATACAAATTTGCTCATTCTTCACAAACTTACTCGATGTGACTAGTATTGTTTACTTTTCTTTTTGTCCGTTTAACATTAAGTACGATTTTAAAAAGGGATTAATATTCCCGTCCATAACAGCATCTACATTTCCGGTTTCATGCGCTGTACGTACATCTTTTACTAATTTATAGGGATGCATTACGTAATTTCGAATCTGACTTCCCCATTCGGTTTTTAGCTTACCTGCTTCAATATTTTCTCTGGTAGCTAAACGTTTTTGTAATTCAATTTCATACAATTGCGATTTTAACATTTTTAAAGCAGTTGCTCTATTATCGTGCTGAGAACGTGAGTTAGAACATTGAATTTGGATGCCACTTGGTTTATGAGTCAACTGAACTTTGGTTTCAACCTTGTTTACATTTTGTCCGCCAGCACCACTAGAGCGTGCAGTAACAATTTCTATATCCGCAGGATTTATATCTATTTCAATAGTATCATCGGCTACAGGATATACATATACAGATCCGAATGTGGTGTGTCGTTTTCCGTTGCTATCAAAAGGCGAAATACGCACCAAACGATGTACACCGTTTTCACCTTTTAACCATCCGAAGGCATAATCTCCATCAAACTCTATAGTAACTGTTTTTACACCAGCAATATCACCCGCTTGGTAGTTGAGTGTTTTTAATTTAAAGCCTTGTTTTTCTGCCCACATGGTGTACATGCGCATTAGCATTTCTACCCAATCACAACTTTCGGTACCACCAGCACCAGCGGTAATTTGAATGGTAGCACTTAAATTATCTCCTTCTTCAGAAAGCATGTTTTTAAACTCAATATCTTCTAAAAAGTTGGTCGTTTTTTCAAATTGTTCTATTACTTCGTTTTCATCAACATCATCTTCTTTATAAAAATCATACAAAACAGTAAGGTCTTCGTTTAATGAAATTACGAAGTTATAATCGCTTACCCATTTCTTTTTTAAACGAAGCGATTTCATTAAAACTTCTGCTTCTTTCGGGTTATTCCAAAAATTAGGATCAGCAGTCTTTTCTTCTTCATTAGAAATTTCTATTAACTTCTTGTCAATCTCTAAATATCCTTTTAACTTGCCAATTCGTTCAGTAATATTTTTAAGCTGTTCGTGTGTAATCATACAACAAAAATACATTTTAAAATCGTAGATAAAAATGGAAATAAACTTAATAAGCGACACGGTAACAAAACCGACAAAAGGAATGTTAAAAGCGATGCTGAACGCTGATGTAGGAGATGATGTTTTTGGAGCTGATCCAACAGTAAATGCCTTGCAAGAAAAAGTTGCTAAAATGTTTAATATGGAAGCAGCATTATTTTTTCCTTCAGGCACGATGGCAAATCAAACAGCTATAAAAATTCATACGCAGCCAGGAGATAGAATGTTTTGTGATAAATGGGCGCACGTATATAATTATGAAGGTGGTGGAGCAGCTTTTAATTCGGGAGTTACTTCTCATTTGATAGGCGGAAATAGAGGAATGTTTACTGCAGTGCAATTAAAAGAAGCGGTTTCTGGTAGAGCAGATATTCATGCATCTTATAGTAGATTAGTTTGTATTGAAAACACCACTAATAAAGGTGGCGGAGCTTGTTGGGATTTTAACGAGTTACAGAAAATACAAAAAATAGCTAAAGAAAATAGTTTAGCTTTTCATTTAGATGGTGCTCGTTTGTTTAATGCTTTGGTGGCGAAAAATGAAACTCCGCAACAATATGGAGAGTTGTTTGATACGATTTCGATTTGTTTATCTAAAGGATTAGGAGCGCCAGTAGGGTCTGTTTTAATAGGAACTAAACAACATATAGAAAAAGCATTACGAGTACGTAAATTATTTGGTGGAGGAATGCGACAGGCTGGTTTTTTAGCAGCAGCAGCAATTTATGCGTTAGATAATCATGTTGAGCGTTTGGCTGAAGATCATCAAAAAGCAAAAGAAATAGGAGTTGTTTTAAACAACTGTTCTTATGTAAAAAAAGTTGAACCTATTGAAACGAATATCATTATTTTTTATGTGAATGATGATATCAATCCTGCGGATTTTATGAAAAAAATGGAATCAAAAGGTATTTTGGTAATCTCAATGGGGGAAGGTAAAATCCGTTTTGTTACACATTTAGATTTTACGAATGAGATGTTAGAAAAATTATTAAAAGAACTTAAAATTTTTTAGAAAAATACTCTTATAAATGGTGAAAGCGCATTGGCATAAATACTTTTATCTTCTTTATATAAAACATCATATTGTACACCAAAGGTAACTTTACCAGTAATATAAGCTGCCCCGATATTTAATGACGGGTAGCTATAATTATCTTTAATAGTACCGATTTTTCTGCGAACGTAAGACTGTAATAATTCCGCAGAAAATTCTATTTGTGGTATTGGTCTGTACAAAGTAATAACGCTTGCAGAATACATGTTAGCACTCGTTCCTTTACTTTTGTTGTATAAGTAACCAAGATTACCTCCCATAGAAAACTCGTCGCTAAAATCGTAAATTACACCAGGTGCAATAGAAAGTGTTGTAGTGTTGTTACCAAAACTAAAACCAAAACTACCACCAAAACGTGTGTTTTCCCAAAAACTAGATTCCTGAGAAAAAGTTGATACTGAGGATAAAAAAAGACAAAGAATAATTAATTTTTTCATAGTTGTTATTTTAAGTCGTCAAATTTAGATAATTCTTTGTGATTTTTAGAAAGTTTTCGTAATAAAATACCGTAAAGTAATTGGTAAAATAACCAGAATAAAACTAAAAAGATTAACAAGAAAATAATTTGAGTAACTAACATTATAGAAAAGAAACTAGATTCACTAATATTAATACCTTCAGCATTAAAAACTTGTTTTAATTTGTTTTGATCGCTAAAGATCATTACGTTAACAATAATTGATAAAATAATAAAAGTAATTAAGTTATAATACACATATACTTTAACTGTTTTACGAACTTTTAATATTTTTTTTAGCAATTCTTTAGTGCCATCCATTATAGAGATAGAACAGTAGTTTTTATAAAAAACATACAAGAAAATAATAATAACCGCATAATGAATATAATAAGTAATATTTAAAAATGTGGTTAAGTTTAATTTCTCATAAATTTCTAAATAGCTACTTTTAGAGGTACAAATATTTAAAATTATCCAAAATGAAAACTCTAAAATTCCAATAATAAAAATCCATTTTACAATTGATGATGATTTGGAATGTGCCATTTTATAAATGTCAACTTTAGAAACAGTATTTGTTTCTTCAGGTTGATTATTCCATGCTTTTTTATATTTATCTAAATCCATTTATGATGGGTTTAATACTTTTTTTAATTTATCTTTTGCTCTGTTCATTTTAACTCTGGCATTTACTTCGCTAATACCTAAAGTTATTGCTATCTCTTTGTAAGGTTTATCTTCTAAATACAAAAAAATAAGCGCCTTATCAATATCATTTAATTTACGAATTGCATTGTACAACGCTTTTAATTGTAGCTCTTCGGTTTCGTCATAATCTTCTGCTTTAATTTTAAAAGCATAATCGGTAATATCCCTAGTTTTTACAGTTCTAGTAGATTTTCTGTATAAAGAAATAGCCGTATTTAAAGCTACCCGATACATCCAGGTACTAAATTTAGCATCTCCTCTAAACTTACTATAGTTTTTCCATAATTGAATCGTTATTTCTTGAAACAAATCGTTATGAGCATCTTGATTTGTAGTATAAAGTCTACATATCTTATGTACAATGTTTTGATTGGATTCAAAATCAGATAAAAACTTATTTTCTAGCTCTTTGTTCACTAAATTTTATATGGTTGATTAGTTATAAGTAGCTCAAAAATACAAATTGTTACAATTCATCCTTAAAAAAATACAGTTGAGTTATATTTAGTTTTAAAAACAAGACAACTAGAGCATCTTTGTAGTGTAATTAATCATAAAAAACTAAAAGATGAAATTTTTAATAACAATGTTAATCGCAAGTTTGTTTTTTGTAACAGGTAAACTAGCAGCTCAAAATAAAACAATTACAGCAACAGTAGTAAATGTTACTTCGGATGAAGGAAAAGTAAGTTTTGCTTTATATAGTAAAGATAACTTTATGAAAAAGCCAATAAAAGCATCTAAATCAATAATTAAAGATGGTAAAAGTGTGGTAGTTTTTAAAGAAATTCCACAAGGAGATTATGCAATTATTTGTTTTCATGATAAAAATGAGAATGATAAAATGGATTTTCAGCCAAACGGAATGCCAATGGAAGATTACGGAGTTTCTACGAACAATATAAATCCATACGGACCTCCTGTTTTTAATGATACAAAGTTTATGATTACTGATAAAGATGTATCTTTAGAAATCAAATTTTAGAAACAAAATATCGATGGAAAAGTACACGTCCAATACATTTACAAGTTTAAAAAAAGATTTTTTAGTATGTTTAAAACTTACGATAGTCTTTGGAGTTATTTTTACAATTATAAACCAACAATTTACCATTAAAGGCGCCGCAATTGTATTTTCATTTTCTGCAATGTATTCGTTTATTTTAGGTTTAGGTAACGGAGTAATTAATAATTATTTAAACACAAGGTGGAACTGGGCTACGCAAACAAACGAAAGAGTTTGGGCAGGCGTAATAGCAACTATTTGTTATACCATTATAGCTGTTTTATTAATTCATTACATACAGTATGTACTAATTTTTAAACACGATTTTTCTGATTTTTTTGATGGAAAACTATTTTGGTCTCATTTATTTGCGATTATAATTTCTTTAGGAATTGCTACCTTTTTTCATGCGCGTAGTTTTATGATAAATTGGAAAGCTTCTGTACAAAAAGTAACTACACAGCACGAAATTGTAGCAAAAACAGAAACCGCAAAGTTTGAAACCTTAAAAAGTCAGTTAGATCCACATTTTTTGTTTAATAGTTTAAATGTGTTAACCTCTTTAATAGGCGAAAACCCAAATCAAGCTGAACGTTTTACAACAAAACTATCAAAAGTTTACAGATATGTTTTAGAGCAACGTAATAAAGAATTAATTCCGTTAGAAGAGGAGTTGAGATTTGCAAAAACATATATGGAATTATTGCAAATGCGATTTGAAGATGCGGTACAGTTTAACATTCCTACAACGGTAAGTAATAGTGAATTAAAAATAGTGCCATTGTCGTTGCAATTATTATTAGAAAACGCGGTAAAACATAATGTAGTTTCATCAACAAAACCATTAGAAATTCACATTTTTGAAGAGAATGGTTTTTTACAAATTCAAAATACGGTTAATCCTAAAGAGGCAATAGGAAAAAGTACAAAAGTAGGATTAAGAAATATTGCAGATCGTTATGGTTTAATAACCAATAAACGTGTAGAAATTAAAAATAATAATAAAACATTTACAGTGAGTTTACCGCTGTTAACAAAAACAAATAATATGTCGTTTAATACAAATAATATAGAAAACAGCAAGTATGTAAGAGCTGTAGAAAGGGTAGAGAAGTTAAAAGAATTTTATCAAAATTTAGCATCGTACTGTATTGTAATTCCTTTTTTAATTTTTATAAATTTAAGATTTTCGCCACAATTTCATTGGTTTTGGTTTCCAATTTTTGGTTGGGGAGTAGGATTAGCTTTTCACTTTTTAGAAGTAAATAATTATAATATTTTCTTAGGAAAAAATTGGGAAGAGCGTAAAATTAAAGAAATGATGAAAGACGATAAAAATTACAAATAAAATGGAAAGAGTATATAAAGATGAGCAAAAGTATATTTTAGCAAAGAAAAGAGTAAAAAAAATAAAAGGGTTTTACACGCACTTAACCATTTACTGTATTGTTATACCAATAATAATTTTTGCAAATTTAAAATTCGAACCACATTTTCATTGGTTTTGGTTTTCGTTAATAGGTTGGGGAATAGGATTGTTTTGTCATTTTTTAAATGTTTTTGTATTCAATAAAATTAGCATTTCAAAAAACTGGGAAGAGCGTAAAATTAAAGAATTAATGAACGAAGATAAAAATTACCAATAAAATGGAAAGTGTATATAAAGAAGAAAACGAATATATTTTAGCCAAAAAAAGAGTAAAAGAAATTAAAGCATTTTATATGCACTTGGCTGTTAATATATTTTCAATAATAACAATTGTGTCAGTTAATTTAATATTCTCACCTCATTATCATTGGTTTTGGTACGCTGTATTAGGAATTGTTATAGCGCAATTAATTCACGGAATAGTTGTGTTTGGGTTTCCAGGATTTGGATTTGATAAAAACTGGGAGGAACGTAAGATTAATGAAATATTAGAAAAAAATGGAAAGAATAGATAATACATCAAACGATTATACTCAAGAGCATAAGTATTTACTCGCAAAAAAAAGAGTTGAAAAAATAAAGGGATTTTATATTCATTTAGCAGTTTATATAGTTGTAAATATTTTTATATCAGCAGTTATTATCTTCGGATTAACAAACGATGGTACTTATAGTTTTGTCGATTCTGTTTTTCACTTCGGAACTTATTCAACTTGGTTGTTTTGGGGAATAGGATTGTTGTTTCATTGGTTGGGAGTTTTTGGATCGAACCTGTTTTTTGGTAAAGATTGGGAAAAGAAAAAAATAGAGGAATACATGAATGATCATAAATTTTAATGATGGAAGTAAACAATTATATACAAGCAGAAAAAAGAGTAAAAAGAATTAAAAGCTTTTATAATCATTTACAAGTTTTTGTAATAATGATGCTGGTTTTATTGTTTTTTTCAAATACAATATTTAATTTTTTTGAAACTCATATTCAAAATACAGGTTCATTAAATTGGGCAAAAGCAAACATTTGGGTAAATTCTTTATTATGGGCAATTGGTGTTTTAGTACACGGTATTTATGCTTTTAAATATAAAATTACTTTTTTAAATAGCTGGGAACAGAAGAAGGTAAATGAATTTATGAACGAAAAATAACGAGAATGAATACAGTACAAAATCAATCAGAAAAATATATAAAAGCAAAAAAACGAATAGAAGATATTAAGAGCTTCTATAAGCATTTAGCAGTTTATATATTGGTAAATTTGTTTTTTATCGGAAGAAGAATTTATAAAGATATTGAATATGGAGCGTCTATTAAAGAAGCTTTATCGGATGTAAGTAATTATAGATTATTTTTTATTTGGGGCTTATTTTTAATTTTTCACGCCATTAGTACTTTCGGAATCGTAAATTTGTTAGGTAAAAATTGGGAAGAACGCAAGATTAAAGAATATATGGAAAAGCATTAATTTTAGAGTTTATGAATGTTATTATTATTGAAGATGAAAAGCCCGCAGCAAGACGTTTAAACAGAATGCTTTCGGTATTAAATATAGAGGTGAAAACGATGTTGCATTCTGTTGAAGAATCAATAAATTGGTTTCAAAATAACGAACATCCAGATTTAATTTTTCTTGATATTCAGTTGTCAGACGGATTGTCGTTTGAGATTTTTGAAGAAGTAACCGTAAAATCTGCCATTATTTTCACAACTGCTTATGACGAATATGCCTTAAAAGCATTTAAATTAAACTCAATAGATTATTTATTAAAACCGCTTGATGAAGACGAGTTAACTGTTGCGGTAAACAAGTTTAAAGAAAATCAAACAAAACAATCTGACGTAAAAGTTAATATTGATGATATTCGTAAACTACTGATAAATCCGGTTGATAGAAAATTTAAAAAGCGATTCACCATAAAAGTAGGTCAACATATAAAAATTATTCATGTTGATGAAATAGAGTGCTTTTATTCAGAAAATAAAGCAACCTATATTCATACAAACTCTAACCGAAATTATTTAATTGATGACTCTTTAGAGCATTGGCAAGAGCAATTAAATCCCGAACATTTTTTTCGTGTAAATCGCACATTTATAGTTCATATAAATGCCATAAAAGATATTGTTTCGTACACAAATTCTCGTTTGCAATTAAAATTACATTCGTTTGATGCAGATGAAATTATAGTAAGTAGAGAACGTGTAAAAGAGTTTAAAAATTGGATTGATTAAGATAATTATCAGAAATTATAATTGTTGTGCTTTTATAAAATCAGAAATTAAATAACTTATAAACTTACCAACTTGATTTATTGCTGATGGATCTTGTACAACAGCAGGAGCTCCTTCACAAATATGAATGTAATTCGCATTTTTATTTTTAGCAAAATAATGTACAAATTGCCTAGCTTGTTGCGTTGTAAATCCACTCGGTGCCATAGCGCTACTCGGAAAATTTTGAATACAATCTAAATCAATTTCAATACCAAAAGGTTTATCCTGAATAAAGTTACTAGCGCGTAACAATTCGTTTTTAAACGGAATAGATTTGTATATTTCTAACTCCTCATACGTGTTGTAATCAATATCGGTATTGCTATGTATGTAATCAAAAACATATTGAGGTGTGTAGTTTTCGTGCAAGCCAAACATAAAATATTTTTCTAAATATTGATGCTTAATTGCATACGAAAACCCGTTACCACTATGGCGTTCTTCTAAACGACGCAAATCGGTATGAGCATCTAAATTAATTACATTTATTGATTGTTTTTTTGCTTCGGATAATCCTTTTAAATTACCGTAAGAATTGTTGTGGCCACCACCAATAACAATCGGAATTTTATTGATTTGAACAATCGTTTTAATAATTTCTGATAATTTTTGATCAATAGCTTTTACTAATAAATCGCCTTTTTCTCTATCAAGTCCATCAAAATTAGTTGCCTCATTTAAAAAATCTAAATAACCTAAAACGAGAATGTTTTTACCGTTTATAAATTGATTTTCTTGCGTGTTTAAAAAAGATTTTAAAGCAGGAATAAAAGCAGTATGTGCACCTCCGTTTCCGTAATTCATTTTTACACCAATATCTTCAGGTACACCGATAATTACAAATTTAGCAGTCGAGTTTTTAAGCTCATTAAGTGTTGTAATTGTTTGTGCTTTTTGGCCTAGTTTTGTTTCGCCTTCTCTCGGGTTTACAAAATCAGCAATGTTTTTTTGAGAAAATAATTGTAACATTTTAAATAGCTTTTCCGTTAATAAAAACAGTGTCAATCAACACCGATCCGAAGTTATAAGGAATGGCACCGTAGCTTAAAATTTCTTTAGTAAGTATAAAATTAGCTTTTTTTCCTTTGGTAATACTCCCAACTTCATTAGATAAATTCATTGCATACGCACCGTTTATAGTAGCTGCATTTATGGCTTCTTCAGGTGTCATTTTCATTTTAATACAAGCAGTTGCTACTACAAAATTCATGTTTCCAGAAGGAGTAGAGCCAGGGTTAAAATCGGTTGCTAAAGCTAAAGGTAAATTGGCGTTTATAATATCGCGCGCTGGTGTGTATGGAATACTTAAAAAGTATGAGCAAGATGGCAATGCTACAGGCATGGTATTGGTTCCTTTTAAAGCATTAATATCATCAGAGTTCATCACTTCTAAATGATCTACAGATAAGGCATCGTGTTTTACACTAACTTGAACACCACCAATAGTTGTAAATTGATTTACGTGTACTTTTGGAGTTAAACCATGTCTTTTTCCTGCGGATAAAATTTTGTCAGTATCTTCTACAGAGAAATAACCCGTTTCGCAAAAAGCATCGATAAAATCGGCTAAATTTTCTTCGGCTATTTTAGGTAACATTTCATTAATAATTAAATTAATGTAACCTTCTTTGTTATTTTTATATTCCTTCGGAAAAGCGTGTGCGCCTAAAAAAGTAGCTTTGATAGGAAGTTTGTAATTATCTCTTAATTTTTTAATAACACGCAACATTTTTAACTCAGCATCAACCGTTAAACCATACCCTGATTTTATTTCTACAGCTCCAGTACCTAATTGCATAACTTCCTCTAGTCGAACGGCAGATTGATGGTATAAATCTTCTTCAGAAGTTTCTTGTAATTTTTTTGCTGAATTTAGAATTCCACCACCATTATTTGCAATTTCTTCGTAAGTTAATCCGTTAATTCGATCAACAAATTCTTGTTCGCGGTTACCAGCATATACAATATGTGTATGAGAATCACACCAAGTAGGTAAAATCATTTTCCCCTTACAATCAATAGTTTTATCAGCAGAAATAGATAAATTATCCATCGAGCCAAAATCAAGAATTGTGTCGTTTTTAACGAATAAAAAAGCATTTTTTATAGTAGGTAAAACGTTCATTTCTTTTCCTGAAACTTTTTTAACACTAGCTGCCCTAACTTGAATTAATTCTTTAATGTTTATGAATAAAGTAGTCATGTAATTTTTTTAAATGATGGAATACAAATTTAAGCCAAAAACCATAGAAAAACAGGCTTTGTTAACTCAAAATATTTATAAACAGATAATGAGTAATTATTGTTTATTTGAGTTTTTAAAAACTAAAAAATAAAGAAATATTATTTTAATTTTTAAAAACTTTTTTAATACTATTACCTATTTTTTTAGTCTCTTTACCAACTTTTTTTGCTCCTTTTTTTAGATCGTTTTTAACTTTTTTAAACTCTCTTCTCCATTTTTTATGTTTAAACTCAGCCTTCCCAATTTTAATTCCTTTTTTTACATCATCAAATAAAGCTTTTTGTCCTTTTTTAACTTTTTTTACAAGTTTATTTACTTTTACTTCAACAGCTCCTTTTTCAACCTCTACATCTAATTTGTTATTAGTTGTATTAACATTAAACTCTGTACCAAGTACTTTTATTTCTCCTGTTGAAGTTTTAACGATAAAGGGAGAAGCGTTGTGCTTAACACTATAAAAAGCCTCTCCGTTTTGTGAAACAATTCTTTGTTTAAAATCATTATTATATTCAACTGTACTATTTTTATTTAAATAAGCTTTAGATCCATCAGGAAAAACAATAGTTTTAAACTCGTTTTTAGAATTTATTGTTGTGTCAAAATCTGAACACGAAATAAATGTTGAAATAAGTAGCACAAAAATTAGAGATAGGTTTTTCATATATTTAAGTTTAGTTTCTTGTAAAAAAACGAAATTACACTTTTATATAGTTGTTGTAAAATTTTTTAAATTAAAAAAGGGTAATCGGTATAGCCTCTGGCATCTCCACCACCAAATAGGGTGTGGTTGTCGCTAATTTGGTTCATTGGTGCATTTTGTTTAACTCGTTGAGGATAATCGGGATTGGTTAAAAATTTACGACCAAAACCAACAATATCTACTAAATTACTTGCTAATAGCGTATTTGCTTGCTCGGGCGTTTTGTTACCTGTGGCAATAATTGTTTTACTAAATGTGCTGCGTAATTCTGTTCTAAAGCTGGTCGGAATTTCGGGTGCATCATCCCAGTCGGCTTCGCATAAATGAATGTAGGTAGCTCCAATTTCTTCCATTTTTTTTGTTGCCAGCATAATCGTGTCTAAAATTTCTGGATCATTCATGTCTTTAAAACTGATAAAAGGAGATAATCTAACGCCTGTTTTTTCTGCCCCTATTTCATTTACAACTGCTTCTGTGATTTCTGTAAGAATTCGAACTCTATTTTCTTTGCTTCCGCCATATTTATCCGTTCTTATGTTGGAATTGCTTCTTAAAAACTGATCGATTAAATAACCATTTGCACCGTGTATTTCTACGCCATCAAAACCTGCGGCTATGGCATTTTTTGCTCCAATTCTAAAATCTTCTATTACTTGGTTAATGTCAGCCTGTGTCATTTCTTTAGGAGACTCAACAGGTACAAAAGTAGCATCACCATTAGGGGCGCCATCAAAAATATATACACTGGTTTCTTTGGCAATTTTTGCAGAAGGTCCAATAGGTTGCAAGCCGTTTACTTGCGAGCTAGAAACTCTGCCAACGTGCCATAATTGCAAGAAAATTTTGCTTCCTTTTTTATGTACTTCTTCGGTAATTAATTTCCAACCTTCTATTTGCTCTGGAATGTAAATTCCGGGAGTTTTAGCATAACCTTTTCCTTGTAAGGATATTTGTGTTGCTTCGGTAATAATAATACCAGCACTGGCTCTTTGACCATAATATTCTGCCATTAAAGCATTCGGAACATCTCCTGGTTGTGTGGCTCTAGAACGTGTCATTGGTGCCATTAAAAAACGATTTTCCAATGCAATTCCGTTCATGTTGTACGGTGTAAATAAGGTGTTTTTCATGAGTTTAGTTTTTAAATTCTACCGTAGTAAAAATGAGTGTTGTTGTTCCTATGTTTTCTAAGTTATGAACAAAGTAATTCTTGTTACTTAAATCATTAAAATATTTGATGTCATCTTTTTGGTAAGTGGTTTCTATTACACTTCCATTAGTGTAATAAGAGCGTGATTTTCCCTTACATTTTGCAGTATAAAAATAAGGTTTGCTGTGTTGATGAAAAGGTAAAGTAGCTCCTGCTGGTAAATGGATGCTCCAAACTTTAACTTGGTCGGTTTCTAACAGCAGTTGCTCACCAACATTGTTGTTGTTCTTATTTTCTTTAGCTGCTTTTATTAAGGTGTCATTCCACGGGAAACTCCAATCTCCTTTTTTATTTATGGTAGTTATTTTCATTTTTTAAAATGATATTTCAATAATTTATTATCTAACATTAAAGGAATAAAAACCGATTTGGTGTTTTTATCAAAATAGGTATCGGCACTTCCTTTTGGTAAATCAATTACCTTGGTAGTGGTTTTTGATTTGTTGGCATAGTACAATAGTTTACCTGCAAACCAATCGGATAATAAGTATCCGTGTATGGTTTGACTTAGGCCATCTAAATTTCCAATGGGTGCTGTTATGGTTTCAATAGCTTTGGTTTTTAGATCTACACTTAATAGTTTTCCGGATACTTTGGTTGCAAAAGTTTCGGAGTTTAAATCTACTCCCCAACCGGCAGCCATTAGTTTGTTTTTTGAAATAGTTAAGCCATTGGGCATATTTAACTTTTCATCTTTTAGCCATAGTTCTGCTTTTCTGTTTTCTGTTGCGGGCAATTTATAGATACCGCTAAAGCCAAAGGTATTACTGGCAAAAACAGTTCCTTTTTCATCAACAGTAATGTCGTTTAAAAAGGTTGCTCCATCGGCTTTGTAGCTCTTTACGATACGTCCGGTTGGAATGTCTATTTCTACAATTTTATCAATATCGGTAACGTATAATTTATTTTTAAAAATGACTAAGCCTTTAGGGGCATCAAAGCCTGTAATCCATTTTTGAGTGGTAATTTTTCCTTCTAAACTTACTTTAGAAATGTATCCGTTGCCATCCTTATCGGTAGGTGCTCCATTTACGTTAGAGACATAAAGTGTGTTGTTTGTTTCATCTAAAACAACGCTTTCTGGATTTTCGAAACCTGTGGTTTCCCAATCTTTTTCTAATTGAAAAGGAAGTTTATTTTGTGCATTTACAGTAACTGTAAGTGCTAATGCTAATAGTGTTATTGTGCTTTTCATGGTTATTTTTTTTGTAGCCCTGATTGAGCTATTTGTTTGAAATCCTTTTTGCTTTTTCGGCAAAAAGATTGAGTAGCGAAAGCAGGTTCCCGGCTCCTATTTATTAAATTTAATTTCTGAATTATCTATTGGTGTGTTGGGGTCGTTTTTAACCATGTTGGCTATTTCATCTTTTCGCATAAACACAACGCCTTTATGTTGTTTGGCGTATTCAATAAATTGGTTTAGCGCGTTTACAACTGCTGGTGCTCCTCCAATTCTGTCGTGCATGCTAATGCTCATCATTCTTCTTTTGTTGGCTCCTTCGGCATACAATTGGTCAAATTCCATTTTTAATTGTGCTAAGTGTTGGTCGGGACTCCAGTTTTTACCTGCAATGTTTACAATATCATTATTGCGTAAGGTGTATGGCATTACCACAAAATTTTTGCCTCTTACTTTGGTAATAAATGGTTCGTCTCTACTTAGGTCGTCAATGTGGTATAAAAAGTCTAAATCTTGCAAAACTTTAAGGGTGTTTGGGCCTCTTCGTAACCAGTTGGCATTGTAGCCTCTGCCTCTTTTTCCGGTGATGGCTTCAACGGTGTCAATTCCTTTTTTTATAAAGGCTAATTCATCTTGGTAACTTAAGTTCCATTGGTCGCTCCAAGCAATTCCGTGGGCTGCAATTTCGTGTCCGCCATTGGCAATTGCTTGGGCAACTTCAGGGTATTTTATTGCTGCTTCGCCTACTACGTGAGAGGTTACTTTAATGTCGTGCTTTTTCCAAAGGTCTAACATGCGGTAAATGCCTTCTTTTGCTCCGTATCTAAACCAGCTTTCGGCAGGCATATCGGGGTTTCCTTTGGGTAATGGGTTGCCCGAAAAAGGACTTTCTGCTCCTTCGGGTTGCCCGCCTGTTTCAAATTGCATGGATACCGAAATAACCAGTTGTGCATCGTTAGGCCAGTAACTTTTAGCTGGTTTGTCGTCTTTTAGTTTAAATGCTGTAAGCGAAATTATTAGCGTTGCTGCTACTGCTATGGGTATTATTAATGTTTTTTTCATTGTTTTGTGTTATTTAAAAGTTACTATTTCGGTTAATGGTCTGCGTGTTTTTGCTCTGGGTTCGTTTACCCGATAGCCAAAAGCTACCATGTACGATAAGCCATATAATTGGGTATCAATGCCTAAATCTTCTTGTATTATTTTTTCGCTTATTTGTTGGTTAAATCCTTCGATGGGGCAGGAGTCAATGCCAATCATGGCAGCACTTGTCATCATATTAGCTAAAGGAATGTAGCATTGTTTGGCTGCCCAATCAAATAGTTTTCTATCATCGGTTAAGTCAAAATCAGATTGTTGAAATTCTTGATACATTTTTCCTTTTCCTTCTACTACATTTTCGGGCAGTTCTTGTACGTTTTTCATAAAATCGCCAATGTACTTGCTGTCGTATTTCGTTAGCGGACTTTTCATGGTTAATCCTAAAACAAAATGACTTGCAGTATCTAACTTTGCAGTTGCTCCCCAAGCACTTTCTTTTAATTTGGTTCGTAATGTTTTGTTTTGAACGACTACAAAATGCCAAGGTTCAAATCCGAAAGAGCTGGGCGATAATAATCCTGTTTTAAGGATAAACTCCATGTCTGCATCGCTTACTGTTTTGCTGGTATCAAATAGTTTGCATGCGTGTCGGTAGTTGTATGCGGCTAATATTTCTTGTTTATTAATCATTGCTATTTTAATTTGTTGGTACAAATATATTGTAGGTTTAAAGATTTGTTGTTGTATAAATTCATTGTATTTTTGTACTTATATGTTGTAAGTTGTGGCAAAACGTTTTTATATTACCAAAAATTTAGATGTACTAGAGTTTGAAGCTGTAGGTGAATGGGGCTACCCAAGGCATAAGCATAATTTTTTTGAGATTACTTTTATTTTAAAAGGAAGCGGACAACATATTTTAAATGATAGCATTATCAATTACAATAAAGGCGACATCTTTTTTTTAACGCCAAAAGATGAGCATGAGTTTGTGGTTGCCGAACCTACCACCTTTGGTATTATAAAGTTTACGGAGCAGTTGTTTTTAGAAAAAGCTTCGTTTTCTTCTAGCAATTATTGGCGAAAAAGTATTGATACTGTTGTTTTTCATGCGAATATTATTGCTGAAAGCGTGGTGCATTGTAAAAACGACCAACAACAATTAATGGGCTTATATACACTTATTAAAAGTGAAATGGAAAATGCCTTATCCTACAATCGCAATGTGCTTACCGAGTTGTTTGGTGCCTTGCTAATCATCTTATCACGAAACTTAAAATCTACCATAAAAAATAGGGGAATACAAACGATTTCTAATAAAGAGAAAATAGATGGTATTTTAACTTATGTTAGGCAAAATGTGTTGGATAAAGAAAAGGTAAAGATTAAATCGATTGCCGATCAGTTTTATTTATCGCCCAATTATGTAAGTGTTTTTATTAAGAAACATGCGGGTATTTCGTTGCAACAATATGTTATAGAAACCAAAATAAAAATGGCAGAACGTTTACTAAAACAAACGCATTTAAGCATTAACGAAATAGCGGAGAAACTAAAGTTTACAGACTCAAGTCATTTTAATAGAATTTTTAAAAAGAAAGTAGGCGTAAACCCAAGTGATTTTAAAAAGTAGTTTTTAAGTTTGTTGTTTTGTTGTGGCAATTACAATTAGTATAATACTAACTCCTTGAGGTTGATTGTTTTTAATATGATTTTTATTCAATATTTTGATTTATATAGAAGTTTTACTCTTTGTTTATATTATAAATCGGATGTTTTAAAAATATCAGTTTTTAATCTAAACCTACTTGTGAAAAAGATCATAAGTAGGTTTATATAGGTAATTAATAGATGTATTGTTGTATCTACTTTTAATATTTTGTTGCAGTCCAGGTTTTATCAGGGGTACCATTAAAAGTATAGGTTCCAGACATGGTATCAGCATCTAAAACACCTGTAAATTGATAAGAAGTATTTGTTGTTTCTGATGAATCTAAGTCATATGTTAAGTTATTTCCGTCTAAAGACCAAGTACCATTTGTTAAGTAAGCTCCAGGGTTACTAGGTTCGTCATAAATAGTTGTTCCATCAGGGTTAAAAGTTACGTCAGCATTCCAAGAACCTGTTGATGTATTTGGATCATGTATTAATAAAAAATCCCAAGTTGAGTTCTCTAAAGAGCTGGTGCTAAAAGATAACTCAGAAGAATAGTTTGTTCCTGAATTATCAGTAGCATAAACTTTAAAATAATACATAGTATTTGCTGTTAATCCAGTAATTATACTAGAAAATGTGTTTAATGTTTCGGTAGTTTTATTGTCATTTATTGTAGGGTTTTCATTTGTACTCCAACAAATACCACGAGAAATAATTTCATTTTCTTCATTAGGTGTTATTATCCCGTTAATTTTAATTGTAGTAAAAGTTATCTCCACATTATCTATTGTTGTATTGCTAATTACTGTTGGAGGAGTTATTTCAGGTTCATCATTTTCGCTGCAAGCAATAAAGCAGATAATTAATGTAAATACAGTAATAATTTTAAAAAAATAATTTTTCATGATATAAATAATTTTAATTAGACCTACTTCAAAATTTAATTGGCTTTTCGGTTTGTTCCCAATATTAAACTCAGTTATGTATTGTTATAAAAGAGGTTGTGTTTTTTTTAGTAAAACCTAGATATATTTTTCTTTTTAAATGTTCTTTAAAGAATTACTTGTGTGAAAAATGTAAATGTTGTATTTTTTTATACATAAAACACTTTAGTTTTTAAAAATAAAAGAAATTAAGTTCTTTGTAAATACCTAGTTTTGGGTATTTTTAATGATCTTTTTTAAAGCGTATTCATATTTCAACGTTCTATTGATTCTCTCCGAAATAACTAAATAATTGTGTCCATTTTTTGTTTTAATGTATGTAATGTCACTTACCCAAAGTTGTTCGGGTTTAGTAGGTATTTTGTTTATAATGAGATTTTTATGTTTTTTTAAATAAATGATTAGAGTTTGTAGTAGTTATGTAGTTTTTGAGTTTAGGAACAAGTAAATTATGTAGTCTTAATACATCAAAAAACTTATCTCTACCGATTTTAATATCTTATTCAATTAACTGACTTTTAAATTCTTTATATAGTTTTTTACCTCCAGTTTTTGGTTGTGGCTAACGTTTTTGTATAATGTTAGTTGCGTTGTTTAATGCCACTAATTTAGCAAAAAAACACGAACTAGAATATTCCGCAGGAATATTCGTAAGTAGGCGAGTAGTAGCAATTAATTTTATACGGTGTTAGGTGTAGTTTTTTTATTCAAATAGATTTTCTTTATCTAAATTCTTTATTGATGATTTTCTGACTGAAAGATAATAAATCAAGTGCATAATTAAAAAGACTGACCAAATTAAAGCTGTGATATAAATTACTTTAATATTCTCATATTTTGATTCAAAAGCAAATACAAACCATAATACCGAAACTAGATTATGAGCTAAAAATGTAAATAAGTGAAATCTAAATCCAATATCATAAATTGGAAGGTATTCATATTCTTTTCTCCCAAAGTATCTTCCGTTAAACCACATTAAAATTCCATAAACAATTGCGCATATAATAACTCCTAAAGTCATTTTGTTAGTAATTGATGTACTTAATACAATTCGGAATAATATTGTCAGAATAATTGTTCCTAAAGTAAATTTTAATAAATTATTTGTTATTAATGTTTTCATATCTTTTTATTTTTTTAGAAGGTTTTTTATTTCGGTGGAAAAAAACAGTTCTATGTTTCTTTCGATAAACTTTTCAAGTAATTCAGTTCCCATTTTGGTCAAGAAGTAGTATTTCCTGTCAGGTCCTTTATTTCCTTTTTTATTTACAAATGTTACTACGTCAATATGTTCATATTTCCGCAAATTTCTATAAAGACTTTGTTCTTCACAGTTAATTGTGTTTTTGGATTTACTTTCTATAAACCCTTTAATTTCGTCAACATATTTTTGTCCATCTTTCAACGCAAGAAATATCCATAAAGTTAGTTGTCCTTTTTTATAAGTTTCCTCCCAAGAATAGAGTAAATCAGGTAGTATGTTTTTTGTCATAATCAAATGGTATTATTCAATTTGTATAATACAAATATATAATTATTTTTTGATTTTTCAAATTTTGTTGAATTTTCAGAAGTTTTTGTATTGTCCTGATATAGGTTGACCTTTTTTCAGGTTAATTTATACCGTTCAAACTATTTTTTTAGCCGTTTAGAAGGCAAAAACTATTTTGAACTATGTTTGTTTTTAAATTGTTAGTTCAGTCAAATTTACATTATTTTTTCGATAGGATTTGTATTTGATGTTTGGATTTAAATGTACTTCTGCTGGTTTTCTTAAATCAAGGCTAAAATGAGTTCTTAAATTGTTGTAAATATCTACGGCCTGTTTAGCTAACTTTTGAGCAATAGGAGTGTTTTTAAGACAGTTTCTAAGTCCATGTTCATATTTCAACGTTCTATTGATTCTCTCAGCAATAGCGTTTTCATACGGATCATATTGCTCTGTCATACTCATTGTTATTCCATTATTTTCAGCAAACAGAGTATATTCAGGGCAACAGTATTGCATACCTCTATCAGAATGATGAATCAATTTTTTCGATGGATATTTTCTATTTTTTAAAGCCATCTTTAAAGCGTTCTTACAGAGTGATACTTTCATATGGTTATCTAGTTTATATCCCATAATTTTCTTTGAATATGCATCAGTTACAATAGCTAAATAGTTGTGTCCATTTTCTGTTTTAATGTATGTAATATCGCTTACCCAAAGTTGTTCGGGTCTCGTAGGTATTTTGTTTATAATGAGGTTTTTGTACTTTTTAAATAAATGATTAGAATTCGTGGTAGTTATGTAGTTTTTGAGTTTAGGAACCAGTAAATTATGTAGTCTTAATACTTCAAAAAACTTATCTCTACCGATTTTAATATCTTGTTCAATTAACTGATTTTTAAGTTCTTTATATAGTTTTTTACCTCCAGTTCTGGAGCTTACTTTTTTACGATATTCTTTGACCATCGTAATTATTTTAATGTCGTTAATAGCTTTGGTTTGTTTTACTTTTTCTCTTTTGTAAAAGGCTTGTTTACTAATCCCAAAACATTGATAGAACCATTTTCTTTTAAACGGTTTTTCTTTTTTAGTGCTATCTCTTTCGCTAATGTTTTGGGCAACGACTTTTTTGACATACCAACACCTGTGATGATTTCCATATCCGCAATAATATCTTGCTGAAAGTCTTTTACAAACTCCAGTTCTTCAATACGTTCCTTTAGTTTTTTAATTTCATCTAATTTACTCATACCAGTATTTTGTTGCATTAAAGTAGTATATTTTTTGATCCAATAGGCAATTGTAGTTCTTGGAACGACATATTTTTTGGAAGCAAAGTTAGTAGAGATCTGACCATTTAGAATTTGGTCAACGACAGATAATTTGAGTTCGAGTGTTACTTTTTGATAGCTTTTTTTTCGCCAGTGTTCATTTTGTGTTTTCATAAGTGACTATAATTAAATGTTTAATTTTTAGTCAACCTATTTCAGGACGATTCAATTTTCATAATTACAGCCAACGTGTTTGTGTTATGATTTGTGGCGTTTTCAAGCACTAAATTTAGTAAATAAAAACCGAATAGAAAATCCGCAAGGATTTTCGTAAGTAGGCGAGTATTAGCCATTAATTATACACGGTGTTGTGCATAGTGCTTTTCACGTTCTACTTGGTTTTCCGATGTTTGTTATTTGGTTCGGATTAAGCGTTGGCAAAGACTTACTCTTTTACAGTTTTGGTGAAGCTTGGAAGGAGCGACTGTAAATGTGTATGGTTTTTAGCGTTGGCTTTTTGTGTTACTAATTATCAAACTTGCAATAAGCCCTATTCCGACAATTACGTCCACAATATTCCATATTTCTCTACCGAGTGCTATCTTGAAAAACGGTTGAAAGAGTAGTGCAAGTCCTCCGTAAATAATCATTTCCGTTTTATTTTCCTTTTCTCTTGCTGAATATGCTAAAATTCCAAATCCGACTAGTGTCACAAAACGAACAAGCTGATAAAATCCATAAGGCATATCTAACAAGCATAAAAACAATAATATTGCTAATGCAATTTTAATTATTCTAATCATTTTTTATTAACGATAAATTGGCATTTCAGGATAAGGTATATATTCATCTAGTAATGGTGTTATACCGGTTTTTATGGCAAAAGTAAAAGCTAGCAATATAGCAGAAAACAATATTATTGATTGTAAGTTGTTATTAGCGACTTCGACAAAAATACTTTCACCTTTACTCAGTAAATTAAAAAGTAATGTTGAAATCCAGAATAAAACAACAAAAATCAATAATGTAATTGCAAAAAAGATACAATAAAATGAAACTTCTTTAAATATCAAATTACTACTTTCTAGCTGACTAGGTAATATTTTGGTAAGTGTTTGGAATGTTGTGAATAACTCACTAAGTAATAAACCAATTGAAACAAACAAAACTCCTTTAAAATAAGAGATTGTTATAGGATGTTCATTTTCTGAAAGTTTATTTTTTAATTTAAATTTCACAAAACTATTTAAAAGAAATACAGAAACAGCTGTACTTACTAAAACTGCTAATAAAGTTAAAATATTTGTCATATTGATAATTATTTATTTGATATTAAAGAAATGTGCCAAAATCTCATATCGGAAATTTCTCGTGAGATTAAACCTGGTGGACTGCCTTTTTGAGTAGTTTCCCAGACTATATATTTTTTTCCATTTATGAGTTTTGAAATACCTTGGTATGGCAGATTTATTCCAATTATTGAATGTTTATAAAGCTCGCTTGATAACATTGCAACATCGTAATTATAATGATTAAGTATTGTAAATAGTAAAAGAGTTCTAGTGTCACAATCACCTTTTAAGGTTGACATAAATTCAACAGGTGTAAGTAGGCCATATCTCGTATTACTTAAACAGTTACCATCTCCATTCAAATACTCTTTTATGAATTCATCATTATATATACTTGCATCACACGCATCACTCAATATTAATGAGTAAGGTATATCTTGAATTAAAGAAACAATAACCTCTGCAAATTGAATTTTATTCAAACTGTTTTGGGACTGCAAGCTATCTAACTTAGAATATACCAAGTCGAGCTTTTTTAAATCATAGTTGTGGATAGTGGATACAATTCTGTTGTATTGAGTTGTATTATTTAAAGGAATTGATAAATTATTTCTTAGTTGAGAAGCATCTTGATAATCAGACAATCTTATTTCTAAGTCTGTTTCGTACAATTGGTTAGTATAATCTTGCCAAATTCTGTGATGTGAAATTATACTATCTCCAATTATTGGGTTCAATTTTGTTTCACTTATTTCTTTTTCATTATCAAAATCAATATTTGTTTTTGAAACAGTTGTTTTTATAGAGTTTGAAAAAAGTGAAATTATACCAAAAACGGTTAATACTAAAATTGCAATACCAGTAAACCTAAAAAACCATTTAAAAAGATTTAAAAATACATTGCTTAAAAGTGAGATTAAATATATTATTCCTATTAAAATTGCGATTGGTAAAATAATTTTCCATCCAAATATTAGAAGAGGAATTATGATAATTCCAGCTACAATGATTTGAATTATTAAACCTAAGGTTTCCCAAAATGAAAAGTCTGAATTAGTTTTGTATTGTTTTTCCCAAGAACCCCAATATTTAGATTTGTCAGAATAATAATATTCCCAACGCTTGTAGTTTCCATTTAATTCTGTGTTACCAGTTTGCTTTTTTGTTTTAACCTTATCTGGTAATGTGGGTAAAGTAGTTTTTTCTGTTTTTTTATCATTAATTTCTACTTCAACATATTCAATGTCAAAATGCTTTAAATACCCTGAAATACTTCCTGAGATATCGCCAAACACTTTATTGTTTTCATAAACCTGACTTGAAAGCTTGTAATTACTAAGTTTTTTGTCATTTAAATTTACATTGTAGGTTTTGGTTTCCCCGTTTTCATAAGTAATTTCAAGTGGTAAATTTTCTGGAAGCTTTGTTAAGAATTTTTGGATATTTTGAAACTTTTCTGGTTCGCCTGTTTCCCAATGTCTTATGTTTGACTTTTTCTTAGTAGTTTTAATCTCACCAGAAATTACTTCAAGGTCATAAAAATTTTCGTGTTTTACATCAGATTTTCTTGGGTCAAAATACCCAATAAATTTGCCTTTAAACTTACCTTTTATGTAAGTCCTTCTCTCAATATGGTTTTCTATGATTTCATATTTAGGCATATAAACTAGCTAATAAATCTTCTTCTTTGTGAATCTCTCTTTTATTTACTATTCTTTTTGTGTTAAATGGTGCATCAGAGTAATGTTCTGTAAAATGAACATCAATACCATAATTATGTCGAATAATTTCATTGTACTTTTCCTTAAAAAGTTCGTACTCATACTTTACTAGATGTGATTCTACATAGTGTTTTGTCTTATAGAATATACTGTCTTTATGTATAAAAATTTTAAGATATGTTGGAATAATAAACATCGAAATAATCAAAATTGTTATTAACCAACATATAGGATATTTGTTATTCAAAATGATAATACCTTGTATGTAATAATTAGACTTGTTAACTAATTTGTTCATTGAGGCAATTAGTGAAGACTTTCGTTCATTTCTATTTTTAATTAAATTAAGATAGAATTTATCATTTTTTCCAACTAGAAGTTTTTCGTATTCTAAAATCTCTTTATCTATGTACTTACTAGTTGTTTTTGTGTAACGTTTAATTTTTTCTTTTTTGAATGATAAAATTTCGTATTCAATTTGTTTTGAAAAAACAATACTTTCAATAGGCTTGGACACAATAATTGCAATAAAAGCAATAAAAATTAGCCGTATTCCAACTGAAATAAATCGAGCAAATTTATTTGGAACGTATGGAAATCCAGTTTTTGATAATGTGTAAAGTAGAAATAAGTAAATATTGGTAATCATCCAAGCAAAAAATAATCCAATCAAAATACCTCCCCAAAAATTTTGAAGTAGTTTAGTAAAAGCAAAATAACAGCTCGTAAAGGATAATGTAAAAATTACTGCAACCAAAATCCCAATAGACGTAAAACGTCTTTTGGTTTTATTGTTACACTTGGCAATTACGTTTACATCATCACCAGATAGTGTCCAAAAAAACTGTTTAAGTTTCATTTCTCTTAATATTATACAGTATCAGACTTGATAAATGATTCAGGGTTTTTATCTATTTTTTTCATCATATCCTCTTTGTATTTGGATATGGCATATTGGGTTAATTCTTCTTGAGCTTTTAGTAGTTGTTTCTTTTCTAGTAATAACTTTTCTGATTCGAGATGTTTAATTAAATCTCGCTCTTGACCATTTTTATCTTTATGGTAATTGTATTGAATATAAATGCCTTGTTCTGCTTTAATTAATTCTTGTACATTTTGTTTAAGGAAATCATAAGGTGATTTTATCAGCATTAATTTAAAGAAAATAGGTGTCAATTCTATTGCTAAAAAAAGTAAAGTTATAAATAACGAAATCCAAAATCCTGCTATTTTATGTGCTAACTTTATTCTTTCTAATAAACCATCTAAACCAGATGAAACGACCTCTGCATTGCTGATATCTTTTTGCTTGTTTACCTCAAATTTTTTAATACTCTCATAAGATTCTTCTACTAAGGGTATATTTTTATTTTTTATTATTTTGATTTCTTTATCCAGCCTTCCCATTTGCTGTTCAATTTTTTTTGCCTCTGGTCCATATCCACGAGGTCCAGCTTGACCACTCATCTCTTTAGTAAGCAAATTTTCTAATTCAACATATCTCTCTTCTTTATTTTGAATTTCACTTTCCCATTTATCAATTTTATTCGTTTCATTTTGAATCCTATCTGCATAGATTGAATTAATTTCACCAAGGTATTCTTGCTGTTTCTTCATTTGCTCTGTATGAAGTTCAGCATCAATCTCAGATTTAAACATTCTAATTTCTACAGGTTTTGAAATTGTTAATGCTATAATTGTACCCATAAGCAAACGAGGAATTGCACCTTTAAGTTCATCCCAAGTAATTGCCTCAGTACCATCACCAACTCCTGTACTTGAAACAATAAAGCGGTCAAGATTGAAAATCATCAAACCCCAAAATATACCGAAAACTACAGAAATTAATGATGTAGTCCAGCTTACAGTATCGACTTCTATAGCAGATCCTTTTGGTTCAAAAATTGTATAAAAAGCATATCCTCCAGCTAATGCTGCCATTAGTCCAGTAGCGACAATAATACCACCAAGGCACATATATTTAACTTGGTCAGAATAAGTTGAACGCTCTAAGATGTAACTGTCACCTCCTGAGGCTTTCCAGAAGAATTTCATTATTTTTGAACCTTTTGGGCTTTTGTAGAAGTCTCTTTCCATATTTTAAGATTTGATTGGATAGTTTGATTTGATAAAAGGCTCAAATTGCGCCTTTAATTTGATTGGAATAATAGTGGTCTTTTTTAATTTAATACTCTTTGGCTCTTTCAAATGATAAGAACTTATCAATATATTTTTTAAATTTTGTTGGGAAAACGGTATTGAGGTAAGATTTGTTTTTTTATAATTTGCATCAAATTTATTTACAAGAAAAGGTAATTGGGTTTTAATAACTATGTCTCTAATTTCTTTTTGACCACCTATTCCAAAGAAGATTATTTTTATAGGATTTATTTTACCTTTTAGAATAATCCTTGTGCTTGACGAATTACCCGTTAATATTCCTAAACCCTTTATTAAGATTTTGTGACAACCTGTTGTTTGCCAATTTAATTCTGCCTCATTTCCTTGAATAATTATTTTGGTAGTGTACAAAAAGTTATTTACTACAAGTTTTTTAGTAAAAAGTAAATTTTTCACAAATAGTAATGAGCATATAAAATAATCATAAAACACTTTTAATTTGTGAGTTATATTTAATATCATTGATTTGGTTAGTGTTTGTTAGTCGGTTTTGATTTTTCTAAAATACTATTTATTCTGTTTCTTTTCTTACGGTTTTCCTCATTTCGGTTGAGCGTTGGCAAAAAAAAACAGCTCTTTTGGTTTTTTCAGCGTTGGCTTATGTGTTGGCAAAAAACCAAATGTGCTGTTTGCACGTTGGCGTTTTTGTTCAAATGTTCAATTTCAGCACGATTCGATTTTCGCATTATGCACAACGTGTTTGTGTATGATTTCGTTAAGGAAAAGAGCGCAGCACTTTTCCGAATTTGAACGAAAGATAGTAAAAAAGCGAGGAATTTCCGCAAGGAAATTCTACCTTAATGAATTATGCGCGTTGTTGGGTTTTCGTTTTATATGTTTTTAGTTTTTTTCCGCTGTTTTTGTTTTAATTCCGTTTCAATTAATATTTTAGAAAACTTTTCACGCAAAGAGTTTAATTCCGCGGTTTTGATTCTCACGCTCTGATATTAAATTCCATTTTTCAATATTTCTGAGGTTTTTCCAAAAATAGAAGCGATAGATTTAAACTTTTAAAACTCACATTTTTCCGTTGTTGATTTTTCCGCAATAATTCTCAACTGGAATTTTTCCGTTTGTAAAAATGATTCTTAAAAACCGAGTGTTTTCAAAATGTTTTTTGATGTTTTTCTGAAATTAATATAATTAAAAGCTGAAATTTTTCAAGCTGATTTTTATGTAACGAACAATATTTCAATAGAACTTTTCCGAAAATTTTTCCGTCATTTAAAAATTTACTTTAGATACTAAAAACATTGATTTATAAAATTTTTTTGTATTGTCCTGGTATAGGTTGACCTTTTTTCAGGTTAATTTATACCGTTCAAACTATTTTTTTAGCCGTTTAGAAGGCAAAAAACATTTTGAACTATGTTTATTTTTAAATTGTTAGTTCAGTCAAATTTACATTATTTTTTCGATACGATTTGTATTTGATGTTTGGATTTAAATACACTTCCGCAGGTTTCCTTAAGTCAAGGCTAAAATGAGTTCTTAAATTGTTATAAATATCTACCGCCTGTTTAGCTAACTTTTGAGCAATAGAAGTATTTTTAAGACAGTTTCTCAGTCCATGTTCATATTTCAACGTTCTATTGATTCTCTCAGCAATAGCGTTTTCATACGGGTCATATTGCTCTGTCATACTCATTGTTATTCCATTATTTTCAGCAAACAGAGTATATTCAGGGCAACAGTATTGCATACCTCTATCAGAATGATGAATCAATTTTTTAGATGGATATTTTCTATTTTTTAAAGCCATCTTTAAAGCGTCTTTACAGAGTGATACTCTCATATGATTATCTAGTTTGTATCCCATAATTTTCTTTGAGTATGCATCTGTTACAATAGCTAAATAGTTGTGTCCATTTTCTGTTTTAATGTATGTAATGTCGCTTACCCAAAGTTGTTCAGGTCTCGTAGGTATTTTGTTTATAATGAGGTTTTTGTACTTTTTAAATAAATGATTAGAATTCGTGGTAGTTATGTAGTTTTTGAGTTTAGGAACCAGTAAATTATGTAGTCTTAATACTTCAAAAAACTTATCTCTACCGATTTTAATATCTTGTTCAATTAACTGATTTTTAAGTTCTTTATATAGTTTTTTACCTCCAGTTCTGGAGCTTACTTTTTTACGATATTCTTTGACCATCGTAATTATTTTAATGTCGTTAATAGCTTTGGTTTGTTTTACTTTTTCTCTTTTGTAAAAGGCTTGTTTACTAATCCCAAAACATTGATAGAACCATTTTCTTTTAAACGGTTTTTCTTTTTTAGTGCTATCTCTTTCGCTAATGTTTTGGGCAACGACTTTTTTGACATACCAACACCTGTGATGATTTCCATATCCGCAATAATATCTTGCTGAAAGTCTTTTACAAACTCCAGTTCTTCAATACGTTCCTTTAGTTTTTTAATTTCATCTAATTTACTCATACCAGTATTTTGTTGCATTAAAGTAGTATATTTTTTGATCCAATAGGCAATTGTAGTTCTTGGAACGACATATTTTTTGGAAGCAAAGTTAGTAGAGATCTGACCATTTAGAATTTGGTCAACGACAGATAATTTGAGTTCGAGTGTTACTTTTTGATAGCTTTTTTTTCGCCAGTGTTCATTTTGTGTTTTCATAAGTGACTATAATTAAATGTTTATTTTTTAGTCAACCTATTTCAGGACGATTCAATTGGTAAATGTTTGCCAACGTTTTTGTATATGATTTGTTGCGTATTTCAAGCACCTAATTTAGTAAATAATTACCGACCAAGAAAGTCCGCGAGGACTTTCGTAAGTAGGTGAGAAGCTAGCGATAAATTATATATGATGTTGGCATTTCGTTGTTTTTTCAGAGATTATTATTACTTATTGTTTAGAAAATCTAATAACATAATTTCTTCTTTATCTATTTCCCAACTTTTAAAATCTATATTCCATCTTTCTTCTAAGAATAAAAACATTTTAATTCCTCTATCTTTTATTTCGGCAGATGTCCATTTATCATAACTTGAAACTTGTATTTCACTATACGCTCCATTAAAAAAACCAACTTCGTCACCTTCTTTATTAATATGTTTCTTTTTGAAGTCAAAGCATTTATTTTGAAATTCCGAATTTTTTGATTGACCAAGAAGCACTAAGTTTCCTAAACTGTTTAGTAGTTTTATTTTTTCTTTTTTCGAATATTTTTTAAATTCAGAAGTCCAACAGGTGTGTTTAGGTGTTTGAGGATAAATGTGTTCAATAGTGTCTTCTTTTTTACGTTCATTAAAGTCTGACCAGGAAATTTTTTGGTTACCTTTTGCTTTGTTTTGTAAATAAAGCTCATATTCAAAAAGAAAATAACGCAATCCATTCCAAGAATAAAAGCCATCTCCTTTTTCATTTTGGTCTTTAACATAATTTTGAAATTTTTCAAGGTCAAACCAGCCGTGATAAACATAGTCTTCTCCCTTTCCAGATTCTCCTTGTGTTAACCAATCAACATCGTTAATTACTTTAAAAATATCTGTTTCCCCTTGTCCCCAATAGTCTTTACCAAAATAAAACATATTTGATAATCTGTAGAAGTGGCTATTTTTTGTATTCGATGGTCTTTGCGACATTCTAAATACGAGAAAAATAAATCTTTCAGCTGATTTTAGTAAAGGCAAAAATTCTTCTTCTTTACATTTACTCATTGTTGCCATAAATAATGGTGGAAAAGCACTCATTCCTAGTCTATTGAGTTTCTGTAGCCATTCTTTTGTTTCATCATTATAACTTGAATATTGAGCATTGAAAATATAAAACCAAGATTTTACTGATTTTGATAAACTGTCTATATATTCTTTAATATCAGTTAGCTCAACTTTTCCTTTAATAGCATTTTTAGCTGTAAATTTTTTGTTAAGTAAAAACTTAGCATAGGAAGCAGATTCTTTTCTGTCATACTTGAAATACATAATCCAATGATTACGAAGAAAATCATCATCATCCATTGGATTATCTTTGTTTTTTCCTAAAAATTCGTATATGGTTTTCCAAGTTTCGTTTATGTCTTTTCTTAACCTTGTTCTTATATCAATATCATCATTTAATAATGTTGAAAGATAGATTAATCGATTTTTTAAGAGTTCTAAATTAGATAAAGGTTTCCCTCTGTTATTCATTGTCTCGAAAGTAACATAAACATCTAGTTCTTCATCGATTTCGTAAAAATTAAATTTAAACTTAGATGTTATTTTTTTGAAAATTTCTCCAATTTCTTTTTTTTCAAGTTTTTCTAATTTTTTTTGAAAAAAGTCTTTTGCTATTTTTAAATTAAATGTATAAAGTGTTTGTTCTGGTACTTTGTCTGCAGTTGAAGATTTTTGTTCTAATATTTTAGTTTTAAAGTATTCATCACTTGGATTATCTCGTTCGTAACCAAAAATGTAGGATTTATAATTGTCTCCATACGCTTGGTATAAAAATTTATTTACCCAATATGATTTTTCTTTAAAGTTTATACCTTCGTCATCTTTAAATAGGTTCAAAATTTCGTTGACAAGAATTATAGAAGTAGTTAATCTTTGTTGACCATCGATTAAGTAATATGCACTCAAATCACGTTCAAAAAGCCATAAATCATCTTGCCATTTTTCAATATTTTTAACACTTGATTTTGAAATTGACTCAACAGTTAAAAGTCCGGTATAATGGATTTTGTCTTCTTTAAGATTTATTAAATCTTCCCAAAAATCTTCAAGTTGATTGGTTTCCCAAGAGAAACCTCTTTGGAAGTCAGGAATTCGAAAAAATTTCTCATTAAATATCTCGGTTAGTGATTGAAGTTTATTATCTGCCATTTAAAGTTCTGAATTTTTTTATAATGAATGCCAACGTGTTTGTGTATGGTTTCGTTACGGAAAAGAGCGCAGCAATTTTCCGAATTTAAACCAAAGATAGTAAAAGTGCGAGGATTTTCTGCAAGAAAATCCCCCGTAATGAACTATACACGTTGTTGGGTTTTCGTTATGTTAGTTTTCTGTTTTACTTTTTAATGTCAAAATAATTTTCCCATAATTATTTCCATAAAGAATTTAAATTCCGCAAACTTGGTAAATTCCGCGATTTATTCTCTTTTTTTAGTATTTAATTCTGTTTTTATTTTACTTTTCCGCAATTATTCATAAAGAATTTTAATTCCGCAAACTTGCTAAATTCCGTGATTTGTTTTTTCTATTATATTCTATTTTATTCTTTCTGAGATTTTTCTAAAGTAAGAGCTTTGAAAATTTAACTCTAAATACTCCAACTTTTTACAGAACAATTCTCAACTGGAATTTTTCTGTTTTTGAAAAATATAATTAGAAAACAAAAATTTTCAAATTATATTTTTACGGTTTTCTGAGAAAATTCCAATATAGTTTTTCCACAAGTTTTTCTAATATTTTAAACTCAATTAAAAATCTAAAAGTTTGAATTTTTACGATTTTTTGTTAATGAAACCCAACGTGTTTGTATAAGATTAGTTGTGTGATTTAAGCACTAAAGTTAGTAAATAAATTACAGATAGAAAGTCCGAAAGGACTTTCGTAAGTAGGCTAAAACCAGCAATTAATTTTATACGGTGTTGGCAATAGTTTTTACTTTATAAATAGTCCGTTTATCTTTTTTTGTGTTTCATTGTTTATCCCAAACTTTTTTGCATACCTATCAAGTATTTTTAATTCAATTTCCGTTATTTCTCCATCTTCCATAATGTCTTTTAATTCTTCTATGTATAACAATTCACTTTCGCTGAAGATATTAGCAATTACTTCTTTTTCTGCATTTATAGCTTCACTTTCTGTTAGGCCATATTTTTTTATTTTTCTATTTAAAATCTTTCTTTCATTCTCGTCAATCACACTGTCATCTTCTAACATAAATAATACATCTTCTTTATATTTTTCAATTTCATTGTTTGTCTCAGAAATTTCAATTGTTTTTTTCTGTTCTAGCAATTCTTTATCTTGAAACTGAACAGAAACAGCCCATTCTAATGTTTCGCTAGAGTTAGTATTAATTTCATTTTCTTTATTGTAATCAACTCCAATTTTTGGTAATAAAAATTTTAGTTCAGCGTTTATTTTAGTAATTTCATTATTAGAAACTATTTCATTAAATGTACTAACTATGCTTTCTGTATGAACCTCTATATTTCCTTTTATTCTTTGATTTACCAACCTTTGCCAACTAGTTTCTGAATTATACCAAATTAAGTCTTCAGGAACGTAAGGTTTATTAATCGGTTTAAAAATTTGTACTTTTTTAATGCCAAATAATTCCATTTGTTTATTCTCTTCTTTCCTGTTTTTTTCGTAGTTAGTTTCAGCTTTTATTGCTTTATAATCGAGTTTGGCATCAACTTTTAAAGAAGATTTTGAATTCTTTTCTCTTGATTTATTATTAGAGGTGTTAATTTCAATTTTAGTTGCTCCTAAGCATTGCATTAAATAACAGAATTCAGATATTCTATCTTTAAATAATTCTTGTTTAATTTTTGCTAATGGTATATAATAATTATGTTTTAATGGATGGCAAGTGTATAAGTTATTTATATGTGGATGTCCAAAAGGAAAAGAAATATCTAAAGGAAGATTTTGTTTGTTTAGAGTAAGAAAGTTTTCAGTTGGATGTATTTTGTTACTTATAAAAACTTGTTTTCTACTATGAACTGAAACTTTTGAAAACTCATTAACTAAAGCATTGTAATATTTTGTTTTTGCATCTTTAATAGCCTTAGATTCTCCTTTACTGATAAAGTTATTATTGTTTTCTTTAATAAGTTTTTCACAAAACCCTATATTTTTAATAGCTAAATCAAATCGTTTCATTTCGTAACAAATCTCACTTTTTAGTTCATAAGCTAAAAAATACATTTCATTTACGTCTTCTTCATTTTCTTTTTTTAATTCATTACATAATTCGATTAAATCATTTATAGCTTTTAATGATTTATCTAATTCATTTAAACGAAGTAAAAGTTTTGATTTATGAAAACTTGCTATAATATAATCTTGTGAATATTCAGTGTTATTATCTATTTCTAAAATAACGTCATTTGTTAAATTTAATGCTTCTTGATACTTTTTTTGTTCAATTAAGTTGTCAACTCGTTCTTGATAGTTTGATTTTATTTGACTTAAATCAACATCTTTAATTGAATTAAAAAGTTTTAATAATTCCCTACATGTTCTTAAATTTGAGGTAGCAAAACGTTCAGAGTAAATATCGATTGTATCTGTACTATTTGTGATGAAAAATCTGAAAAACAAATCTTTATCTTGATCTTCTAATAGTTTTATTTCATCTACTTCATCCCATTGTACTATTCTTAAATTGTCTGGTTTTTTATTGGAACCTTGTGTCTCTTCAGAGTACAAAGAAATTAAGTAACTTTCATTAAAGATTGAAGAAAAATAATGATTTCTATCCATTCGTGTAAAACGGCTAGAATTGTCTTCAAAGATTTCATTTATGAAAATAGCTAGATAGTTATCCTGTATTGTTAAAACTTCTTCTTCAAATGCAGTGTTATATTTGTCAATTAACCTGTTTATAACATTTCTATCTATATTTTGATTGTAAGTATAAACTTTACCAGAGAAGTTTAATTTAACTGTATTCTTTATTAAAAACTTATCAATTAATTCTTTCATAAAATTAGTTCGTTTTATTAGATTTCAAATAACCCATATTTAAATAGTCTGTAGATTTAAAATCTAATTCGTGAAGACTCATAAAAGCTTTATGTATTTTCTCAACATCTTCAAATGGATTTGAATTCATTATACTGATTTGTACAGACAATCCTTTGTCTACGAATTCTCCATTAACATTCATTTTTTCTTTTGTTTTAATTTCAAATGTTGCCATAACTTTTTTTTAATTTATGAATTTAATTAGTTGTTTTTTTCTACGGAAAATCGTAATTAGTTTGTTTTTATGTAATTAGTTGGCGGTTTCGCATTAATTATTGCCAACGTTGTTGTATATGGTTTGTTGCGTGGTTAAGTACCTAATTTAGCAAATAAAAACCGAATAGAAAATCCGCGAGGATTTTCGTAAGTAGGCTAGAACTAGCAATAAATTATATACGGTGTTGTGCAACGTTTTTTCTTCAGGTTTGTTATTTGTTTTTAATCAATTCTCCAACTTTTGAATTGAAATTTTCTTTATTTATCCCAATCAATTCATTAGTAGCTTTTAAATAACTTTCTAATCTAACTTGACTTCCAGCATTGATTAATTTTGAAATACCGTCTGCACCTTTTTCTTTTTCAACTTGGTTTGCAATAATTCCCGATATTACAGAACGTACTGAAATTTCACTTGCGATATTGTTGAAAATCTTTTCATTATTGCTAAAAATCTCAAAAATGTTTGTGTTAGGATTTTTTGTTAGATAATCTTTTAGTTCGGTAACAAGTCTTTCGTTTGTAACCATTTCGCCATTTTTGTCCGTGTAATAAGCGTTTCCCCAAGCATAGGCAATTCCTTCTTCTGTAATCCAGTTCCGGTTCGCACGTTTGTTTATTTGTCCTGAATAGTAATGGAACATATCGTGAGAAAAGTCCTCGTTGTTCATTACCGCAAAAATTGTTTTGCTATCCACTCCGTAACCATCTCTATATTTGCCGTTTGAATAAAGAGAATATCCAAATCCCAAAAGCTCAGAAATCTCTTGGAAATTATCAGTCATATAAAAATCTAATTTTTCTGGTTTCAAACCTAATTTTCCAGCTATCTCAATATTTTTATTGTCGAATATTTTAGCTCTTTCTATATTAATGTTCTCTCTAAAATGGTAAGTTATATTACCTACTGTTTCTGTTTTCCAATATCGTGTCAAATAATCAAGAGGAACAGAAAATGTGAACTTGTCACTTGATTCTGTTGCTATTAGATTTATATTGTAGAGTAGAATTGGATTAGTTTCTGGATTTTGATAGATATAAGAGATTGTTATAAAATATTTATCTTTCGAAATTGGATAAATATTTATCAATTGCTTGTCTTGATTTTTTTTAGCTGTACTGTCCTTTTTTGTTTCGTAGTTCACTAACTCTTGAAGCTGTGATTTTGTCAAATCTGCTCTTTGTGGTGTTAGCAAATCTTCATTTAGCTTACCTTGTTTCATTTCTAAAAAAAAGGTTTCCAAACTTTGGTTAAAATTCTGTTTTGTAATAGAATCCATTGAGTTTTGCAAAAATCTCGGAATTTTAATAGTTTTTTGGGCAATTGCAGAATTAAGGGCAAAAATTAATATTAATGTTACGATTTTTCTTGTCATCTTGATTTTTTAAATGTTGCACAACGTACTTGTGTATGGTTTCGTTACGGAAAAGAGCGCAGCAATTTTCCGAACTTAAACCAAAGATAGTAAAAGTGCGAGGATTTTCTGCAAGAAAATCCCCCGTAATGAACTATACACGTTGTTGGGTTTTAGTGCTTTTTGTTTTATTGTTTTTTAGTTTATTTATTTCCATTTTTCATTCCGTTTTTGTGTTCAATTTCACGTTTTTAAAATAAAATTCCATAAAATTATTCAATTCTGCGTTTGAGTAAAAAATTCCGCAAAGTTGAGTTTCCATTTTTCATTCCGTTTTTGTGCTCAATTTCACATTTTTAAAATTAAATTCCATAAAATTATTCAATTCTGCGTTTGAGTAAAAAATTCCGCAAAGTTGAGTCTCCATTTTTCATTCTGTTTTAGTTCTCAATTCTACGTTTTCAAAATTAAATTCCATAAAATTATTCAATTCTAGGTTTGAGAGAAAATTCCGCAATAATAAGTTTCCTTTTATAATTGTATTCCTTTATTTTTCTCAAGATTAAATAACTTTTTTTGTTCTTAAAAGACTAAAATTTTTGAAATTCAACGAGATTTTTTTGCATTAAACCCAACGGTTTTGTGTTATGAAAAGTTGCGAATTTTGTGAGCGGCAAATTTTCCGCAGGAAAAATTGACAAACGCAAAAGAGCAACAACTTTTGATTAAGCTAAAAATAAGCAATTTTTTATACACGTTGTTAGCAAATGCGTGTTTTTTTATGCTTTCCTATTTTTCTTTTAAAATATATTCCGCAAAGATTTTAATTCCGCCGTTTTTGATTTTCACGTTGTGATATTAAATTTCACTTTTTCAATATTTCTAGGATTTTTTCACAAATAAAGTCATAGATTTTAGCAAGAGTTTTTAGTTACGTTTTGCTCCGTAAATATGTTTTTAAGTTTTATATAATAAAATTTTCCTGCTTAAAATTTTTGCAATTAATTTAATTGACACTTTCTATTCCGCAATTCAATTTTTCCGGTTTTTGAATAAGTTTTCACGTTTAATATTTTTATAAAGATCTTATTTTACGTTTTGCTATTCAATTTTTCCAACTTTATATAAAATTCTCAGATTTAATGATTTTGCAAAGAATTTAATTCCACGTTTTGCTCAATTTTTAAAAGTGATAAAAATTCTAAATTAGCGAGTTTTTATTTTTTAAATTTTTAAGCAGAAAACATAATTAAAAACAGGAACATTTCAGGCTGCAGCTCCAAAGTTTTTGCTAACGGTCTTGTATAAGATTAGTTGCGTGTTTCAAGCAACTAATTTAGTAAATACAAACAGAATAGAAAATCCGCGAGGATTTTCGTAAGTAGGTTTGCACTAGCAATTAATTTTATACGGTGTTGTACATAGTATTTTTTAGGATTCTTTATTTTGTTTTGTCCAAATCCAACTTTCAATGTATGAAAACAGGATTTTTGTTATTCCAATCATTCCATTTATTGCTTCAATTCTCAAATTGTCATTTATATTGATGTCTTTTTTACTTATACTTAATTCAATAATATTTTCTTTACTATCAATTAGTTTTGTTGCTGCAAAAAAATGCTTATCACTTAAGTGTATGAAACCTGATGTTTCCTTATAAACATTTTTTACCCAACGAAATTCTTCATTCATTTTATTTCTCAAATACCAGTCTTTTAGATAGTTTCCTTCTCTATCTTTAATTTTGTCCATTTGCTTTCCTTTAATAATTTCGGTCGCAAATGTATGAGGGTTTTCAACTAACCAAGCACCAGAAAAACGAAGTATATTATCTAAATGGCACCTAACAAGATGACAAGCAGAAATATAATTTTCGTTTCTAATTAAAGTAGTAAAGCCAAAAATTAGTTTTAAACTTCGATCCAGAACAGCATTAGCTAAAAGGTCAATAGGAAAGGTTTTATTTTTGTGCATTTCCTTTCCTAGTGAGATAATTTTTGATTCTAGTTTTTCTAGTTCTTTTAATTTTTTATCAACCTCTTGGTCCATCTCTAATATTGTGTACAACGTGTTTGTATATGGTTTGTTGCGTGGTTTAGCACGTAATTTAGCAAATAAAAACCGAATAGAAAATCCGCGAGGATTTTCGTAAGTAGGCTAGAACTAGCAATAAATTATATACGGTGTTGTAGCCAGTATTTTTTCCTTAAGCTACTTAATTTAACTTTGTTTTTACACTTATTATTTTCAAAGTCAGAATAGAATTCGTCTTGAAATAATTTCAGATTGTCCCAATTCGAAAAACTCTGATAATCTTTATTTGAAAAATAATCTTTATTAACTTTTAATTGTCCAATTTTTTCAAATTCCGTTTCCGATTTTTTGAAATGTTGAGCATAATACCAACTAATTTGTTCCTTTGGTTTATACTCTTTGTTTATTTGTTGTTCAAGTCTAAATAATAGTTTTGCGTTTTCGAAATCTTTTTCATTTGGTTTTTCTGATTGTTTAATATCAGTTACAACAATTAAATTCAGTCCGAATTCCGTTTCCTTTTCTGATTCTAAAACAAAAACTCCACAATAATCTCCATCATTTAATTTAAAAGCCAAACAATCGCCTTTTTCAAAAATTGCATTTCGTGATTTTTTCACCTTTCGTTTTCGAGATGTCTTTTTTTCGGTCGATATTTTCTCTAAAAAACTATCTAAAACTTTTTTCCTTTTAGTCAAATCAGATGTTGAAGCGTCAAGTTCTTTCCACAATTCAATATCTTTTCCAGATTCGACAATATCTTTAATTCGATTAAGAACTTTTGGGTCAAGTGATTTACATTCCCATTGAGATTTAGCGATAGTTATCCAAAAATTATTTTGGTCTTCGTGAGAATCAATCAGTTCCTTATTTTCCTTAATTAACTTTTCGGTAATCGCAGAGACTTCCATTCCTTGATTATATAATTCAAAGAATTCATAGTTAATATCTTCGTAAATATCATTTGAAGAAATTCCTGTTCCCCAAGTTCCCATAGGCGTTTCTTATATTGGCTACAACGTGTTTGTGCATGATTTCGTTAAGGAAAAGAGCGCAGCACTTTTCCGAATTTGAACGAAAGATAGTAAAAAAGCGAGGAATTTCCGCAAGGAAATTCTACCTTAATGAATTATGCGCGTTGTTGGGTTTTCGTTTTATATGTTTTTAGTTTTTTTCCGCTGTTTTTGTTTTAATTCCGTTTCAATTAATATTTTAGAAAACTTTTCACGCAAAGAGTTTAATTCCGCGGTTTTGATTCTCACGCTCTGATATTAAATTCTATTTTTCAATATTTCTGAGGTTTTTCCAAAAATAGAAATCATAGAATTAAGCTTTAAAAACTCTTATTTTTCCGTTGTTAATTTTTCCGCAATAATTCTCAACTGGAATTTTTCCGTTTGTAAAAATGATTCTTAAAAACCGAGAATTTTCAAAATATTTTTTTTGACGTTTTTCTGAGATTAATATAATTAAAAGCTGAAATTTTTCAAGCTGATTTTTATGTAACGAACAATATTTCAATAGAACTTTTTCGAAAATTTTTCCACCATTTAAAAATTTACTTTAAATACTAAAAACATTGATTTATAAAATTTTTTCGTTAATGAAACCCAACGGTTTTGTGTATGATTAGTGGCGTGTTTAAGCACCTAATTTAGCAAATAAAAACCGAATAGAAAATCCGCGAGGATTTTCGTAAGTAGGCTTGATCTAGCCATTAATTATACACGTTGTTAGCCACTGGTATTAATATATTGTTCTGCAATTTTCCCCACTGTTTTATGATGTCTCTCCCAACAGTTATAAACTTCTAAAGCCCATTCTTTAATCATTTCTTTATATTCCTCTTCATTCTTAGATTTTTTAACAACGTCAGTTATTGATAATAATCCTCTCTCAAGAGGTTTTGGAGGAGTAAGATGTTCATCTAGGTGTAATTTCTTGTATATGTTTAGTGATTTGCTGAGTTTGAGAGTCGATTGATGTGTCCACTTTATCTTATATTTGAATATCAGATGTAATCTTGTAAGATGAAGGTGATTATTCCATCTTCCGTGAATTTCTGAATGCTGTAAAGTATGAGCGTCAACACTTAGGAATTTATAAATTAGGTTATTAAAATCTAGAAAATCAATTTGATATTCAAATCCTTGATTAGAAATGTCAACACAATTTTTTATACCTTCTTCTACGTCTGCACCACAAAATTGACACTTTCCTTTTTCAATAAGTACAACTCCATTTTTTTTTGCGTTATCTGTATAATCTTGCATTTTTATTTAGATAAATAATTTTCACAATATTCTTTGATTTTTTTCATATTGTTGGTTTTGTATTGCTCCCACACAGAAAAACACCATTCTTTGATTAGTTTGTCACGATTCGATTTGTTATTCAAAACATCAATTATGGTAATATTTCCTCTTTCAGAAGGAAGTTTAATTTCAGGTAAAAAATCTTTATGATTAGATAATAAAGTATGTGCTCTTTGAATTTCTCGTCCTGTATAATTTTTTTCAATTAAAAGATAGAGACCTACTAATGAAAAAACTAAACTAATTCTCTTGGTGTTTTCATTTGCGGTTTGAGCTGTAAAAGCATCCACAACTAACTGATGAATGAAATAAACAGAATCAGGGTGGGGTAATGTATAAAATGATAACTCGTTAAAATGTTCGTTGTTTTTTATCACTTTTATAGTATTCGGTTTTACTTGTGGCTAACGTGTTTGTGTATGATTTGTGGCGTTTTCAAGCACCTAATTTAGTAAATAAAAACCGTATAGAAAATCCGCGAGGATTTTCGTAAGTAGGCTAGAACCAGCCATTAATTATACACGGTGTTGTACCACGTTTTTATTTCGGTTTGTTTAAATATTTTTTCATAATCCAACCTGTTTGCGGTAAATTATCTTCAGGATTAAAATAGCTTACATAAACCCATTTATGATGAACTTGTATTAATATGACTTCAAATCCTAAAGGTAATTTAGTTAATTTAGAAGTTCTTTTTTTAGGTTTTAGTTTAACTAAACATTCTCTATTTGTTATTCTGAATTCTTTTACTTCTTTTAATTGTTTGCTAATTTCTTTAATGAAATAAATGGACGAATCTTGTTTTATATTTAGGGATTTAATATCTTCTTTTGTCGCAAGATTCGGTTTCTCTTTTAGAAAATCATAATATTGATGAAATCCAGCAAAACGTAAGAAAATATCAATTATTAATAATGAGAATACTCCTAATGTCTTATGTTTTTTTATAAATACAAAAACAAGGTCTAAAAGAACTTGAAATTCACGTTTTTGTTCTTCGGTTAATTTTCTGTCTAATTTTTCTGCGAACTCTATTGTCTGCTCTGTAACTTCCTCAAAGTCGTCAATTAAATTCCATCTTTCTTGTTGAGAAGCAATTGTTGCGATTTGAGCAGAAATACCTTTTAAAGCAAAATTCAAACTGTTAATTTGAGCAAAAGCAGATGAATGAGTTTTCATTAGTTCCGCTATTGGTTTGAAACTATTTAAATATTGCTCTTGATGCTTTGTAATAGATGCAAAAGCTTGAATCGTAGTTTTTGGGATTAAATTGTTTTGTGGGAAATTATAAGATTTGAATATTTTGTTTATGGCATCTAAACCTGGATAACTTAATTTAGAAGCCATATTTAAATCGCTTAATTGTTTCATTACTCTTTCTTGGGATTTTAGCATTTTAGAAATTTGAGGATTTATTTCTAAAGATTTACTTATTTTTTTTTCCCAATCAAAGGGTTTTATTATGTCATTTAATTCATTCATTTATTCAATTCTCAGGTTGTTTTCAAACTCGCTCGTAAATGTGGTACAACGTGTTTGTGTATGATTAGTGGCGTGTTTAAGCATCTAATTTAGCAAATAAAAACCGAATAGAAAATCCGCGAGGATTTTCGTAAGTAGGCGAGAACTAGCCATTAATTATACACGTTGTTAGCCATAGTTATTCTATTTTCGCCATTGGGATTGCACAAATTTGTTTCGTAATATGACTTGTCATTAAATAGAAAAATTGATTCGGACAAGAAATTATTGCTTCGTTAATTAAAGGTTGAAATTTCCCTTTTAAAATCTTTTCATTCAGAGTTGGTCTATATCTTGCAATTGTTCCAATATAATACGCAAAACCTAAAAATGAACTTAATCTGTGTAATCTATATGGTTCAAGGTCTAAATAATATCTATAACCTTGTCTTGTCAACATTGGTGTGATATTTAAAGTGTTTATATCTTGAATTATTTTTTTATAACACATTACCCAACTTCTGTTTGAACCTTTAGTGTAAGCAGTTGAGTATTTTGACCTGAAATGTTTTCTTTTAGAGTCATTTTCAATATCTAATTCAGTAAGTTTTTGTTTACAAATTCCTTTAGTTAATTTGTCAACTTTCATTTGTTTATCAAACTTTTTCTCATAAGATACTGTATAAAATAGCCTATTTCTATTTTTGTTTGTTCTGATTTTTATTTCAACTGGTAAAAATTTCCTTTTTTTAGGGAACAAATCTAACGCATATCCAATTTCGTGTACTTCTGGTAATTCCCAAATTAAATCAATAAAGTTTAAATCGACACCATCTCCATTTTTGATTTCTTTTCCTAAAACTTTCGCAAATTCGTGAAAAATTGAAATTCCACCTCCATTTGGATTTGCTAGTTTCAATTTGTTGGTAGAAGTTGCTGGTAAAGATAATCCGTGATGCTCAACTTTCGTTTCTAAATCATATCCCTCAATTAGAAGATAAACTTTTACCAAATTAATAAAGGAATAATATAATAAAGTACCTTTTGAAGGCATTTTGGCTTGTAAAGAAGAGTTGTAAAAATCTCGTGATAATTGAGTGAAATATCTTGCTTTTACTAACTTATTTTTTACTTTATATTTATCTCTTTTTATTGAATTGTGCCAACTGTCAATATATGCTTCTAAATAACCTAAAGGGTCAGATGTTAAACTAAAAGGTGCTCCAGCCTGATTTTTGAAAGGAAAATATTTCACAGATTTATATTCTCTCAATGCTATTTCTCCAATGTCTTCTAATTTCATAGCGATTTTCCTTAATTATGGCTAACGGTTTGTATATGAAAAGTAGCAGAATAAATTAACTTTTATTTTCAGTTTGTAAATAAAAATAGTAGAAAAGCACCACACTTTTGGTGTGACACTTAACTGCTATGTTTTATATACGTGGTTGTGGTTTGTATTTTTAATTTCTATTTTGATAAATTAATCAATTACATATTCTTAATCTATAATCATTTCGTCTTGTAAGTGTGTCTTTATAACAATTGAATCGAGAGGTTTTATTGTTAATTTATTTATAACAAAATCTTTTTTACTTACATAAATTGCAGATATTTTATGATTACCAACCCCTAATTTAAATACTGTTCCCTTTAAATATACATTGTTAATTATAATTGTAGACGGCAATAATAACTTTTTGTCAATATTATCATATGTTTTTATATTTATGCCTGTAAAATAATCTTTTGATTTATATTTCTCTATTTTATAATGTTTAGTATCATTTAGGGTGTTTTTTTTAGCTTTACAAGAAAAAATATTGAATAAAATTAGTATTAGAATTATTTTAAGAAGGGCATTTGTCACCTTTGGCATTTCTATTAGCAAGTCTTTCATTTGTTATTATTCTTTGAATTTCTGTTTTATTAGGTAATACTTGGTATGCAGTTGAGCTTTCTAATCCTGCCCAAGATAAAGCCTCATAATAGCCAATATCTTGTTGATGGTTATCATACACTGACAAGGAATAAGCTAAAGATTCAACATATTGACTTATAAATTGATGATGAGTTAAATTACCTGCTTTGGTTGGATATTTTATCTTATAATAGTCATAATATTTATTTAAAAGATTAGTCAAGGTAGATCCAGGGTTTTCTCTAACAGTATAATTAATAAATGCATGAAAACTTTCATGTATGATTGTTTTTGCGATAAATAATTGAGTAGCATCTTTTACTAAATCAGTATCTAAACTAATATTAAATCCAATTGTGTTACCATTGACTCCAGAACCAAGATAATTTAATTGTTTAATATCAAAAGTTAAGATATACTTTTTAGAATGGTCAAATAAATCTAATACCATTTGAGATAAATGAGTAGTTCCTCCATTATTAATTAAAGTAGTTCCTTGTAAATCAGGAACTAAAGAATTGTGATTACTTTTCAGTTTTAAAGAATTTATAATTTTAGTTGTGCAAGGGTTTTTAGTGTTGTCGATTATTTTATCATCTACAGGATTAGGATTGTTACTGTAGCTAGAACCACCACCGTTATTGATGTTTCCGTCAGAGGTATCACTTGGGTTACCTCCAGGATTAAAATTACCAGAACTCCCATAATCTCCCATAAAGGTTAATAAAGCTGGGCCTTCACTTGAAGCAATAGTACCTAAGTCACATTCATCAAAAGAATAATAGCCTCCTTCATTAAGAGCTATATTTAAAATATCTTCTAAGGTTATTTCTCCATTACAACTACCTTGATAAAAAGTAAAGAAACCAGCTTGTTGTATGTTTTTGTTTAGAACGATTCTTTTTTTAGTTACTCCGCTTTCTATAATAAACCCCGTCATGAACTCATTATTCAAAGTATGGTAAAAAACAAGTCCTTTTTTTAATTTATTATCAACATATTGTTCTTTAATAACGGTTGTTTCAATTGCTTGTATAGGATATCCATTAACTTCCATGAAAAATAAACGAGTAGTTTCTATCGTTTGAACATTTGTTTTTATTTTTACATTAGTTAATAAAGCATTTGTGAAATTTAAAGAATCTTGTTTAATTGTTTCCCACAAAGGTTGGATATAAAACTCTTTACTCTGATTTTTACTTTGTGCTAGTTCTTTTTGATTATTTTTTTTAAAAGAGTTAAATAAAGATTTTGCGTCTTCAATAGAAATGGTGTTTAAAACATTTTCTTTTTTAATTATAGGAAGATTATCATCTTGACAATTCCAAAGTAATAAAGAAATTCCAATAAGGAAAATTCCTAGTTTAATAAAGTTTCTTTTTTTCTTTTTCATAATTATATAAATCTAAGGTTAATTATTTATTTTTAGTAAATAAGCTGTATTTTTTAGATACTCAATATTGTTTGTTTACGAGCGAAATATGAACCACAACGTTGTTGTATATGGTTTGTTGCGTGTTTCAAGCAACTAATTTAGTAAATAATTACCGACCAAGAAAGTCCGCGAGGACTTTCGTAAGTAGGCGAGAAGCTAGCAATGAATTATATACGGTGTTGTATTTAGTTATAATTCCAATTCAAACTGTTTTATTGTTTTTTTAGGATTAAAGTCAAGATGTTCAAATTTCCACCCTTGATTAGAAAGTTCACATTGACTCAAGCAAAAGCTATTATTCCATCTACTGTTTTGCATTCTTACATTACCTTTTCGGTATTTTTCAATTAAATCTTTCGTTTGTATACCTATTTTTCTGTGAATATCTTTAGTTTCAAAACCTAAATTACTTCTAAAAGCACCTATTAACAAATCTGTCAACTGTAAAAATTGGCAGTCAATATAACTTTGTGAATTAGCGTTATTGTGATTGCTATTTCTATCGTCAATTAAGTTTGTAGTATTTTCAATGTTACAATAATTTCTCAGTCCATTTAATCTGTCAATGATTCTTCTTTTATCTAACTTTCTGCCATAATGTTCGTGTCCATCAAAATGCATTTTTGTTATATTTATTTCATTTTCATTATTACCTAAAAAATGTATTCCTCCTTTTAATCCTATTCTAAAACTGGTTTCAATAAATGAACCATAGTCTGGATAATTTTCAACTTTTTTTAAATTGTTTTTTTCTCTAAATAGGATAAATTTAGTTCCAATATTAGGTATGATTTGTTTATATTCTTTAATTCCGTTATTGGTATGCATTAAATCTATTGGATACTTTAAGTTTTTGTTTTGAGAAATAAGTGATGCTATTCCAACATTTAAAAAACCTTCTGCACAATTTGTTATTTTGCCCTTTTTATTTTTAACTTTTTTTATTCCAATTTCATATGAGAATTTTGTGTTTTTTCTTACTGTACCTAATAATTCAAGAAGCTCTTTTTTTTTACTATTAGGAACTAATAAAATTCCATGCCAAAAACCATCGATTTTAGATTCATCATGATAAAGGGAGTAATCCATAGCGTTTTTTGTTAATTAAATACAACGTGTTTGTGCATGATTTGTTAAGGAAAAGAGCGCAGCACTTTTCCGAATTTGAACGAAAGATAATAAAAGTGCGAGGAAATTCCGCAAGGAAATTCCACCTTAATGAATTATGCACGTTGTTGCCTAACGTTGTGTTTCTTAGTTAAAGTTATTTAATATCCACTCCCAAAAATTAGCTAAATAGTGGAATCTATATTCTATTATTCCTAATAATGAGATTATAAAAATAACCCACCACGAAATATTTTTTAATGAAAAAATCGATATTCTTTTTTTTCTATTATTAGATGTTTTGTTTTCAAGGGAATTACTATTGTTTAGATTGAAGTTTCTTTCAGGAACAATTTTATATCTTCTTTTTTCTGACTCATATATGAATCCCTCATTTTCTAGGTCTCGTAATGCTTTAATTTCAATTGCAGATATTCCTTTAGTTAATACAAAAGTTCTTTCCTTTATTTTATTAAAAACTTTTTCTTTCGCCCATCTATCAAGCCCTTTGGCATTTGCTTCTATTCCATCTTGAGATAAATAATAAAAAGTTTCATCATTTTTTACCTCAGATTCAATTAATTTTAATCGTTGTAAGTTTTCAAAAGCTGGTTTAAATTCTATTGTGATTGGTAAGTCATACCTCAAACTCATAAAATCAGCTTTTTTTCTTTTTAATAGCTTTTTTAAAATGAGTTCTTCCATATCAATTTTTTTTTCAATTTGTAACTATTCGTAAATGTTTGGCAACGGTTTTGTGTTATGAAAAGTTGCGAGTTTTGTGAGCGGCAAATTTTCCGCAGGAAAAATTGACAAACGCAAAAGAGCAACAACTTTTGATTAAGCTAAAAATAAGCAATTTTTTATACACGTTGTTAGCAAATGCGTGTTTTTTTATGCTTTCCTATTTTTCTTTTGAAATATATTCCGCAAAGATTTTAATTCCGCCGTTTTTGATTTTCACGTTGTGATATTAAATTTCACTTTTTCAATATTTCTAAGATTTTTTCACAAATAGAATCATAGATTTTAGCAAGAGTTTTTAGTTACGTTTTGCTCCGTAATTATGTTTTTAAGTTTTATAGAATAAAATTTTCCTGCTTAAAATTTTTGCAATTAATTTAATTGACACTTTCTATTCCGCAATTTAATTTTTCCGGTTTTTGAATAAGTTTTCACGTTTAATATTTTTATAAAGATCTTATTTTGCGTTTTGCTATTCAATTTTTCCAACTTTATATAAAATTCTCAGATTTAATGATTTTGCAAAGAATTTAATTCCACGTTTTGCTCAATTTTTAAAAGAGATGAAAATTCTAAATTAGCGAGTTTTTATTTTTTAAATTTTTAAGCAGAAAACATAATTAAAAACAGGGACATTTCAGGCTGCGGCTCCAAAGTTTTTGCTAACGTGTTTGTGTAAGATTAGTTGCGTGTTTTAAGCACTAAAGTTAGCAATTAAAACACAGATAGAAAGTCCGCGAGGACTTTCGTAAATTGGCTAAAACCAGCAATTAATTTTACACGGTGTTAGCTGCCGGCATTTAATTCCCTTCGTTCAACCATTCTCACAGTTTTTTTAGTAGTATTCTTTCTTAAGTCAACATACTTTGCTTTAATTCCAGTAATATTCAATTCTGTAATATTAAATTTGTCTTGATTTACATTTCCTATTTCTAAATATACTTCAACTTTTTCTTTACGATTAAAATTCTTAATTATGAATTGACATTCATTTTTCCTTGTGTAAATTCGACCTTTAGGAATATTATTTCCAGCTTTTGAATAAGTCGTCCATTTCGCTACTACCGATTCAGATTCAAAAGAAAAAACAATTTTTATTTCTGCTATATCAATATTCGTAGTATTAACAATTTCAAACTTTTTTGAATGAAGATTATTATGTGTTGTATCTTCATAAGCAATAGGAAGTTTACTAATTACTTCATCTTCTAAATATCTACATTCAAGTTTTTGAATTTTATTTTTTTGCTTATCTACAAAATGTTTAAAAATTGCTCCTGCTAATCCTCCCGATAGGAAGGAAACTATTAGTTTCCAGTTCTCCATATCAGAAAAATTTTAGTTCAACATTCTCGTTTTTGAATTCATATGTTCCAAAACGAGCTTCTGCTTTTTCCTCATTACACCATTTCTCTATAACTTTATGTTGTGCTTTCGGTACAACTAAATACAAAGTAGAGCCGACTTGAGATAAAGGTTTCCATTTTTTAAAGAGAGTGTCTTTATTTACATAAGAAGGGATTACTATTTCAATAATAAAATCAACTTCGTCAGAATTTTTTTTAGTCATTATGATGTCAGGATATAAGTCATTGATTGCAAATTTCCTTTCTCCTAATCTGTCATTTTTAAACTTTTCGTGTTTTTCGGTTTTCAAACCTTCGAAAAGTCTATCTAGAACTTTCAAATATATTTCCTCTTCTTTCATTTAGTATTTTTGTTTTGCTTGCAGCTAACGAGTTTGTGTATGGTTTCGTTACGGAAAATAGCGCAGCAATTTTCCGAACTTAAACCAAAGATAGTAAAAGTGCGAGGATTTTCTGCAAGAAAATCCCCCGTAATGAACTATACACGTTGTTGGGTTTTCGTTATATTTGTTTACTATTTTAATTTTTATTGCTGAAATAATTTTTCCGCAATTATTTCCATAAAGAATTTAAATTCCGCAAACTTGGTAAATTCCGCGATTTATTCTCTTTTTTTAGTATTTAATTCTGTTTTTATTTTACTTTTCCGCAATTATTCATAAAGAATTTTAATTCCGCAAACTTGCTAAATTCCGTGATTTATTTTTTCTATTATATTCAATTCTATTTTATTCTTTCTGAGATTTTTCTAAAGTAAGAGCTTTGAAAATTTAACTCTAAATACTCCAACTTTTTACAGAACAATTCTCAACTGGAATTTTTCTAATTTTGAAAAATATTATTATAAAACTAAAATTATAAAATTATATTTTTTACGGTTTTCTGAGAAAAATTCCAATATGGTTTTCCTGTAATTTTTTCTACCATTTAAATTTAATTAAAAATCTAAAAGTTTGAATTTTTACGATTTTTTATTAATGAAACCCAACGTATTTGTGTATGGTTTCGTTACGGAAAAGAGCGCAGCAATTTTCCGTAACGAAACCAAAGATAATAAAAGTGCGAGGATTTTCTGCAAGAAAATCCCCCGTAATGAACTATACACGTTGTTGGGTTTTCGTTATATTGGTTTACTGTTTTAATTTTTATTGTTGAAATAATTTTTCCGCAATTATTTCCATAAAGAATTTAAATTCCGCAAACTTGGTAAGTTCCGCGATTTATTCTCTTTTTTTAGTATTTAATTCTGTTTTTATTTTACTTTTCCGCAATTATTCATAAAGAATTTTAATTCCGCAAACTTGCTAAATTCCGTGATTTGTTTTTTCTATTATATTCTATTTTATTCTTTCTGAGATTTTTCTAAAGTAAGAGCTTTGAAAATTTAACTCTAAATACTCCAACTTTTTACAGAACAATTCTCAACTGGAATTTTTCTGTTTTTGAAAAATATTATTAGAAAACAAAAATTTTCAAATTATATTTTTACGGTTTTCTGAGAAAATTCCAATATAGTTTTTCCACAAGTTTTTCTAATATTTTAAACTCAATTAAAAATCTAAAAGTTTGAATTTTTACGATTTTTTGTTAATGAAACCCAACGTGTTTGTGTATGATTTCGTTGCGTGTTTAAGCACTAAAGTTAGCAAATAAATCACAGATAGAAAGTCCGCGAGGACTTTCGTAAGTAGGCGAGTACTAGCAATGAATTATACACGGTGTTGTAAGCCGTATTTATTCCACTATTTCGGCTTCATCTATGTCTTTCGAATACCAATGCTCAAATTGTCTTAAAATATTTATATCTGTTTGGTTGTTATCGAAATCAAAGAATTGTACTTTTTCTTTTTTAATTTCTTTTGAATAATTGTCAATGATATTTTTATGTAAATACTCTTTGTCCAATATATTTATCAAATATTCATAATGTTCCTTCGTAAAATTTGATTTGTAAGGTTCAGGATGATTTGTACTTGTTGCAGTTGGTGTCATTGCAACGAGTAATTTTTTTAATTGCTCAGGTTCTTTATCTATAAAACTCTTTAAATATTTTTCTAACCCTTTAGAATCTTCATCAAACCAAGTTGAAAAAAGATATGATAAGTTATCGGGAAATTTTTCAAATATTGGTTTTTCTCCGCTTTCTTTAAGTGCTCTATCTTTCAATATTTTGGCAAGTTCTGAATACTGTTCTGAACTAAACATCTTTTCTTCCGGTGTTTTTCCAGAACGCATCGAATTATTTAGTTTGTATGAAAAATCAAATGGAATATGCTCTCCCATTAACATTTTTGAGAGTTCGAAAACTTCTTCTAAATTGTCGTGGTTCTTTAATAAATTATAAATGAAAATTGAAGCTTGGTATTTTGCACCATCCATACCAAATGCAAAAAAAGATTCACTTTTTGGAAAAGAATCTGCCATAATAGCCAAGGAAAGTGAAAGGTTTTGTGTGGCTTTCCAACTAAGGTCTTCTTCAAAAGTCCGAGCTTTATATAAGAAAGTGTCAGGTGAGCTTTTTTCAATTATATCATTAATTGCTTTTGCAATATCTTTTAATTCCAAAGTTTCAAGTGAATTCATAAAATCATCAAAAGCGACATCAGATAGTTCTCCATCAATGACAGCATATGAAAAATATCTTTTAAAATAACTTGTTGAAACAATTCTTTTGTCTTTTGTCCATTTCTTTTCTCCTTCGTGTTGAAAAGTATTATGAAATGCTTCATCTAATCTCGGAAATAATGATTTTAATAAATTAAGAATAGCTTCTTTTTCTTTTTTAGTTAAATCAGATGATAATTCCTCTAGATGTTCCGTTAATTCGTCTTTTTTAGTTTTTACACCTTGATTATTATAATTTGAATGGGTTGAATAAGAAGAAGTAAAATAATGAGGATTAGTTTTTATAAAATCATAATGTCTAGGATAAAATATTTTAATTGCTTCGATAAGCATTAAATCTGCGTGATTCACTTCTCCTTTTAAAAGAGGAATAGCAAAAGAGAGCGAATTTCCATATCTAATAGCTAACCTAGGATTTTTTAATCTTAAAAGGATATTATATGAAAATGCATTTACAAACCTTTGAATTTCTTCTTTTGAAATGTCTAGACTATTTTCATTAATTGCTTTGTCTACTAATTCGAAGCAATATTTTTTTAAAGCATCTATTTGAGCTTGAGGTATTTGTAATGGTACTTGTATTATTTTTTCTAAAAAATTCTGACCTGACTGTTTATTTCCAGCTCCAAATCTGTCTCCAATAGCAGAAGCTACCATTTTCTCATCAAATGACAGAATATAAGTAGTATTGGTGAAATCAGCTGTTAATTTTACAAGTCTAAAAAGTGAATAGATTTCATTTTTATCTAATCTATCTATATCATCTACAAATATTACAAGTTTACATTTACTTTCTTTTAAAAATTCATCAAGCCGATTTTTAAGTTCTTCTAAATCGGCTTCACTTAATATTTTTCCAATTTGAGAAATGTCCTTTCCAATTAAAGAGCCTAAGATTCCATATTTTGAAACAAAATCGCCTATTTTTTCTTTTTTACTATTCAATTCTTGACCTAAAACTTCGGCAATCTTTTTTAGGAAATTTTTGATAAGAGTTTCTTCATCATTGTATCTCCAAGGATTTAATGTTACAGTTAGGACAGTATCTTCCTTATCTAGTTCTTTTTGTATGAAATTTAAAACAGAAGTTTTTCCTTCTCCCCAAGCACCATAAATTCCAATTACTATTCCTTCTTCATTTTCTCTTTGAATGATTGTGTCCGCAATTCTCTTCGAAAAATTATAACGTTGAAATCTGTCTTGTTCTTGATTTTCTACAGGTTTATCTGATGAGAAATTTTGTTTCATTCAATGCGGTTTTTATATGGCTTACAACGGTTTTGTGTTATGAAAAGTTGCGAGTTTTGTGAGCGGCAAATTTTCCGCAGGAAAAATTGACAACCGCAAAAGAGCAACAACTTTTGATTAAGCTAAAAATAAGCAATTTTTTATACACGTTGTTAGCAAATGCGTGTTTTTTATGCTTTCCTATTTTTCTTTTGAAATATATTCCGCAAAGATTTTAATTCCGCCGTTTTTGATTTTCACGTTCTGATATTAAATTCCACTTTTTCAATATTTCTAAGATTTTTTCACAAATAGAATCATAGATTTCAGCAAGAGTTTTTAGCTACGTTTTGCTCCGTAATTATGTTTTTAAGTTTTATAGAATAAAATTTTCCTGCTTAAAATTTTTACAACTAATTTAATTGACACTTTCTATTCCGAAATTCAATTTTCCGGTTTTTGAATAAGTTTTCACGTTTTGTTATTCAATTCAATTTTTCCAACTTTATATAAAATTCTCAGATTTAATGATTTTGCAAAGAATTTAATTCCACGTTTTGCTCAATTTTTAAAAGTGATGAAAATTCTAAATTAGCGAGTTTTTATTTTTTAAATTTTTAAGCAGAAAACATAATTAAAAACAGGAACATTTCAGGCTGCGGCTCCAAAGTTTTTGCTAACGTGTTTGTGCATGATTTCGTTAAGGAAAAGAGCGCAGCACTTTTCCGAATTTGAACGAAAGATAGTAAAAGTTCGAGGAATTTCCGCAAGGAAATTCTACCTTAATGAATTATGCGCATTGTTGGGTTTTCGTTTTATATGTTTTTAGTTTTTTTCCTCCGTTTTTGTTTTAATTCTGTTTCAATTGATATTTTAGAAAACTTTTCACGCAAAGAGTTTAATTCAGCAATTTTGATTCTCACGCTCTGATATTAAATTCCATTTTTAAATATCTCTGAGGTTTTTCCACAAATAGAAAGCATAGATTTAAACTTTAAAACTCACATTTTCCGTTGTTAATTTTTCCGCAATAATTCTCAACTGGAATTTTTCTGATTTTGAAAAATATTATTATAAAACTAAAATTATAAAATTATATTTTTTACGGTTTTCTGAGAAAAATTCCAATATAGTTTTTCTACAAGTTTTTCTAATATTTTAAACTTAATTAAAAATCTAAAAGTTTGAATTTTTACGATTTTTTGTTAATGAAACCCAACGTTGTTGTATAAGCTTTGTTGCGTTGTTTAAGCAGTGAATTTAGTAAATAAAACACGAACAGCGAAATTCCGGAGGAATTTCCCAAGTGAGCCAAAACTAGCAATAAAGTTTATACGGTGTTAGGTGCAGGCTTTTATTTTCAGGTTAAACATAGACAAATTAATAAATTTTTCAAAACTATTAACAGCTACCTTAAATTCTTTGTCACTTCTATAAATTTTTATCATTGCAAGTATATTTCCGGGATGATAATAAAGAGAATGAAAATAATTTATACTTTTGGTTTTGTTTATTAAAGAGTTATATAATATTTCTTGAAAATTTTCAGTAATCTCTTTTGATTCATATATTTTGAAAATATCAATTTCTGGTAAAGAGGTATAATTCCCATCAGAAAATTTTGCTATTTCATAAGGTTTCAATTGCTTCTTTTTGATAAAGTTCAAGTCTTTGATAGTAAGGATACCACTATCAAATCTTTGTTGACTATTTTGTTTGTATTTGTCATAATCGTTCTGTTCAATTTGTTCTTCAAACCTTAATTTTGATTGATTAAACTTGAGAACGGTTTTTTGTTGATTTTTTTTGAACCTAATTTTAAACTTGAATAAACTTAGTGTAAACTCAAGGTTGTTAAAATAATTAGAATGAATTACGTTTTCTACATCTTCAAAATTAATGGAAAGGCTTCGATTGTATTCCATTAATCTATTTTCTGCAATATTATATGTTCGTTTTCCTAGTTTGTTTATGTATTTTGGAGGAAGCTTAAACCATTCAATATTTAGCTCTTTTATATCAAAATTATTTTCTAAATATGGAATTATTTCTGCGGGTTTATATAATATTATAAATTCTGCTAATAAATGTCTATATCCTTTTTCTGAAACTTCTTGTATTTCGTGAATTAACTTCACACATTCTTTGAGACAAATTAAATCTTCGTTTTGTAATGTTTCTAATGCAATAGGTAAACTATATAAAGTGTAATCCTTTCTTTGATAATATTTAATCCAAAAGGGATATATATTTTGAATATCGATTTCTCTATTTTCTAATAATGCTAATCGAATATAATTATGAATTTTGTCTCTTAGATTGAAACTTCCCAAATGACTGTACTTATGAACAAGTTCTTTTAACGTTAAATCGTGATATTCATTTTTCTCTGCATTAATTTTGAAACCATATGATAGAAGATTGTTGTAAGCATCTTTCAAAATCCAATTTAAATAGAAATCTCGAATATTTTGATTTCGTAATAACTCTTGAAGTTTGAAAGTAGCTTTAGATGATTTTCCAATTAAGTATTCATCAAAACTAGTTTTAAGGTATTCATAATCTTTGATTTTGGAGTTGTGAATTACTATGTTTTCTATAATAGATGTTAGATGTTCTCTAAAATTTATTTTGTCTTTTAGAGCTTTGTCAATCGACTTTTTGTTAAATGGTTTTGAATGTTTTTTTATATAGTTGACTTCTTCGTAAACGTCATTTTCTAGTGAATTATGAAAGTGATCTGTGCTGTAATTATCGTTGGCTGTTCTATTATAAAGTAGTACTGCATTTTTTGTCTTTATGTAATAATACATTCCAAACAGATATTCTGAACTTGTAATTTCTTCATCTGTTATTCCATTATTTATTAAAGACTCTACATAAGTGTAATAAAATGTGTTGAGAGTCGAAATGTGTTCTCGTAAAACTAAGTTTAAAATTAACGACAAATCGTAGTAGTTAATTATACTTAATTCGTTTGGAGAAATAATATTTAATGTTTCTCGAAGTTGAGTGTAAAATGTTATTATTGATTCATAATCAACTGTATTTTCTATTATTTTCTCAAATGTTTCTATTGAGGAATATTTAATAATAATTTCTTTTTTTTGTTCTTTTGAGAGTTGAAATAAGCTAAATCGAGATAAAAATCTCTTTTCAAGATTTAAAATAGATTTGCTAACAATACTATTGACTTTATTAGTTTTATACGAATAATCAACTTGCTTTCTTAAAAATGTGTTGAAACTATCGTGAAAAAGTGATATTCTATTTAGTTTAATGTCAAATAAATAAGGATGTTCCTTAATAAATTCGGCTACATAATATTTTTCATCTCCTATAAATAAATCTATTTCAGTTTCCATTATATAAGATTTAGAACATAGAAAAAGTGATAAACTTTGTTTTCCTTTTTCATTTGAAATAATTTCTTGATAATATGAATCTATATTATAAATCTGCTCAATTGGAGGTGTTTTTTTGTGTAATTTATAGTGTTCCGTTATGTATTTAACTATGATTGGGTAACCTTGTGAAATTTTATAAATCTCATTAATGATTGAATATTCAGATAGATGAAAGAGTTCTTTTAAAACTTTTTCAGTTTGTTTTAAATTCCAATTTTCAAGCGTGTGTTTTTTCCAGTCTAATTTGCTAATAAGCGGTCTTGATAAAACAATTATTTCACAATAATCCTTTGCTCTATTTATGAAATTTATAAAACTGTCAAACTCAGAATTATTGTAGTTCTCTACGTGGTCAAGACCATCAATTATAAACGTTTTCTTTTCTTCTTTTAATTCGTCTAAGAGTTCTTCAATTGTTCTTGTTTTTTGGTCATAAAAAAGCTTAGTATTTAAATCTCGAATAAAATTTTCAAATTTTAATCTCTCTTGATAGTCTCTGTCTTGATTTCCAACCCAAAAACGATATAAAATATTGTTTTCATATTCTTTTGTAAGTGTATTTACAAAATGACTTTTTCCAATTCCAGGTTTACCTTCAATCAATAGTAGCTTATCAAATTTTAGAAGTTTATGACTAATTGTAACAGATTCTTCCTGTAATTCTGTTATAAAGACTTTAAGTTGAGGAAGAGACTCTCTTGAAATTTCCCATATTCTTTTATCTAAAGTTGTATTGAAAAAAGAATCTATTTCGTTTCTTCTTCGAGGATTATTTATATATAAATCATCTATTTTTTCATCAATTTGAGTTCTTGATAATGAAATTATTGAAATATTATTTGCTAATTTATAACTTGGGAAGTTCAGTATTTCCTCATTTGATTTGAAGGAAATATTTCTAAAGAATATTATATTTTGTTTTGAAGATAATTCAATAGGTTTGTGCCCTTTCATTATGACTTTATTGTCCTGAACTTTTAGGTCATTAAACTTTATATTCTCAAAATCTTTTATTTGAAATTGAATTACTTCTGAATTAGTCGTGATTACTAAATCGTCAAAATTATCTGTAGTTTTAGCTTCTATTTCAATTTTAGAAATATTGCGTTCCACATCCATTAATGAAAGTAGGAGAAAGGTTACTTGTTTTTGATAAGTGTAGCCACTAAATGCGTTTTTCATCTATTTTACTAAATTATTTTTACTTATCAAATTTTCAATTCGGAGGACGGTTTTCAGCTTGCACCTAACGTGTTTGTATATGGTTTGTTGCGTGGTTTAAGTACCGAATTTAGCAAATAAAAACCGAATAGAAAATCCGCGAGGATTTTCGTAAGTAGGCTAGAACTAGCAATAAATTATATGCGGTGTTAGCCACTGGTATTTAAAATGGTAAATCTTCAAGTTCTGGTTTTTGTTCAGGGTAAGTATCATAATTATCTACTTCTGCTCCAAGAACATATTCTTTCCAATAGTATTTTCCTTTTTCTGTAAAATAATATTCATTATTCTCTTCTGATTCTCTTTTTTGAATAATTTCATTATGAATATATTTTTCTTTAATTATTTCGTTAAGTGATTGAGGAAAACTACTGTAGTTATTAATGCTTATTCCAATGTCTTTAAAATAGGGAAATAGTTTTGATTTCCGGAATTCGACAAATTCTTTAGTTAATTTTTCTTCTGCTTCTTTACTCAATCCATTGTTTAAGAAACCTTTCAAATTAAAGTTTTCCTCTTTGATTTTCGTTAATTCAATTTTCTGGGTTTTAATTATTTCTTGATATTCCAAATTAATTTCTTTGAACTTTTCAATTTTAGAATTCAAATCTGCTTTTTCTCGATAATTTGCTTTAATGTCTTCTAATTTACTCTCTTCAATAGCAAGATTTTGTTTGTTTTTGATGTCAACAAATAATTGTTCCGTTTGATTGTTTTTTCGCCCATTAACCGATTTCTTATTTAGTTCTTCAATTAGCCACATAAAATATGGTAAAACGATTGTGTAAATCAAAGCGATTGCAAGGGGTAATAATAAATTATAAGAAAGTGAAGTATATTTATTTTCAATTACTTGAAATTTCTCTTCTATTTTCAAATCGGAAAACAATAGAAATAAGATTGGTTTCCAATTAATAATTAAAAACGAAAGAAAATAAGTTCCAATAAAAGGATTCCTAACTCTTTCTTTTGACGTTTCCATAATTGTTTTTAGAAGTTCTTTCAATTTTTCATGAGTTTAGGTTACTTGTGGCTAACGTGTTTGTATATGTTTTGTTGCGTGTTTTAAGCACCTAATTTAGTAAATAAAAACCGAATAGAAAATCCGGGAGGGTTTTCGTAAGTAGGTTAGAACTAGCAATAAATTATATACGGTGTTGTGTAGCGTTATTTATATCCATATAATCTCAAAACTCCATTATTCATTTCCAAATCAAAAATTCCAATTTTATTAATCAAATTTTCAATTTTTGATGTGTCTTGATTGTATTCAGAAACTGTCTGTCGTGAAATTCGTTTATTTTTTATTATCAACATTTTTTGAGGAAATTCAATCCATTCAATTTCCTTATATAAAGCGGGTTCTATAAAATAAGGATTGAAATCAACCATATCAAATTCAGTTTCCTCAATTTTTTCACGTCCAATAAGTTTAAATCGGATAAAGACAGAGTCAAATTCCTCAATTAGATTCTCGAATAATTTCCCCCATTTTGTATTATTCATAAAAGACGAAAAATTACTTTCACGAATTATATTTTCAATATTTTTTTCAGTTAAAGTCATTTCCTCCGTTCAGTTTTTCTAATGCTACACAACCGGTCTTGTGTATGAATAGTTGCGGTTTTGTGTGCGAGGAATTTCCGAAGGAAATTCAGACGTAACAAAAATGCAACGACCTTTGATTAAGCACTAATTTAGCAATTTTTTATACACGTTGTTGTAACACGTTATTTTTTAAATTCAGTTTTGTTCTTAATCACAAAAGCGATTAATAATTCGGTCAAGTCATCTTTATATTCATAAAATTCCGAATCGCATTTATTCCAGTTTTCTTCCGCATTTTTTTCAATCAGTTCCAATTCGGTTTGTCTTTCAGTTCTGTCTTTTGGAACAATTCCGCTTTTAAATTCAGAGTTTGCTTTTTTTATAATTTCCGCCGTTTTTTTTGCTCCAATTTCTAAAAGAGCATTTACAGTCTCCTGACTAAAATCTCCACTCGAATTAAAATAGAATTGATTAAATCCGCCATTATTTATTTCACGTTCTAAATTTTCCACGAAAAGAAAAGTCTGTTGAGAAGAATTCAGTTTCTCAATATTTTCTCCGTAGTTTGATTTTTCATTCAGATAAGTGTCAATTTCCATAACAATCATATCTCGTCTTTCAATTTTCAATGTCTTTTCCAAATCAAATTCCGATTGTGCATTTGCGTTGGCAAAAAATAATGACGATATGAATAATAGCAGTTTTTTCAAAGTATGGATTAATGTGTTACAACGTATTTGTGTATGGTTTCGTTACGGAAAATAGCGCAGCAATTTTCCGAACTTAAACCAAAGATAGTAAAAGTGCGAGGATTTTCTGCAAGAAAATCCCCCGTAATGAACTATACACGTTGTTGGGTTTTCGTTATATTGGTTTACTGTTTTAATTTTTATTGTTGAAATAATTTTTCCGCAATTATTTTCATAAAGAATTTTAATTCCGCAAAATTGTTCAATTCCGCGATTTATTCTCTTTTTTAGTGTTCAATTCTGTTTTAATTCTACTTTTCCGCAATTATTCATAAAGAATTTAAATTCCGCAAACTTGCTAAATTCCGTGATTTATTTTTTCTATATATATTCAATTCTATTTTATTCTTTCTGAGATTTTTCTAAAGTAAGAGCTTTGAAAATTTAACTCTAAATACTCCAACTTTTTACAGAACAATTCTCAACAGGAATTTTTCTGTTTTTGAAAAATATTATTAGAAAACAAAAATTTTCAAATTATATTTTAACGGTTTTCTGAGAAAATTCCAATATAGTTTTTCCACAAGTTTTTCTAATATTTTAAACTCAATTAAAAATCTAAAAGTTTGAATTTTTACGATTTTTTGTTAATGAAACCCAACGTGTTTTTGCATGATAAGTTGCGGTTAAAACGGGCGGCAAATTTTCCGCAGGAAAAATTGCAGTTCGTAAAAGCGCAACAGCCTTTGTTAAAACCAAAAATAAGCAATTGATTATGCAAGTTGTTGGTAAATGCGTATTATTTTTATGTATTTTCTATTTTTCTTTTTAAAGATATTCCGCAAAGATTTTAATTCCGTCGTTTTTGATTTTCACGTTGTGATATTAAATTCCATTTTTCAATATTTCTGAGATTTTTCCACAAATAAAAATCATAAATTTTTGCAAGAGTTTTTAGTTACGTTTTGCTCCGTAAATATGTTTTTAAGTTTTGTAAAATAAAATTTTCCAGCTTAAAATTTTTTGAAAATACTTTAATAGGCGCTTTCTATTCCACAATTCAATTTTTCCGATTTTAAATAAGTTTTCACGTTTAATATTTTTATAAAGATCTTATTTTACGTTTTGTTATTCAATTCAGTTTTTCCAGCTTTATATAAAATCCTCAAATTTAATAATTTTGCAAAGAATTTAATTCTACGTTTTACTAAATTCTGTAAAGCAAATTGTTTTTAAAGACACCTTAGCGAAAACAATAATTAAAAAACAGGAACATTTCAGGCTGCGGCTCCAAAGTTTTTACCAACGTTTTTGTATAAGGTTAGTGTGGGAGTTGATAATCGAAGGATTATCAGCCTAGCACTAAGCTTATACTTATTTTGTGTTTTTATCTTGTCGACCTAAAAATACTTAAATAAGTAGAAGTGACATAGTAAAAAAGCACAAACCTTTGGAGTAAGCCATAAAAACCCACATTAACTTTATACGATGTTAGCTACAGTTTTTATAATACTATGTTCAGTTTTTCCGAAAAGTCACTTAAAAACTTGTAATTTACTTTTTGTAAAATATTAATTTTATCGAGTATATCATTCACATATTCAATGTCTATTGTTATTCCTCCGTGAGCAATTTGATTTCTTATTGCATTATGTTCATTTACCCAATTTTCATTTCCTAAAATGTGAGGCCATTCAGGACATTCTCCCCAAACCTGAATGAAACAGTTCCAAATTCTATTTATAGTCCCACTTCGAGTTCTTTCATTGTTTTCACAAAAAGCATCTGAAACTACAGAGATTGAATTCCAAAACGCTAAAAATTTATCTAATGTGTTTTCTGTGTTCAAACCTTTTCTATACCAACTAAAAGCTCGTAACATTTTACTATTATCAGTATGTAAATTCAATTCTCTTGCTAATTCAAACGCTCTTTGAATTTCGCTAAATTCAACGACTGTTTTAAATTATAACTGACGTTCCTGTTTTCATAAGTATTAATGTCAAGTTTGCAATTCGTTATAACACAAAGCACATCTAACATTTTTCCGATAAATAATCCAGCAACTTTTTCAGCCCTTTCTGAATCTATTGTTCGGACTGTAGAATTTATTACGTTATTTCTATGAATAGTTTTTATGTTTATGTCGCTGTCAAAAACTCTTCCTAAATCCAATTCTTTTGTTGTTTGAAAATAGATATTGTTTTCAAACTTAATTGGTCCGTCTATATAGAATTGAACTTGGTATATTCTCATTTTTTGCCAAATTGTAGCTAACGTGTTTGTATATGGTTTGTTGCGTGTTTCAAGCAACTAATTTAGTAAATAATTACCAACCAAGAAAGTCCGCGAGGACTTTCGAAAGTAGGCAAGAAGCCAGCAATAAATTATATACGGTGTTGTGCCCAGTTATTTTAAGCGATAGATTGTCTTATTTTTTTCTCCTATTTTTTCAAATAAATCCAATTCTGCTCCTTTCTTTAGATCTCTACTTGCAGTCGCTGAAGAAATATCTTTAAAAATATCCATATAATCTTTTCTTGTAAATTCAGTTTTATTTAATGAAACATAATATTCTAATCTATCTTTTTCATTTAATGTTCGATTATTAAAATCTAATAGTTCACTAATTGAAATATCAATAACGTTTAGCATATATTCAATAAAATTAGTTGACTTTCCGGATTTATCACTTTCAGCCAAGGCTTTATAATATTTTTCTTGGTCGTTGCTAATTAACGTTTCAAAGGGTAGAAACTCAAAGATTGGATATTTTTCCATCAAAATTAAAGTTTGCCATAATCTTCCCATTCTGCCATTTCCATCTAAAAATGGATGTATAAATTCCATTTCGTAATGGAAAACACAACTTTTAATTAATTCAATTTCATCAGACTTTTTCAAATATTCAAAAAGGTCTTTCATTAAGTACGGAACATTTCCAAAAGGTGGTGCCAAATGCTCAACTTTTGAGCCTTTTACAATTCCGACACTTTGATTTCTATATTTTCCAGAATTTTCAATTAAACCTTCCATTAAGTTTTGATGTGCTTTTAAAAAGGATTTTTCATTTGAAGGATTGTAATCTTTTAAATTTTCATATATTTTAATTGCATTTAAAACTTCAAGAACATCTTTTTTAGGACCGATAACTCTTTTGTTTTCAAGAAGTGCTGTTATTTGTTCTTCTGTAAGTGTGTTTCCTTCTATTTTTAACGAAGAATGAATAGTTTTAATTCTATTCTGTTTTCTTAATTTCGGTGAAGGTTTGTTTAATAAATTAGCATTTACTTCTCCTATTTTCTCTGAAATAGAAGTTATTAATTTTAAAATAGAAGATGTTATTTCGTAAGGTGGTTTCATTTGTGATACTATCATTTGATACTATCAAAGATACAATCATTTAATCTGAATTACCTTATGAAACGGAATTTTTTAATTGGGCACAACGTGTTTGTGCATGATTTCGTTAAGGAAAAGAGCGCAGCACTTTTCCGAATTTGAACGAAAGATAGTAAAAAAGCGAGGAATTTCCGCAAGGAAATTCTACCTTAATGAATTATGCGCGTTGTTGGGTTTTCGTTTTATATGTTTTTAGTTTTTTTCCGCTGTTTTTGTTTTAATTCCGTTTCAATTAATATTTTAGAAAACTTTTCACGCAAAGAGTTTAATTCCGCGGTTTTGATTCTCACGCTCTGATATTAAATTCTATTTTTCAATATTTCTGAGGTTTTTCCAAAAATAGAAATCATAGAATTAAGCTTTAAAAACTCTTATTTTTCCGTTGTTAATTTTTCCGCAATAATTCTCAACTGGAATTTTTCCGTTTGTAAAAATGATTCTTAAAAACCGAGAATTTTCAAAATATTTTTTTTGACGTTTTTCTGAGATTAATATAATTAAAAGCTGAAATTTTTCAAGCTGATTTTTATGTAACGAACAATATTTCAATAGAACTTTTTCGAAAATTTTTCCACCATTTAAAAATTTACTTTAAATACTAAAAACATTGATTTATAAAATTTTTTCGTTAATGAAACCCAACGTGTTTTTGCATGATAAGTTGCGGTTAAAACGGGCGGCAAATTTTCCGCAGGAAAAATTGCAGTTCGTAAAAGCGCAACAGCCTTTGTTAAAACCAAAAATAAGCAATTGATTATGCAAGTTGTTGGTAAATGCGTATTATTTTTATGTATTTTCTATTTTTCTTTTTAAAGATATTCCGCAAAGATTTTAATTCCGTCGTTTTTGATTTTCACGTTGTGATATTAAATTCCATTTTTCAATATTTCTGAGATTTTTCCACAAATAAAAATCATAAATTTTTGCAAGAGTTTTTAGTTACGTTTTGCTCCGTAAATATGTTTTTAAGTTTTGTAAAATAAAATTTTCCAGCTTAAAATTTTTTGAAAATACTTTAATAGGCGCTTTCTATTCCACAATTCAATTTTTCCGATTTTAAATAAGTTTTCACGTTTAATATTTTTATAAAGATCTTATTTTACGTTTTGTTATTCAATTCAGTTTTTCCAGCTTTATATAAAATCCTCAAATTTAATAATTTTGCAAAGAATTTAATTCTACGTTTTACTAAATTCTGTAAAGCAAATTGTTTTTAAAGACACCTTAGCGAAAACAATAATTAAAAAACAGGAACATTTCAGGCTGCGGCTCCAAAGTTTTTACCAACGTGTTCGTGTTATGGCTAGTTGCGTTGGCGAGAACTAAGTTAGCAAAAAAGAAACGAACCATTAGGAAAATCCGTAGGATTTTCCGAGTACACACAACACCAGCAATTAGTTATACACGTTGTTATGTAGATGGTACACTAATTTACTCTAAAATTCATTAAAAGCCTTTATTTATAAGGGTTTGTAGTTTTAGTTTAAAGTAAAATAATGCAACAAAATGTGCTAAAATGCTTGTTTTGTTGTACCTTTTGTTGTACCTTGGTATTCGATTGCACCGCTTTGCACACCTTTAAAACCAGTACTTTATGTCTTCTATAAAACTAATTTTAAGAAATAATAAGATAGATAAAGCAGGGGAATCACCTCTTTATTTAAGAGTTATCAAAGACCGTAAAAGTAAATTCATTTCGTTAAGCTTAAAACTAAAGCCAAATGAATGGGATGAAGATAAGCAAAAAGTAAGGAAGAATCACAGTAATTCTACAAGGCTAAATGCTTATATATCTCAAAAGGTAGCAGATGCAAAGGGAGAAATTGCAGACCTTGAAAGAAGAAATCAATCCACAACTGCAAGAAAACTAAAAGAGGCCATTAAGGGCAAACCCTTAACGAACTTCTTTGACTATTCAGATAATCGTTGTGAGAAGCTAAAAGACACTTTAGCGTATTCAACTTACAAGACTTACAGAACATATTTAAATAAGTTTGAAAAATTTGTAGGTCATCGTGAATTAATGTTTGAAGATATTACAGTAACCACCTTAAAAGATTATGCATCCTATTGCAGTTCAACATTAGGCAATAATAATACAACCATAAATTTCTCTTTAAAGATTATGAAGATAATGTTCAAAGAAGCACAAAGAGAAGATTTAATACCTTTAGATTTATTTCCCTTCAACAAGTTCACAGTGAAAAAGGAAAAGAGTACAAAACGCTATTTAACTAACGTACAATTTGAGGCTTTTATGAATTTAGAAGTCTCAAATAAAGACAAAGCGCAGATTATAAAAGATATGTTTATTTTTTCAGTCTTTGCAGGTGGTTTAAGATTTGGGGACATGCTAGAGCTAAAGTGGAAGAATTACGATAAGAAAAACGGAAGAGTAACAAAGATAATAAGAAAAACAAACAGACAGCACAGCGTAAGAATAGGTAAAAAAGCAATTGAGATATTAGAAAGGTATCAACAAAATGACCAGAAGCAAGAAGATATAATTTTCCCATTTGCTAAAATTGATAAACCTTATTTTACAGATAAAGAACATAGAAGTTTATTAACAGGCAGAGCTATAGCATTAAGCAATATGTATTTAAGAAAAATGGGCAAACGTTTAGAACTACCTTTTAATTTAAGTTTTCACATTAGCAGACATACATTTGCTACCAGGGCATTAAACAATGGTATGCGTATAGAACACGTTTCTAAACTTATGGACCATTCAGATATTGGTATAACACAAGTTTATGCAAAAATTATTAGTAGTGAGTTAGATAATGCAGTAGATAAATATATCAATTAATTTATGAAAGAAATTGTTTTTGATAGTTTTAAAAGTACACTTCAAGAAGTGAAGATTTTAAATAATGTCGTTGTAAAAGAAAAAAATAGTAAATCTGAATTAGAAAGGAGCTTAAAACAAGCTCAAGACATTTTATTTTCAAGCTACAGTAACTTAAGTATTTTTGCTGAATCAGTTAAAAGTTATATATCTGTTGGGTATAAGATTACACCTTTTGATAAAAAAGAGAAGAAACAAATATCAAAAATTGAAGCTAAAATAATTTATAACAAATTATTAAGTATTATAAATTCGGTATTAGATAAAAATATTATTGTACCAACAGAATCATTAATTCTTCAAAGTCAAGTTTCTTTATTAGGTTTAGCTTTTATTTCGGCTTCAATAGATGAAAGTCTACAAAAAAATAATGACGACTTAAATATTTCTAAATTAAAATCACAAGAATTATCAATAACATTAAATAAATATTTTACAGCGATAATAAGTTATATCCAAGATATTTTATTGTACGACGTTTTTTTAATATTTGAAAAGCCAGAAATCACTTACTTACAAGAAATTGTTTTTACAACAGATTACAAGAAAGAATATATTGATAAATGGCTAGATTGTACTGTAACTTTTAATGAATTAAGAAGAAATAAAAGAACAGATCATTGGGATGAAATTTATAAGTTAGATTTAGAGCTTGAAGAAATAGAGAAAATAGAAAATCATCAAAAAAAGCTTTTTAATGAACGTATTGAATTTGAGATAAGGAGTGTTTTTAGTGATTTTGATGAATTAGAAGAAGACGTAAAAAAGGAAGCATTAAATAAAGAGATTAAATTAATACAGGACTTTTTTAATAGTGATACGTCAAAGACCGTTGTAAAAAGACTTAAAAATATTATAAGTTTTTCAAAGCCAAAAGAGGTGGTTATTGAATATGACAATATTTTAAGAGATAGATTATTGTTAAGTGATTTTAATGTTTATGAAGTTGGGAAATCAAATTACTCTTCCGTTTTTATAGCATCTTTCTTTATGCGGTATTTAGATAAGTTAAAAGAATATTTAGATACACTAGATGATGAAGTAAATACAACTACAATGACAAACAACCAATTTCAATACGACAACTTCAAAGATTTATTATTAGTAGAAGAATTAGAAAAGCGTGTAGCAATTGAAGCAGTAGAGTATAAAAAGAATTGCGATGACTATTGGGAAACTTATACTTTCGACCCAACCTATTTTGATACATTTATCTCTGGTGAATTATATAATGTATTTTTAAACGCCATATATGAAAGAATAAATCCTTTAAATGACTTTGAAATTAATAAATACCTAACACTATCGGTAAATCAATTTAAGACGCACACGCCAACAAAAAGAGCTGAAGAATTTAAAAGAATATATCACGATACGTATTGGTATCCAAACTATATGGAGTACAATCCAAATCAGTACGAGAATAAATATCCTGTTCACGTTTGGAAGCATTATACAAATCATTTTCATTTATTTAAAGAGGCATCAGAAAATGCATTACAAGATTTTAAAAATGGCTTAATTGGTAGTAATAGAAAACAAGAAGTAATTGGGAGACCAAAAGTTAAAACAAAACTAAAACATCAATCATTTACCTATATTAATAATCTTACAGGTCAATCTAACCTAACAGGGCTAAAAGACTCTTTAATTAGAAAAAAATTAATTGCATCAGATACAGACTTAAAAGATTTTAGAAAAGTATTTAGCGGAGAAGCTATTGAGAAACCTATTGTTTGGACTGGTAATATTAGTGAGCTTTCATATTTCATAAAGCAATTGCATAATGTATTAAAGTTGGTTACAAACTTAAAACAAAAGCAATGGGCTGTAACGACTATCTGTTTTATTCAAGAAAATGGTAAACCATTTGAAAGGTCAAAATTTAGAACCCAAAAAGTTCCTGCTACTTCAAAAAACATTGATTCTGCATTAAAAACATTAAAATAGCACTCTACACTTAAAGCGCAGTATTAAAATTTTTTATTCAAAAACAACAGTTAATCTCTTTTAGGTTAGCTGTTTTTTTATGGCACTCTACACTCTACACCTTACTCTAAGCTCTTATTTATAAAGTGTTTTTAGCCTTAGTTTCTATCAACCTTTGTTTTCATAATCATAAAATTTTCATCAAATGGAAGCAATTATTTTAAGCGCACAACAGTACAAAGAATTAGTAAATCGTTTAGATGTTCTAAACAAAAGACTAGAAGAAAAACAGAAGTCACCAAACGACACATTTCTCGACAATCAAGAATTTATTCAGCTAATGAATATTAGCAAACGTACTTGCCAATTCTGGAGAGACGAAGGAAAAATAGCATTTTCACAAATAGGTTCTAAAATCTATTACAGAATGAGCGATGTACAGAAGCTTTTAGACAAAAACTACAAAGCAGCATTTTCTAACAAACGTAAGTATTAATCCTAAAATGAAAAAAGTTATGAAAAAAGCTGTACCAATTAAACCGAAATTTGAAAGTTTAGAAGAGCCTGATACCATCATTCAACACATTAAGGAATTAATAGAAAATGAAGAAATTAAACACGATAGTATCTTATCTAAATTATTAAAAGAATTTAAACCAATAGATTTTGAAGAAAAAGCAAATCCTAATAAAAACGAGAATTTTAAACTTTCAAACAAACATTATTCTGTTATTTCTATTGAAAATGTCTTGCTAATTGCCAAAAATAATAATTGGGGTTTATGTAAAAATCATAGTTTCATTTATTTATATAACGGTGCTTATTGGTCTGAAATAGATAAAGAAGCTTTTCAGAAATTTTTAGGTATAGCATCAGAAATTATGGGTGTACCTAAATTTTCAGCTAGGTATTATAAATTTAAAAAAGAATTATACGAACAATTTTTGGCAACTGCTTATCTAGAAGCGAAGCAAACATCAGTAGATAATGTTTTAATAAACTTAAAAAACGGAACATTTGAAATCAATACAAAAGGCACACAATTAAGACCTTATAATTCAAATGATTTTATCACATATCAATTACCATTTGAATACAATCCTGAGGCACAAGCACCACTATTTAAAGCCTATTTAAATGAAGTGTTACCAGATATAGAACGTCAAAATGTTTTAGCAGAATTCATAGGTTTTGTATTTATCAAACACAATAGTAATAGGTTAAAAGAAGAAAAAGCATTAATACTTTACGGTACAGGAGCTAATGGTAAATCTGTATTTTTTGAAGTAATAAGTGCCTTATTGGGTGATGAAAATATAAGTAACTATTCTTTGCAAAGTCTTACCAATGAAAACGGATATTTTAGAGCAAAATTAGCTAATAAGCTAGTGAATTATGCAAGTGAAATTAATGGTAAACTAGAAAGTTCAATTTTTAAGCAATTAGTGTCTGGTGAACCAGTGGAAGCGCGTTTACCTTATGGTGAACCTTTCACTCTAAAACAATACGCAAAATTGATATTCAATTGTAACGAACTACCTAAAGAAGTAGAACAAACCAACGCATACTTTAGGAGGTTTTTAATTATTCCTTTTGACGTAACAATCCCACCAGAAAAACAAGACAAAAACCTACATAACAAAATTATCGAAAACGAGCTGTCAGGTGTTTTTAATTGGGTGTTGGATGGTCTAAATAGACTATTAGAACAAAAAGGGTTTTCCGATTGTAAAGCAGCCCAAGAGGCTGTGGCAGACTACAAAAAGCAATCGGATAGCGTTAAAATGTTTGTTGATGAAAACGACTATGTTATTTCGCCTAATGAATATACATTAATCAAAGATTTATATCCTCATTACAGGCAGTATTGCGTGGAAGATGGCTTTAAACCTGTTAGCAAAGTGAACTTTTCCAAAAGATTAAAAAACTTCAACATTATAGTTGATCGTGTGGCAGGAAACAAATTAGCAGCTTATATAACCAAAGAGTTACAGTACTAAAAAAAAGATGTTTAAAAGCAGTACTTAAAATAACTAAAATAACACCATTAGTTACTAAAGTTATTAAAGTTACCCTTCAAAGAAAACTTTTTATGCAGCAATACAGGTACATATTTGAAAAAGGCAGTAAAAAATATCAATGTCCTGCGTGTCATAAAAAACGGTTTGTAAGGTATATTGATATACAAACAGAACAAACTCTACCTGAAATATATGGTAGGTGCGACCGTGAAATGAAGTGTGGTTATCATCTAAACCCTTATGTAAATGGATATGCAAAAGACAATACGATTAAAAATGATTTTCACTATCAAATTAGTAAACCCATAGTAAAACCAAAACGCGTGTTTTTTCCAAAAGAAGTGTTTTATAAAACAAGAACAGCCTATGAAAAAAATACATTCATCCAAAACTTAATAAACAATATAGCATTCCCTTTTGAATCAGGAGATATTGAAAAAGTAATAGCGCAATATCATTTAGGAACCATCACAAAAGGCTATCGTAAAAATGCTACAACCTTTCCTTTTATTGATATAAACGATAATGTAAGAGCAATACAAGTAAAGCAATTCAATAACTTCAATCATACAATAGGTACAGATTTTCTACACTCAATAATAGAAAAACATTACAAGCGTAACAATAAACAAACCCCTAACTGGCTTAAAGCATATAATAAAAACGAAACGAAAGTATCTTGTTTATTTGGCGAACACTTACTTACTAAATATCCAAACAATCCTATTGCATTAGTCGAAGCACCAAAAACAGCTATCTATGGTACATTGTATTTTGGTTTCCCTAACAATCCTAAAAACTTATTGTGGTTAGCAGTTTATAATTTAAGTAGTTTAAATCTTAAAAAGTGCAAAGCCTTAAAAGGTAGAAATGTATTCTTATTCCCTGACCTTTCAAAAGATGGTAAAGCATTTAAACTATGGAGTGATAAAGCACAAAAAATACAAGAACAATTACAGGATTCATTATTTAAAGTGTCTGATTTATTAGAGCAACTTGCACCAAAACAAGATAGAGAACAAGGCAAAGATATTGCAGATTACCTCATAAAGTTAGATTGGCGTAAATTCAGAAAAAAAGAAACTAAAAATATACTTGAAGTAGTATCCAAAAAAGAAGTTAAACAAACTAAACTAAAAGCACATAAAACCAATAAAATAGACAGTAAAAATGCAATTAATAAATCTAAACAATCACAACCGAAACCCATTGAAAAACACCTAGAAGAACCTTTTGTTTTTCAAGAAAAACAGTCAGTTAATTGGAATGAACAAATCGAAGAATTAGAAGCTTTTTTTAATAATATAAATTTACCTAAAATTAATTTTTTTCTAAACCAAGCAACTAAAATAACTAATGTAACGCAATTTTTACAAAGTCATTTAGCAACCATTAAAGCTAATAATGGCAATAGTACTTACCTACCATATTTAGTGAGGTTGCAAGATTTAAAAGTTATTTTAAAAGAATAGGTTTTATATGTTAAATTATTTATATTTTTACTGTTAGCACAATTGTTAAATTTCCTACAGTACCAGTGTATATGAAAACAGACAAACTAGACCTATCATCACCAGACCTCGTAAACCAAAATATAGAAAAAATAGCCGCCTTATTTCCTAACTGCGTTACAGAAACTGCAGAAGGCAAAGCCATAGATTTCGACTTACTAAAACAAGAGTTAAACCACGAAGTAGTAGAAGGCGCAAAAGAACGCTACCGACTAGAATGGCCTGGTAAAAAAGAAGCGATTGTAACTGCTAATTTACCAACCACTAAAACATTAAGACCAGTACGTGAAGATTCTGTAGATTTTGATACTACAGAGAATATGTACATAGAGGGAGATAACCTAGAAGTTCTTAAAATTTTACAAGAAAGCTATTTAGGTAAAATTAAAATGATATACATAGACCCACCATACAACACAGGTAAAGACTTTGTATACAAAGATAATTTCACACAAGACAGCGCAGACTATAAAGAAGAAACCGACCAAACAGATGAATACGGCAACCGTTTAGTAGCCAACCCTGAAACTGCAGGGCGTTACCATAGCGACTGGCTCTCTATGATGTACCCACGTTTAAAATTAGCACGTAATTTATTAACGGATGATGGGGTTATTTTTATGTCTATTGATGATAATGAAGTACATAATCTGCGTAAAATTTCTGATGAAGTTTTTGGGGAGAGTAATTTTGTTGCTGCAATAACAATTATTACTGGAGCTAATCAAGCTGGAGAAGGTGTTAATATTCAAAAAAACACGGAAACCTGTTTAGTTTATTGTAAATCATATGATAAATTAAAAATAAATAGGGTAGATAAAGTTGTTAGTAGTTTTAGAAATCTAAATGATGCACCAAGTCCTTTAGAAACTAGAAAAGATATGGGGTACTCTGTGTATTATAATTATAAGACAGGAGATTTTTTCCCCGTATTTGATTATGATAAAGAAAGCATACATAAAAATACATTAGATGAGGTATATGTAGATAATATCGATTTAATCAATAAAGGATATATCCCATTAAGACCTGGGGTTAGAAATGGAAAATTACATAGGTGGCGTTGGGGTTTTGATACTTTTAAAGAGAGAAAGAATGAAATTGTAATAGAGGAATATAAAGATTCATTTAAGGTTGGTTTCATACAAGATGGCTATAATCCACCAAAAAATTATTTAAATTATGGAGGTGGTACTTCTGAAGTTAAATCTCTTTTTAATGGAATTAATTATTTTGATTATCCCAAAAGCGTTAAATATTTGCAATACTTGACTAGTATAGGTACAGTAAATAATGAAGATGTAATTTTAGATTTCTTTTCTGGTTCTGGTACAACTGCCCAAGCTGTACTACAATTAAACGCCGAAGATGGAGGTAATCGTAAATTTATTATGGCACAATTACCAGAAGCTACAGATGAGAAAAGTGAGGCTTATAAAGCAGGTTATAATAACATTTGTGAAATTGGTAAAGAACGTATTCGTAGAGCATCTGCCAAAATAAAAGAAGATACAGATGCTGATATAGATTACGGTTTTAAAGTATTTAAAGTAGCCAGTAGCAATATGCAAGATGTCTATTACAAACCACAAGACTACAACCAAGGGCAATTAGATGTGTTTGCAGATAACATAAAAGAAGACCGTACTGCAGAAGATTTACTAACCCAAATACTATTAGATTGGGGTTTACCACTTACCCTAAAAACACAAAAAGAAACCGTTTTAGGTAAAGAAGTATTTATAGTAGATGCCAATTACTTACTCGCTTGTTTTGATAATGGTTTAGATGAAGTTTTTGCCAAAGAAATAGCAAAACACCAACCGCTACGTTTTGTGTGTAAAGACAGCAGTTTTAAAAACGATACTGCTAAAGAAAACGTAAAGCAATTACTAAAGCAATTAAGCCCTAATACAGAAATGAAAGTTATTTAAGGTATGGTATAAAAACCAACATATAAAAATGTTAATTATTCAATAGTTGAAAAAAAAAGTTATTTAAAAGAAAAAAATGATAGGAAACAATTACAAAGTCTGTAAAGAAAACAGCATTAATATTGCCAATAGTTATATGGCAGATAGAGGTACTACAAATGATGGTGTAGATTTAAATTTTTTACAGCAAAGATTAGATACTTTAGTATCAGGTAAGTTTTTATTGTCTGTGGCAGGAGAAGTAAAAGCAGGTAAATCTACTTTTATAAATGCTTTATTGGGTAAAGAAATATTACCATCAGATGTTTTACAAGCAACTAGTGCCATTGTAGAAATATTTAAGTCTGAAACGTCATACTTAAAAGTAGTATTTGCAAATGGTAAAGTAGAAGAACTGTATGATGATTTATCTACAGTAGATATTGATGAGGCTAAAGAACGTTTGGGAGAAATATGTAGTATAGAAGATAAATATAGAAAAATCCCACATACCATTATAAATCAGTTTATCATAAGTCAAGATAAAGTAGAGGTAACAGAAGCATTTATTCAAACTTTAGAAACCCACGCAGGTGTAGAATTGCAGCAAGAAAAAGAACTTATCAAATCTTATATTTCAAACACTCCAAAAAGTGAAATTCCTGTAGAAATTAATTTTGGATATCCTTTAAATTGGTCTTTTGAAGAGTTAAGAATAGTAGATAGCCCTGGGGTAAATGCAACAGGAGGTATACAAGATGTTTCTTTAAAATTTTTAGAAAAAGCAAATGCTATTTTATTTATACACCCTATAAAACCTATAGAATCAGAATCTTTTAAAACGTTTGTAGATAATACAATTTCTAATAAAAGTAAAGAAAATCTGTTTTTAATATTAACGCATAAAGGTTTGTACGAAGATGATGAAGTTGAAAGGTTGTTAGCCGAAGCTAAGCGGTTGTACGGAAATATTATACCAGAAGATAGAATTATTGTAGTAGATAGTGTATTAGAACAAATTAACAACCAATTAAAACAAGGACTACCCATAAAAAAAATTAGAGAAGACAAAGTTAAAAAGAAAATTTTGTCATCTTATAGAGAACAAGCAGAAGATGAAGAAAGACAGTTGATGGATGTAGTGAATGAAGCTTCTAATTTTGAACAAATTTATAAGACCATTGATGAGTACTCAATGCAAGCTCCTAATTTACAATTGAAAGAAATTTTAGAGACAATAAAGCAGGGGTACGCAGAGCAAGACAATTTATTGGTAGCTAAAGTTGAGAGGTTAAATTTAAAAAAACAAAACCCCCAAGGGTATGCTAAAAAAATTGAGGAAATTTCGAATGTCTTAGATCACTTTAAATTAAAAATTAATGAAATTAATACTGAAGCAACTCAAGAGTTTGGAGGAAGTATCAATTCTAAAGTGGTAAAAAGAATTACCGAAATTTCAACAATTTATGAAAGTAAATTAAACGATTCTAAAAAATTTCCATCCGTAAAAAAAATAGCAATAGATTTTCAAAATGAAATGGCAGATGCTATTTCGGTTTTTTCTAATTCAATAACTAGTTATTTTAAAAATAGTTTAAAAGAAATAGAAATTGAGTTTAAAGCAAATCATAAAGTAAATGTGCCAAAAATAGACTTAAAAGCTATAGAGCATAAAGCAGAAGAACAATCGTATGATGTTGAAGATGTATACCAAAAAAGAGAAGCAGATGGATGGGATTGGGTAAGCTTAGGGATTGCAAGATTATTTAGGGATAATATAGTGAAAGTAGGTACAAAAAAGACATTAAATGAGCAAAGGTATCAAGAACAGATCGTTAGTCAATTAATTTCATTTATACAGAAAATAAAACATGAAACCCTAGCCCAAACGAAAACAATTTTAAAAAAATATTTAGAAGGGGTTGCTAACAAAGCAAATCATTTAATAGAAGAAAGACAAACTGAGTTGCAAAACGAAAAAAAGAAAAGCCAGAAAAATGAAGAAATTATAGATGAAATAGATAGTTTAAAAAAAAAGCAAAAACAGATACCAAGTACTATAAAAAGAATTGATGAAATTTTAGAAGAAGTAACATTATGAGTGATATAAATAAAGATATAAAAGAACAATTTGCTAGTATTAAAAAGAATGTTTTAAATCAATTAGAAAATGATTTCGATATAGATCATAGAATTTCTCATTTATCTAGTTATATTCCAAAAGAAGTAATATTTAAATCAGAACAGTTGTTAGAAACTTTATTGTCTTATTTAATGAAAGATGCGCAAAAAGTTATTGAAAATTTAGATGTTAAAACTAAAAATAGGTTTTACGATGCAAAGCTAAATGAAAAAATAATGGAGTATGCCAATAATTTAAAGAATAATAAAAGCCTAATAAACAATGCAGTAGAGTTTCAAAAAGATAAGCGTAAATTAAATGCTTTTATAGCCAGTGGTACAACCTTAATTTTGGGTGCTGTTGGTGTTGTTTCTGTTGCAGCTACTTCTATAATAAACACAATACTCTTAGGTATTGTTGTTGTTACTATTGCAGCTTTTACATTTAAGTTTACATACAACAAGGCTGCTGCTAAAACTAGAGTAAATATAAAAAACGATGTAAATAAATATCTTACAAATACAGAGAAAGAAGTAGAGTCATGGTTGAGTCAAGTGGAAGTTGCTTTTAATAATGAATTACAGAGTTTTGTGAAAAGCAATAAGCAATTGAGTTAAATAGGGTTGCTAAAAAAAAACATGAAAAAAAAATGAATCTATGTCAGAACAAAAAAATACAGAAATTTTATTTACAGGAATTCAAAAAATAATACCTTGGCTAGAGATAGCAACCAATAAACTAACAATTAATAAGGAAACAAAAGAGACTCCTAATGATTGGCTAGATACTTTTTATTTGTTTCCGTTAACAGAAATTTCTGTTAATAATAAAGAAGAAGATATTCCTGAGTTTATCAAACAACGGTACAGTACAATTTTATCTGCAGCCAGTAAATTGGGAGTAACGGTTGCTACTATTATTTCGGGTAAAAAAGGTGGGAATACAATTTATTTAGGATTAAAAAGAGACAGCACAACAAGTGATGATGTAGAATTATTTAGTTCATTAATTAATGGAATATTTCCTGGAAAAAAAATAGAGTATAATGAAAAAGCAAAGTTTTCTTCATTATCGAACGGGTATAAAAAGGGAGGTGTGATAACCGGATTACCTACACTAAAAGTAGATGATGAAAAAGTAAAATTTAACATTGCCTCTGTAATAAGAAGCTTATATAATAAAGAATATACTTTGGCTATAATCTCTACGCCATTGGCTAAAGAAAATCAGCAGAATTCATATACAGAATTGTTAAGTTTAAGAGATCAATTTCATGCTATAGCTAAACAAACAAAAGGTGCTGACAAAGGACAAACAAATACTATAGGTTCCTCGCATCAACGTACTGAAGGGGAGTCTAGAACACGAGGTCATAATTTTAGTGGAGGAGCTATAGGTGCAGGTGCAGGTTTCCTTCTTGGTGGCCCTTTAGGTATGGTTGTTGGTAGTGCTATTGGAGGTAGTTATTCTTATAACAGATCTAAAACAACTACAGAGAGTAATTCCTATGGAACGAACCAATCTAAATCTTTTAATACCTCTGAGTCTCTTTCGTACGAACAACAAAACGGGCTAGCTTTAGAACTTGAAAAAGTAACCGAACACTTGTTAGAAAGAACTGTAAAAGGGTTTAATACAGGAATGTGGGAAACCTCTATTACTTTTTCGGCAAAAGACCAAGTTACATGTGAAATTTTAGGTGGTAGCTTTTTAGGAGAGTTGTCTAAACCAAGCGATAAACTATTACCTCCTTCGCAAATGCTGGTAGGTAACTTAAATCCCAATCAAAGTTTATTTTTACCTGTTTTAAATGCTAAAAACACAATTTTTCCTAAAAGTTTAGCTTCATATATTACTAGTGAGGAGTTGGCTTTCATGTCTGCTCCTCCTGCTGAATCTTTACCTGGTTACGAAATTAAAAAAATGCCTAATCTTTCTTTAAACGATAGCAATACGGGCAAAGGATTAAAACTTGGTAATATAACAGATTATGGAAATCCTATTCCTAATTCGGTGCTAAATTTAACCACAAAAGATTTAAATAAACACCTGTTTGTTTGTGGTTTAACAGGTAGTGGTAAAACAACAACTCTAAAGCATATTTTAAAAGATTTAACCCTAAAAGAAAATATTCCTTTTTTAGTGATAGAATCTGCAAAAAGAGATTACAGACAATTACTTTCTGATGATGCTTTTAAAAATAATTTAAATATTTATACCGTTGGAAATGCTTCTGTAAGCCCAATTAGATTTAATCCTTTTTATGTACAAAAAGGAATACATTTATCTGAGCATATTGATTATTTAAAAGCAATATTTAATGCAAGTTTTGCTTTATACGGTCCAATGCCAGCTATTGTAGAAAAGTGTATTTATAATGTTTATGCTAAAAAAGGTTGGAATATAACCAAAGGTTTTCATCCAAATTTTAGTGACAACTTTGGTCGTTATGATGAAAGTGGTTATGATGATCTACAGCATCTTTATTTTTTTCCTACCCTTAGCGATTTAAAAAATGAAGTTGAGAATTATGTAAAATATGAACTAGCTTATAAAGGAGAATTACAAGATAATATTCGGACAGCTATTGTTGTACGTTTAGAGAGTTTATCTGTTGGAGCAAAAGGAATGATGTTTGATACGCATGATTTTCATCCAATGGAGGATTTGTTAAAGAAAAATACCATTCTTGAAATGGAAAGTTTGGCAGACGATGATGATAAAGCTTTTTTTGTAGGCTTAATGTTGGTAATGATAAGCCAATACCGTCAAAAAGACAATCCAGCTATAAACCCAGGTATGGGAACAAAAGGTTTACAGCATTTTATGGTGATAGAAGAAGCACACAGGTTGTTAAAGAACGTTTCTACAGAAGCTAATTCAGAAGCAATTGGTAATCCAAAAGGTAAAGCTGTAGAGTTATTTACAAATGTAATAGCCGAAATGCGTTCTTTAGGTCAAGGTGTTGCTGTTGTAGAACAGATTCCATCAAAAATATCACCAGATGTTATTAAAAATACCAATACAAAAATTGTACATCGTTTGGTGGCTAAAGACGACCAAGCTCTTTTGTCTGGTTCATTGAGTATTTCTGAAGAGGATGCGTTATACATGAATAGGTTAATAACCGGGCATGCTCTTGTTCATAAAGAAGGAATGGAAAGACCTGTTGAGTGTAAAGTGGTAAACAATATAAATTCATCTGCAGCTAGTAATAATAAAGTTCATAAGTTAATGCTTGCTCAAAAAAAAGAAACACTACACCCTTTTGAAGTATATGAGTTGTCTACAGTTTTAGGGAAAAAAGGAAAAGTATTAGTACAGCGTTTATTAAATACATTGTGTACTGTAGAGTATTCGCAACTAAAAGGAAAAATAGAACTTTATAACAAGGTGTTAGAACAGGAAATAATACTTTCGGGTAATAAATTCGATAAAGCAGTGTATTCGGAATATGCTGTAAAACAAATTTTTAGTTTTCTTACGCAGGGTTTATATAGTACTAGTAATAAAATTCCTTTTGGTTTAAAAAAAGTACTTCATGATTTGTTTATTCATAAAAAAGACAAAGATTTTATAGAGTTAAGAAAACTGTTATCTAATTATTGGGGAACGAAACAAGAAGATTTTGTAGATAGAATAGTATCTAATTTGGCTAAAAAGATAATATTAAAAGAGAATACTCTTAATCTTGTAGAAGTAAAGGATAGTTATTTTTTTAATAAAAAAACGATATGATAGAAGCTATATTAAAAGAAGCAACCAAAGAAGCAGCCAAAGAAGTTGCTGTTGAAGGTTTAAAAGAGGTTTCCGAAACTGAAATAAAAGATATCCCCCTAGAGACTATAGATATGGTTGAAAATGGTTCTTTGGAAGCTTTAGAGCTTGAAAATAATATGCTAAAAGAACTAATAATAGAAAGGATTAACACAATAAATTCTCATTTAGAAGGAATTATACATCCAGAGTCAGGAATTCCTTATGTAAAGGATATTGTTAAATTGAGAGATGGAAGAATAATTGAAGGAGTGTTTCCCGAATTTAAGAGTTTTGCAGATATTCAACTACCCGAAGGATTACTTCAAGAAACAGATAGAAACCAAATGGGAAATTGTAATGAACAACTGAAAGAAATGCTAGATAAAAATCCTGAATTAAGAGAAAAATTTACAGAAAGACAACTTGAACAAATTGATGCAGGATATAAACCAGAAGGTTATACTTGGCACCACCATCAACAAGTTGGAAAAATGCAACTTGTAGAATCTTCTGTACATGATGTTTCAAGGCATACAGGAGGTAAAAGTCTATGGGGCGGAGGTAGAGCTAATCGTTAATAAAAAAAATAACAATTATGGAGTGGAAGTTTAAAAAAAATAGCTTAGATAATTCTCAAATTAAACTTATTGAGCAAGAGTTATCTGTAAAATTACCAATTGAATTTGTTGCTTTGATTAAGCAAAATAACGGTGCAAGACCAAGTAAAAATTCATATGACTTAAAAAATGAAAAAGGAAAGTTTTTTGACTCTTTAATAGATTATAGTTTTGAGGAAAAGAACAATGTAGTTGCAGTCTATAAAAGACTTAAGACATATAGTGTAAATAAAATGATTCCATTTGGTGAAGATGGTTTTGGTAATTACATCTGTTTTAATTATGTGAATGAAGAAAATCCAAATGTTGTTTTCTATGATCATGAAATTAATGAAGTAATAGAAATTACCAATAGTTTTAATGAGTTTTTAGATTTGTTATATTGATATAAGTTTAATTTTAGGATAAAACTAAGTTTTACAGTTAGTCTTGTAATAATAATAGTTTTTTGTAAGTAGAATTTACGATAAGTTAAGTAATAAATTAAGAGAATGAAATTACAGTTTAAAGAACAACAATTTCAAGTAGAGGCTGTAAAAGCAATTACGAATTGCTTTTTAGGGCAAGAAAAAGGGGTAAACCATTTTACTTTAGAGCGCAGTAAAGCTTTATTACACAAAGCACAACAAGCAGCTAAAGGAGTAAATACCTTACAGTTTGAAGAAGAAGTAAACGAAAATATTGGCTATCGTAACAAGTTAATTTCTATTACAGACAATCAATTGCTACAAAACATAAAAAATGTTCAGAGTAGTAATGATATTAGAGAAAGTGAAGCTTTAGAAAAACCAAAGGTTCAAAAAAAAGGAATTAACCTTACTATAGAAATGGAAACGGGTACAGGTAAAACCTATACCTACATTCGTACAATGTACGAGTTACACGCGCAATACGGTTGGTCTAAATTTATTATTATTGTACCTAGTGTAGCTATTAGAGAAGGAGTATATAAATCGTTTGAGGTAACGCAAACGCACTTTCAAGAAAAGTATGGGCATAAAATAGCACCATTTATTTACAACTCTAAGAAGCCTACAGATATAGAAAATTTTGCATCAGATAATCGTATCAGTGTAATGATTATTAATACACAAGCCTTTAATGCTCGTGGTAAAGATGCAAGACGTATTTATGCAGAAATAGATGGTTTTCAATCCAGACGTCCTATAGATATTATTGCGCAAACCAACCCAATTCTTGTTATTGATGAGCCACAATCGGTAGATGGTAAAAAAACCTTAGAGAGTATGCAGGATTTTAATCCGCTATTTACGATCCGTTATTCTGCAACACATAAAGAAGAATACAATAAGGTATACCGTTTAGATGCTATAGATGCATACAGTAAAAAGTTAGTCAAAAAAATACACGTTAAAGGGATTAATTTAAAAGGTTCTACAGGTACTACAGGCTATATATATTTAGAACAAATTGCTATTAAAGCAGGCAAGCCACCAGTAGCTATTGTAGAATACGAAAAAAGACAAGGTACAGGAGTAAAACGTAAACGAGAGCGGTTACAAGAAGGTACAAATCTTTACGAGTTATCTGGCGAAATGCCACAATATAAAAATTGTTTAATTACAGATATTAATGGTGCTTCTAATACAATTTCTGTAAATGGGGTAACACTACAAGCTGGTGAAGCATTGGGAGATTTAGACGAGCAGGCCTTCAGGCGTATTCAAATTAGAGAAACCATTTTGTCACACTTACATAAAGAGAAAGAATTGTATGCTAGAGGTGTAAAAGTCTTATCCTTATTTTTTATTGATACGGTAGACAAATACCGTAAATATGACGAAAATGGCGAGCAAGTTTTAGGTGAATATGCGAAGATATTTGAAGAAGAATATAATAAGGTAAAAAGCGATTTCTTAGATTTATTTCAACAAGAATACAACGACTACTTAAAAGATACAGATCCTGGTACTGCACGTAAAGCATATTTTCCTAGTGCATATGCAGAGTTTTTAGATAGAGATAAAGCAGACGTTATTCACAATGGGTACTTTTCTATAGATAAAAAGAAAAAGTTTATAGATCCAACAGTAAAGCGTGGTAAAGAAGATTCAGACGATATTTCGGCATACGATTTAATAATGAAAGATAAAGAACGCTTGTTAAGTATGGATGAGCCTACACGTTTTATCTTTTCACATTCCGCCTTAAAAGAAGGTTGGGATAATCCTAATGTATTTCAAATTTGTGCTTTAAAACATTCAGAAGCTACTATTAGAAGACGTCAAGAAGTTGGTCGTGGTATGCGTTTGTGTGTCAATAAAGAAGGTATTCGTCAAGATTATGATACCGTTGGCGAGAATGTACACCACATTAACAAATTAACCATTATTGCTTCTGAAAGTTATGAGGATTTTGCAAAAGGCTTGCAATCAGAAATTGCAGCAACTTTAAAAGACAGACCTCAAAAAGCAGAAGTAGAATTTTTTGTTGGCAAGTTGGTTACAGATGCTATGGGTGTAGAAATGCGCATAGATAAAGATACAGCTAAAAAACTAAACAAGATTTTATACAAGAATGATATTATTGATGAAGATGATAAAATTACAACCGAAGGAAAAGAGGCGATAGAGCAAAACAAAGTAACCTTACCAGAAAATTTAGAACCGTTTAGAGAAGGGATTACCAAATTATTAAAATCAGTGTACACTGGTGAAATGATAAAACCTGAAAATGATAGAGATAAAATAACGGTGACACTAAATAAAAATTTCCATAAAAAAGAGTTTCAGGATTTGTGGAGTAAAATCAATATAAAAACCATCTATGAGGTTAAGTTTAATTCTGAAAAACTAATAGCAGATAGTGTAATACGTCTAAATGCAGATTTACATATTTCTGATAGAGTGTACGAAATTAAAACTGGTTTTCTTAAAGACAGTAATAAAGAAGAGTTACAAAGTAAGGAAGGCTTTAAACAAACCAATAGAGAGTCTAAAAAACTAAATGCAGATTTATACACAGATACAGTATACGATATTGTAGGCGAAATTGTAAACAATACCAATTTAACACGTAGAACAATTGTAGAAGTGTTAAAAAAAATAAGTCCACAGAAATTTGTCTTATTACGTAAAAACCCAGAAGAGTTTATTGCTAAAATTGCTACATTAATAAATGAAGTAAAAGCAAGTTTAATATTAAATAACATCACGTTTCATAAAACAGAAGATCGTTTCGATTCTAAAACAGTATTTACCAATGATGTTACAGTAGATAGAAACGCACAACAAGTAAAAAATCATATTTACGATTATGTAATTTCAGATTCTAACATAGAAAAAGAATTTGCAGAAGCCCTAAGTAATAGTGTTGAGGTATCTGTATTTGCCAAATTACCAAAAGACTTTTACATAACCATTCCTACAGGAGATAAAACAGGAAGATACAGTCCTGATTGGGCAATAGTTTTTGATAAAGATAAAGTTCGCGAAATTTACTTTGTAGCGGAAACCAAAGGTTCTGATAATGCAAATGATTTACGTGGTATAGAAGCTTTAAAAATTCATTGTGCAGAAGAGCATTTTGCAGCAATTGGAGAAGGAGAAATAAAATTTAGTAAGGTGAGTAATTACGAGAAAATGATGGAAATGGTAACCTTAAATTAAATCAATCAAAAAAAAAATATGAATTTAGGAAAACCAAGATTAGAAGACTTATTTAACAAACAGATAAAATTTAGAATACCTGTATTTCAGAGGCATTATGTTTGGAATGAAACTGACCAATGGCAACCGCTATGGGACGATTTTATAAATAAGTTTAACGAACGTTCTAATCAAAATAAAAACCATCCGCATTATACAGGTTCAATTGTTTTGTTTCAAGAAGCTACAACTACTAGTTCTGTATCTACTTATAGTGTAATTGATGGTCAACAACGTTTAACAACATTTCAGTTATTTGTTACGGCATTTAGAGAAATTTGTAGAAAACACGTAGGAGATAAAGATTTATTAAATGATTTAGAAAAATTATTATTCAACGATAAAGTGTATGGTCAAAAGGATTATGAAAATCAAAAACATAAGCTAGTTCCTACAAAATTCAACAATGAAGAGTTTAAAATAATACTCGACAATACTTTCGATGAGGTGCAAGAATTATTGGTAAATCCAATTCTTAATGAATATGGTTTTGGTTGGAAAACTTATAAGAACGAAGCTAAAAGAAGATATAGAATGCTTTCTGCGTATCTTTTTTTTTATGATAAAATTGAGAATGTAATTCAAGAATCTTCAGAATCTTTAGAGGAACTTATTCCTAAGTTGCTATTAACTTTAAAAAGAGATTTTCAATTTGTTGAGATAAATTTAGACCAAAATGATGATCCTCAAATGATTTTTGAGACAATGAATGGTCGTGGTGCATCATTAACAGAAACAGATTTAATACGCAATTATGTTTTTATGCGTGTAAACAAAAATGATACTGATTTAGATGCTGTTTATGACAAGTATTGGGATGAATTTGATAACGCTAGTTCTGAGTTTAAATGGCACGATAAAACAAGTCGAGGAAGATATTATGGTACTTTTTTACAGTTTTTTATAATTGATTATTTAACACTTAAATTAAACGCAGACATAAGGTATGATCAAGTGTTTTATCAATATAAATTTTATATCGTAAATAAGTCTTCTTTTCAAAATATTGAAGAAGAATTAAAAGAATTAAATCGTTTCAGTTTAATCTTTAAAAAAATAGTAAATCCTAATAATAGTAGCGTGTTTGGCAGGTTCTCATCAAGATTGAAAGATATGGGAATCACCACAATATATCCTTTGTTATTAGCTGTAGAAGGAGATAGTCAAATAAATAGTATAGATAAAGAACAAATTTATCAAGCATTAGATTCTTACATAACAAGAAGATTTTTATGTGGTTACACAACTAAAAATTATAACAATGTTTTTCTAGACTTTATTAAGTTTTTAAATCAAAATAAAACAGCAGATAGTTTTCTTACGTTTTTAAAATCTAAAACTGGTGAATCAAACTTATGGCCTACAGATGTTATCGTTAAAGAAAAATTACTTGATAGACCAATATATAGAGAAGAAAAAGGGAAATCAAAGAGTTTGTGTAACATCTTGTTAGAGATTGAAAAGCACAAAAGAGGTAAAAAACAAGAGAAAATTGATTTTGTAAATGAAGGTTTAACAATAGAACATTTACTGCCACAAAAATGGTTTGAAAATTGGGCTTTAGAGGGTAGATTTATTCCAATAGAAGAATTTGAAATAGCTAAACACGCTGTAATGACAGAAGAAGATTCAAATGGTTTTTATCACAAGATTGAAAAGAGAAATAAGGCTTTACATAGTATAGGTAACTTAACAATTCTTACAGAAGCCCTAAATCCATCTGTCAGCAACAATAGTTTTCAAGTGAAAAAAATAGAGATAGCTAAACAATCCACTTTAAAGTTGAATACATATTTTATTGACAAAGAGAATTGGGAAGAAAAGGAAATTGAAAAAAGAGCTAGTGATTTGGTAAAATCAGTTCTGGAGGTTTGGTCTTATTAATTGCGTTTTATGAAAATTATAGATAATGTAAATCATCGCTTAAACGATGAATTAAAAACTGAAATACAAAAAGGAAGTAAGGTAGCAATTGCAGCTTCTTCTTTTTCTATTTATGCTTTTGAAGCTTTAAAAAAAGAATTGAAAAGCATAGAAGAGTTGAAATTTATTTTTACTTCGCCTACGTTTATTAAAGAAAAACTAGATAAAGAATCTAGAGAGTTTTACATTCCTCATATTTTCAATGAAGCCAATTTATGCGGTGGTGAGTTTGAATTAAGATTAAAAAATGAGCTAAACCAAAAAGCAATTGCTAAAGAGTGCTCGCAATGGGTAAAGGATAAAGTAACCTTTAAATCTAATAAAAACAGTGCAACACCTTTAAATGGTTTAATTCACGTCGATAATGATGCTCAAGGTGCTGCATTTGCTAATATCAATGGCTTCACAACTTCAGATTTAGGAGTAAGCCATAAAAAAGGATTTCCAACACTAATACAAAAAGTAGATTTTCCACAAAGTAATGCCTATTTAGATTGGTTTAATCAAATTTGGGATAATCAAGAAAGCTTACAAGATGTTACCAGTTTTGTGCAAGAGTATTTTGAAAATGCGTTTAAAGAAAATAGTCCTGAGTTTATTTATTTTATAACACTGTATAATATATTTAGTGATTTTCTAGATGATATTGCAATGGAAAATTTACCGAATGATGAAATTGGGTTTAAAGATACCGTTGTATGGTCTAAACTATATAATTTCCAAAAGGATGCAGTAATTGGTGCTATTAATAAATTAGAGAAATATAACGGCTGTATAATTGCAGATAGTGTTGGTTTAGGGAAAACATTCTCAGCTTTAGGGGTTATTAAATATTATGAAAAAAGGAATAAAGATGTATTAGTACTTTGTCCTAAAAAGCTAGAAGCCAATTGGAATACCTATCGACAAAATGATAAAGACAATATTTTATCTAAAGATAGATTTAGATACGATGTATTATTTCATACCGATTTATCTAGGGAAAGAGGAATGAGTAATGGTCGTAATTTAGAAAATGTAAATTGGGGTAATTATGGTTTAGTAGTTATTGATGAATCTCATAATTTTAGAAATAACAATACATCTGTTGGTAAGGAAAATAGATACCAGAAGTTACTGCGTAAAATTATGCAAGAAGGTATTGAAACAAAGGTATTAATGTTATCAGCTACACCTGTTAATAATAGATTTAACGATTTAAAAAACCAATTAGCATTAGCTTATGAAGGTGCTTCAGAAAAGATAGATGAAAAATTAGATACAGAAAGAGGGGTTGATACCGTTTTTAGAAGAGCACAATTAGCTTTTAATAGTTGGTCTAAATTTGAAACGGAAAATAGAACGACTGAAAAGTTATTAGAAATGTTAGATTTCGATTTCTTTGAAATTTTAGACAGTTTAACCATAGCGCGTTCTAGAAAACACATTACAACCTATTACGATACTTCAGATATTGGAGAGTTCCCAAAACGTAACAAGCCAATTTCTAAACAAAGTGCATTAACCGAAAATACAGGGACAAACTATATAGAAATTGCTGAAAAGTTAACATTATTAAACCTTTCAGTATATTCACCTTTAAGTTATATTTTACCAAGTAAAGTACAATTGTATGCAGATTTATACGATAAAAAGGTAAAAGCAGGTACGAGTAAATTTGCTCAAATTGATAGAGAATCGAGTTTAAAGATTTTAATGCGTATGAATTTGTTAAAACGTATTGAAAGTTCAGTGTATGCATTTAGATTAACGGTTCAGAATATTTTAGGACAAATTAATAACGCTATAAATGCTATAGAAAAAGGGGAGGATAATACCTTTTCAGGATTGCAAGCTAATGTAACCAATGATATGGATTGGGATGCAGATTGGGGTGATGAAGAAAATGTTATTGGTAAAAAAGTAAAAGTTCATATTGCAGATATGGATGGTAGACGCTGGAAAGAAGATTTAAGTGCTGATGTTGCTATTTTAAATCAATTACTTTCAGAAATTAAACCTGTTAAAAATGACTTAGATTTTAAATTAAAAGATTTAAAAGACTTAGTAAAAGGAAAAATAGAGAAACCATTAAATCCCAATAACAAGAAAGTAATCATATTTACTGCATTTGCAGATACAGCTAATTATTTATACGATAGTTTAAAATCAGAGTTTAAAACCTTTTATGGTTTAAATACGGCATTAATTACAGGTAGTAAACGTAAATGTACAACTAAAGAAATACCTACAGACTTAAACACATTATTAACTTGTTTTTCACCTCGCTCTAAAAGTAAACAACAACTACATCCTAATATTCAAGAAGAAATAGATATTTTAATAGCTACAGATTGTATTTCTGAAGGTCAAAATTTACAAGATTGTGATTTTCTTATCAATTATGATATTCATTGGAATCCTGTACGTATCATTCAGCGTTTCGGTCGTATTGATAGAATTGGTTCAACCAATGCAAATATTACTATGGTTAACTTTTGGCCTGATATTACTTTAGATAATTATATTAATTTAAAATCTAGAGTAGAAAATAGAATGTTAATTAGTAATATGGCAAGTACTGGTGATGATAACATTTTAAATACAGAAGATAAAGATTTAGAATACCGTAAAATTCAATTAAAAAAACTACAAGAAGAAGTAGTCGATTTAGAAGATTTAAGAGAAGGGGTTAGCATTACAGATTTAGGTTTAAATGATTTTAGAATAGATCTATCCAACTATATTAAAAAATTTGGAGAGTTAAAAAACATTCCAGAAGGTTTACACGCTATAACAGAAGCAAACGAGTTTTTTGAAAGAGGTGTTGTTTATGTGTTAAAGAATGTAAATTCAGCAGTTAATATTGATAAAATGAACCGTTTGCATCCATATTATATGGTGTATATTAAACAAAATGGAGATATTAATTTTGGTCATTTAGAAGGTAAAAAAACACTAGATGTTTTTAGAATGTTATGTAAAGACAAAAAAGAACCATTGGTTGAAGTTTGTAAATCTTTTGAGATGGAAACCAATGAGTATAAAGATATGTCAGCATACTCTAATCTATTAAAACAAAGTATCGCCTCTATAGTAGAAACAGAAGAAGAAAAAGAAGTTTTAAGCTTATTTAAAGCAGGTGGTACTGCTGCAGGGAAAAGTCAAATTAAGGGTATAGAAGATTTTAAGTTAATTTCATTTTTAGTCATTAAGTAAATGAGTTTTTTTCAATTACCCATACAAACTATAAAGGATAAGAGTATTCCAAAAAATGCTTTTTACGAGTATGCAACAACTAAACAAAAACAGTTGTTTGTAGATGTAGTTGATAAGATACGATGGCAAAACAAATTAGCATCAGATACCATTAATTTAGAAGGTATTGAAGTTCAGGAAATTCAAATATTTGAAATCAAATTAAAACAACGAAAAAATATTGAATCGGTATTACCTATTATAGAAAAAGCAATTCCTTACCATATCATATTTATTATATCATTTAATGATGAGGTAATGCTGTATACATCACAAAAACACGCACATCCTGTTAATGAAAATAATGCTGTAGTAGATTGGGTATTTAAAACAGATTGGTTTGATAGCGCATCAAGTAAATATAGCATTGTATTAAAGGAAAGTTTAGATAAAGTATTTAGTGATTTTTGTTTTCAAATTACTAATAATTTTGAAGCAAATTCTAAAAAGGATTTAAAAGAACTAATTGAAAAAGAACAAAAAATACAAGACTTAACGAATCAAATTAATAGATTTGAAGCTCAAATAAAGAGAACGAAACAGTTTAATAAAAAGCAACCTTTAAATAGTAAGCTAAACCTTGTAAAAGAAGAGCTGAATAAATTATTATAAATCCCCACAACCCAAAACCCAGTTTTCTCGTACCTCAAAATCCTCTGTTTTTTGTGTTGTTCCCCTCGCCACTGCATAGTTGTTTTTATGTCACAATAATTGTAGCCAACGCTATAATGGCACATTGCTTGTTTTATTTAAAAGTAGTTATTTTAAGAAATTAGTACAATAAAAAAGCAAAGAGCCATTGCCAACGCTCAAACAACTATTACGCCATAAAAACAACCCAAAGCTATGTTTACATAATGCGTAGTTATAGTCCTCTTTCGTAAACTACAGGGTCTATAACGGTCATTATGTAAAATAGCCGCACATCAGCCGCATACAACCAGACACAATAACAATAGTTAGGGTGCAATACAATAATTCCAATCTTATGCATTAATTTTATAAGTGTTTTTCAGTAATTTAAAAGCAAGTATTTAGTATAGTTAGCTAAGTATAAAAACTATTAAACAAATAGATAAAACACCTATAAAAATAAAAAATAGCCAAATAAGAGTATGCTTATTTACACAAACATATAAGCAAAAAACGAAATTTTAAATTAAAACGATAATCAAGTAAAAACAGTGGTAGCAATTAATAAATAAGCACACACATATTTCCGCTACTGCCAGCGCACTACGTATTTTACTATTGTTTTTATTTCTTAGCTCATTCAAGCTGCACAAAACCATCGTTAAGTCAAGAATTCCTTACCTCAAGTATTTGTTTGTTTCACTTCGTTAAAAAATAAAAAAGAGAACAACAATATTGGTAACAAAGAAGAATAAAAAAGGTAGCAAATATAAGTGCCTAGCTTCAGCCGACGCTAAAAGCCTGTAAAGGTCAAGCCCTACGGGTTTTGAATAAAACTTTTTTTACAATAATTCTACTTTTTCATTAAACATTTTAACTCAAAAAACTTTTATCCAAAAACCTTGACAGTCTTATCCAAGGCACTTTTACATAGCACATCTTTTTTCTTTCTTTTCCAAAAATAATGGCGCGAAGCGTAGCGAAGCAAATTTTTAATTGGATAGCTATGTCAACTTTTGAACTGAAAACACACCGAATCGGAAAAACGTACTCGAACCCTCATTTTTTTATACTAAACAAAGGTCTAAACAGCGGAAAACCGCTCTCAAATCCTTGTCCTAATTGTTTTGTTGTAACAACATCAACCGAAAAAAAGAAAAACACACTTTTTCACTTATCTATGATGCTACAAATAGGCGGTTTTTACGCTTATTATTTAAAAGGTAGTGTTATTCCGTTTATATCAATAGATGATTGCAGAAAAACGCTTAAAAGCAGTTTAAAATCAAATTATAATGCAGAGGATATAATGCAAAAACATATTAAAGCAGTTGAGGTTATCAGTAAAAAAGAAAAAGAGTTACAAAATGTCATTGATAAAATGGCAGTTTTAAAGGTCGCATATATACGTAATTGTTTCAACTTGATGCAAACTAAAGAAGGATAATGCAAAGGCATCTAAACGACTAAAAACAGTAGCAAAATGGCATTATTTTGGTTATATTAGAGGAGTAAACAAAGTTTAAAAGCAATATCAAGTCCGTACCAAATCCGAACGAGTATTAATTTAAAATTGTTATAGTAATGGGGAAAATTTCTCAAGGTATTTTAGGAGGATTATCAGGTAAAGTAGGAAACGTTATCGGAGGTAATTGGAAAGGTATTGATTATTTAAGAATCAAACCATCAAGCGTGGCGAACCCACGTACAGAAGGGCAAGTAAATCAACGTAATAAATTTACTATTACATTGGAATACTTACAGGCTAATAAAGGTTTTATTAAAATTGGTTATAAGGCATTTGCAACCAAGAAAACGGAATTTAATGCAGCTATGTCTTATGTGTTAAATAATGCAGTAGGAGGTATCGCGCCAAACTTCATGATTGATTATTCTTTAGCTTTATTAAGTAGAGGTGGTTTGTCTGGTGTTTTAAATGGTACAACTGATTTAACTAATGCAGGACAAGTCTCTTTTGGTTGGGATGATAACTCAGCAGAAGGAAATGCAAATACAACTGATAAAGCTATGGTATTGGTTTATAATCCAAGTAAGAAAGAATCAATTTCTATTCTTGATGGTGCTGATAGAACAGTAGGTTCTCAAATCGTTACTATACCAGGCACTTATGCAGGGGATACGGTAGAGTTGTTTATGGCGTTTGTATCTGAAGATGGTAAAACAGTATCAAATAGTGTGTATTTAGGCTCTGGTACGGCAGCTTAATAACTTTAAGCATAAATACATGATGAAAAACGTTTCTATTAATTTAGAAGCGTTTTTTTATGCTTATAGGTTATTTAATTATATGAACATAAATGTTATACCTATGTTGTACCTTTTTTAATTTTACTCATTTTATCTCAATAAATACAATGTCTGTGATGACTTATTAATATAACACGTTGTTGGCATTAGGTTTTTTTTCCGAATTTGTTCAACAATCCGCTTTTAACATTTTTTATCGAATTATTTACCAAAAAAGTTCCACTTTTCAAATTCTCTATTGTTTCGATTCCGCTTATTATTTTCTGTAAATTATCTTCGTTTATTTCAGACGTTTTTATTGATTTGAGAATATGTCTACTCGGTTTAAAATCTAAAGGTAGATTGTCATATAATAGAGAGTATTCAAATCCAATTTCAATTTTTTTATTATTCACTATCCACCAATTTGAGCCAGATTCGTGTTCGATTGGGTCAATTCTAACAGTCAATTTGTTTTTCTTTTCCGAATCTGCATATCCTTTTTCATAAGATTTTCTTTCAATATTTGAAACATCTTTAAGTAATTCCTCATATTTTGCATTAAGTTCAGCCTTAACAATATCTAATTCTGACTGTTTTTCTTTCAGATGTTTATTTTTCAGATTGAGTATAGTAGCAACTAATATCAATAGTCCAATTATAGTTGTAAATATTATTGTTTCGTTCATATGTTCAACTTAATGCCAACGTGTTTGTGCATGATTTCGTTAAGGAAAAGTGCGTGAGCAATTTTCCGAATTTACACTAAAGATAATAAAAATGCGAGGAATTTCCGCAAGGAAATTCCACCTTAATGAATTATGCACGTTGTTGGGCAACGGTTTTATAGTTTTCTCTTATTCGGGTTTTTTCTGTTTGAAAATAAAGAAATAATTTCAATCGAATTTTTATTAATTCTGTAATAAAGATTATTGTGTTTTTCGACAACAGCTTTTCTAATATTTCTCTTCTCAAATGATACAGGGAAGATTTCGGGTGATTTTGAAATCAGTTCTATTGTATGGTCTAGCTTAGCAGAGAATGTTCTTAACTCTCTTTCAGTCCATTTGTTCTCAAGATATTCAATAGTTTCTTTTAGTTCAGATATTGCATGACTAGTCCACAGAATTTTATAACCACTTTTCATAAATTTCTTTCACGTTTGAGTGAGAAGTCAATTTTCCGTTATCAGCATCTTGAATTCCTTTTTCAATAGATTCTTTTTCTCTTGCAGAAATTTCATTCCACCAATCGTTTTTCTCTTTCTCTCTTAATTTCATTAGTTTGTCAATTAGAGAAGTGTCATTCAAAGTTGATAGCCATTGAATCAACTCTATTTTTTTATTTTCTAAACTTAAATTCATAATTTCAAATTTACAAATTAAATCTAAATATTCAATTTTTGAACGTGATTTTAACTGTTGCCCAACGTGATTGTATAAGATTAGTTGCGGTTTTGTGTGCGAGGATTTTCCGCAGGAAAATCAGACGTAACAAAATTGCAACGACCTTTAGTTAAGCACTAAATTAAGCAATTAATTTTATACGTTGTTGGCTTTTAGTGCTTTTTATCCGCTTAATTATTTATTCCGATTCTAATTGTCAGTCGCTTTTTTATTCCGCAATTTATTTTTTTTTAAGGTTGAGTGAATTCAAACGTTTTTCAATTCCGCAAACTTGTTCAAATTCCGCAATATTTTCAATTCAGCGTTTGAGTGAGCAATTCCGCAAGTTGCTAAATTCCGATTTTATTCATTAAGTTCAGATTCCGCAAACAAGCTAAAAAGTCCGCTGTATTTTTCATTCAGAGTTTGAGTGATTATTCAGTTCAATATTCCGTAATAATTTTCAGATTTTAAGGAAAATACCTTTCTAAATATACCTGAAATTGGCGATTTTGAAATGTCCTCCAGCATTAAAGCCAACGTGTTTGTATATGGTTTGTTGCGTGGTTTAGCACGTAATTTAGCAAATAAAAACCGAATAGAAAGTCCGCGAGGACTTTCGTAAGTAGGCGAGAAGCCAGCAATAAATTATATACGGTGTTAGCCATCTGGCTTTTCTATTTTCCTCCAAATATTTTTCCTGAGATATCGCTCGGCATAGTTGGACCTGAGTCATCTTTTAATAAACCTGTCTCAGCTCTACTGAATAGTGATTGTAGAATAAGGTTTTTATCTTTTTCATCAACAGCATTGTCTTTTATTAACGCTAAATAAACATAGGTTAGTTGTTCTCTTTCTTCGGAATCTCTAGCCAAATGAAAAGAACTAAAAGCAACCTTATTTAATGCTCTTATTCCAAATGCTAGAAATGATATGAAAGTTACGTAAATAATCGACCACTTTATTGCTTGGGCATTACCTTTTACAAAACTCAATAACATCCCTTCTGGTGTTAACCAAAGTAATAGATATAAAGTAATACAAGTAAAAGTTACAAGTCCAATTAACCAATAAATAGCTTTCCAGCCTTCTTCCTTTAATTCAATAGCTCTATTTTTCCAATATTCAGCAGGTTTTTTTAACCTCAAGAGTTCTTCATAGGTATGCTCTAAGTCAGATACTTTCTTTTTTGCACCTATCTCTTTTTCTGTTCCTTCAAACCAATCATTAAAAATAGATTCTTTTGTTGTTTTAAAATTGTCAAACTCTTCTTTTACGCCTATAATTTTATTTTCTTCATTACCCTCAAACCAATTTGTAAAGAGCAATTTTTTCTCTTCTTTTAGATTTTCAATCTTTTCTAAATACTCGTTATATTTTTCATTTGTGTTTTTTAGATGATTTACTAAATCTGTTTCAGTTTCACTTAATTGATTTTTGAATTCCGTTTTTAGCTTGCTAAGTGAAGTTCTTTCTTTTTTTCGTCTTTCAGTTATTTCAGCTTTATCTTTCAATTCAAATTCGTAAGCTAATATGCTACCTATAAATGCATTTCTGTCATTTAAGTTATTGTTTGACTTAATTAAATAGTTATAAGCTCCATTTACTGAATTCGGTAAACTTTTTGATAAATCAACAATGAATTTTGTGTAGACAGAGTCAAACGTAAAGTAATTACCATTACTTTGTAATTGAGATTGTTCTGTTCTCCAACCATTATTTAATTGAGCTTCATTGTGATTTTGATATCTGTTCACAAAGCTTTCAATTCGGTTTTTTAGATTTGTAAAGTGTTGTTTTGAAGAATTTAAGACACTCGGTATAGATTCGATTTCCTCCCAACCAGAAACTTGTTTAGATAAAAACTTATGAATTGAGCTAATCCCTTTAAAAGATTGTTCAAACTCAATGTGAGGATAATGGATTTCGACTTCAGCTGAATTGAACCATTCTTTTTCGGTAGACTCCGCTATTATATTTCTAATTTCTGTTGTTGTCATTTTTTGCAGAATGTTTTTTCAGCTTGTGGCTAACGTGTTTGTATAAGATTAGTTGCGTATTTTAAGGACTAAAGTTAGCAAATAAAACACAGATAGAAAGTTTGCGAGAACTTTCGTAAATTGGCTAAAACCAGCAATTAATTTTATACGTTGTTAGCAAATGTTATTTTTATTTATCGAGTTAATTTTAAACAATGATAAAAGTTAGCTTAAGAGTATATCTCACGCTAACAGCTTCACCACTTTGTTTTGCAGGTTTCATTTTAGGCAAAAGGTTTGCTAATCTAACTAGTTCTTTTTTTATTCTAGGATGGGGTGCTTTTGGTATTATTTCTGAAATTTCACCCATTGAATTAATATTAAATTCTAGAGAAACCCTCTTTTTCCCACTTGGTATTCCTAAATTATTCAGTAATTCAAAATCAAAGTTTTTTGTAAAAAACCTCCTTATTTTTTTTCAAAACAATCTTTCAGTTTATTCCTTCCTCCTTCGCATCCTGGGTAAATAGGTGGGCTTTCTACAATAGTAATAGGGATAGGTTTTTTATTTTTTAAAGCTTCTCTAATTATTTTCTTTTCGTCTAAAATCCTTTGTCTTTCTTTTTCTTTTTCTCCCTCAGCTTTTTCTTTAATTTCTACAGATAAAGAAACCATTTCATTATAATCGCTATGGTCTTCATTGGCGTTTTTAAAATAATTTTTTAAGTGTTTATCTGCTTCTAAAGAATTATTGTTGTTAAGCGAAATTTTTACATATAAAGCTTCTATTTTAGCATTGGTAGTACTTAAATATTCAACGGTTTTATCTAATTGTTCTAGTGCGGTTGTGTTTTCTCCATTACTATAAGCCTCTTGTGCTTTTAAAAAGTAAGATTTTGCTAAAACTTCGTTACTCTGTGCATTTACAGTAACAATTATTGATAATACTAAAATTGTGGTGGTTATAATTTTTTTCATAACAATGTTTATTTTTGAAATTAATTAACACTAAAAATTAAATGATAAAGGCATTGTGTATTTAAGAACTACGTTACTGCCATTATGCATGGCAGGTTTCATTTTAGGTAGCGATTTTATTAGCCTAATTATTTCTTTTTTCATACTTGGGTTAGTCACAGTTTTGTTTAATTCATCTTTTATCCTTAAACCTTGAAAAGAGGAATTACCATACAACCCAACGTTAAATTTAAAATAAACTTTAACTTTACCAGAAGGCATGTTTGATACATTTTTATCATTAAAATTAGTCATAAAGTATTTCCTTATTTTTTTAGAAAAACATAATTTCAATTCACGATTAGTTCCGGTACAACCTGAAAACACGGGTGGTGTTTCTACAGTAGTAAAATTAAAAATTTCTGCATTTTCATTATCGTCTTTACGTTTACTTATAGCGGCTTTTTCTTCTTTAAAATCAACATACAAAGTAATTATGTCATTATAGTCACTATGGTTCTCGTTTGCTTCTTTAAAATAATTGCTAAAATGTTTATCCGCATCTAAGTAGTTTTTTTCATTAAGAGCAATTTTTACATACAGAGCTTCAATTTTAGCATTGGTAGCTCCTAAATATTCAATTGTTTTGTCTAATTGTTTTACTGTATTAGTATTTTCTCCATTACCATAGGCTTCTTGCGCTTTTAAAAAATAAGTTCTTGCTAAAACCTCTTTGCTTTGTGCATTTGCAGTAACAATTATTGATAATACTAAAAGTGTGGTGGTTATAATTTTTTTCATTTTGTTAGTTTTTATTAATTCCAAAAGTCGTTACTTTTCTTTTTTGTAGTTGTTGTTTTCTTTTTCTTATTTCCCCAGAAATCAGTATTTGAAGTTTTAGTTTTTATTGTACCTGATTTATTATAACTAAAAGTGATGTCATTGCCAATATTAATATAACTAGACTGCGCGTTTCTTTTTATACTTTGAAAGTAACTCTCTTGTTGTTGTTGAGAACTATATACTCCATAAACAAAAACATCTTTAACATTATGTTTTTTCTTGAATTTATTTAAAACATCTTGTTTGTATGGTAGTTGGTTGTCAGAGTTTTTGTGAAGAGTTAATTTAGAGAGTTTAATTTCTTCATCATTTATTTTTGCTAAAAGTATAAAGTATGCCTTTGCACTAGAGTAAGATAACGGAATTTTTGCATCCGTTAATGTGTTCATAAATTGTGTTTTGGCAGTTTCAATTCTTTCTTTTTTTAAGCGCTCTTCTTCTTCACGGCGGTATTTTTCTCGTCTTTGTTTTCGCTTAATTGCTTCTAAGCGTTCTTCTTCTTCCCATTCTCTTAATTGTTTTTCTCTCTTTCTCTCTCTCTCTCTATTAGACTCTTCAAAGACGGAACTGATAAGATTTTTGGCTTCCTTACCAATTTTGTCCATAGATGCATTGTATCTTTCATAACTTTTTTTCTCATTATCTAGAAACCTTTTAGCTTCATTTCTTCGCTTATTTTCTGCTTGTTCTCTCCTATATTCTGCTTCTTGAGCTTCTCGTCTTCTTTTTTCGTAGATAGATTCTGTTTGCGTGTTTTGGTAGCTGCTATTGTTGTTGTAATTTGTTTCTTGATTGTTGTAACTTTCGGTTTCGCTAGTAGAAGAATTAGTTGCTGGTGATGTATAGTTTCTATCGGTAGATTGTACACTTATAATTTCCCAAGACCCTTGATTTGCGATTGCATGACATTCATATATTTTTACAGAAGAGTTGGGTTTTATAATTTCAGATTTTGTTATTGTACTTTCCCCGTTTTTAAAACTACCTTGGTATTTTACTGTAACTCTTATTCTTTGGTCGCAATTATTGGTAATGGTTGTATGAGCAGATAACCAGCCTTTTTCTCTATCATCTCCTAAACAAGTATATTTAAATTCAGTTTGCGAAAGGCTTACACATTCATCCCAATTACTTACTGATTCTCCAGCAATAGATTGTGCATATCCAAGATTAGTAATGATGATGATAATCAATGTTAAAATAAGTCTTTTCATATTATATAATTTTAATTTTCGAAATATAAAAAATCATCTAGTTTTTGTCAATACCTATTTGTGGGTATTTCGGTCTCTAATATTTGCTAACGTTGTTGTATAAGATTAGTTGCGTGGTTTAAGCACTAAATTTAGCAAATAAATCACAGATAGAAAGTCCGCGAGGACTTTCGTAAATTAGCTAAAACCAGCAATTAATTTTATACGGTGTTGGCAAATCGTTATTATAATTCAATTTTTGATATTATACTAAAAACAATAACAAAAACTCCTATTGCAATTCCTATTCTAATTTGTAATACTTGAAATGGACTGTGAATATATTTTTGCCTTCTTGATATGAAAAAATTAGATTTCCAGTAAGCTAAAACAGCTAAAAACCCAGGTATTCCGTAAATTAAATAATTATCCATTATTGATTAAATAGCTTAAAATGATTAATAAGATTATCGATGTAATAACTGTAGTTTTAACAGAGAATACTCCTAAAAAGTGAGAACGTTTTTCCCATTTTCTAACTAATTTTGCAAGTGTGTTGTATTGTTCATTTCTCATAATTATAAATCTCCAAAGCTTTCTACATATCCATTTAAACAAGTCACGCGATATTTGTATTTGACATTACCCAATCTATTCTTAAATTTACCATATAAATAGTGATGATAAATGTTTTCTGAATCTACATTTTCATTTATTTTATCTGGTCTACCCATTAAATATGTTAGAATTGGAGCTGGCATACCTACATAATGTTTTTTTGATTTGATGATTCGATAATCTTCGTCACCTAATGTTTTTTTTATATATTTTAGTAATCTATTTCTTTTGTCAAAATGGTCATATATAGCCCAAATAATATAAAGAGGAAGAAATATTGTTATTAATAGTAATGCTATTTCCATATTATAGTTTAGAGTGTGAAGTTAAATAAAATTCTCCTGTGTCATTTTCATCCCAAAGTATTAAATGGATTTGATTGCCTTTTGTGTAATCATCCGAAATATTTAAAGAAGTCTCAATGTAATTTTTTATTCTTTTAATAAGTGTTTCGTTAACTTTTGAAAAAATCATAATTTTTGTAGATTTAGTTGCAATTAATAATTTGTCAAAATCTATTTTGAAGTGCCCAAAAGTTTTATAGCTTATTTCAGATTCTAATACTAAATCAATAGATGAAACAATATTTTCATTCTTGTTTTCATACATTTTATACCAAACTAAATCAAATAACCATTCTTTTTCATTATATTCCTTTTTGCAATTTGTTGCAACTTCATATCCCATTTCTTCACCTAAATCACCAATGATTATTTTTAATTGGTTTGTGAATTCTTTATAATTATGTTTTCCAATTTCAGAAAGAAAATCATTTTTATTTTGTAATCTTTCGTAAATTAAACTTGCTATTCCTTTTCTTTCCATTTTTAATTGGAGTTTGTTTTAATGTTTGCCAACGTTTTTGTATATGATTTGTTGCGTGGTTTAGCACGTAATTTAGCAAATAAAAACCGAATAGAAAATCCGCGAGGATTTTCGTAAGTAGGCTAGAACTAGCAATAAATTATATACGGTGTTAGCAAAAGTATTTTTGTTGTGATTTATATTTATTCCTAATGAATTCAGTAAATTCAACTCGACCTATTTTCACAGGAAGAAATTTAACTTTCATATCCATTTTAAATTTAGATATCTTTTCTTTATTTAAATCTCGTCCAATCATAATACGTTTGTGAGGGTAATTAACTTTGTCAATATTTAAAATTGTATAAATTTTATTTAGTGCTGGAGATTTAAAAAAATTGTTCGAAATTATATTCATATAAACATCAGACATTTTATAACTTTCTTGAATATGAAATACTCCATATTCAGGGTGTTCTATAATTAATATACCCGGAAAAGAAAAAGTATTAGTAGAATTTAAATATTCTATTTTATTTAAATCTATATCATTTGTTAAACTAGTTAATTTAGAGGGTTTTAAGTTTTCTAAGTAATTAAAACCTTCTTCAAAAATTATTTCTTTTAATTTTAAAGTTTCAAGCCATAATTTGTCATTAATATTTTCAGGCAAAGATTTTTCTTTGTATTCTCCTCCTATCTGTAAACCTAATTTCTTGTGTAATTGTGGTTGCAAGAAACAAGGGATTTGTTCAATACCAAATTCTACTAATTCTCTAGTTGCAAAGTTTTCTTCTAATAGTTGAATTTTGAAATCTTCATAAGAAAGATTTTTTGGAGTTAAAGGATTATAACTTTTAAGTTCTTTGTATGTCCTGAAAAAATAAGAATTCTCCTTTTCACTCTCAATTTTTTTTAATTTTTCTATATTATCTGCATAATTTATATATTTCATTATTCCATTTGATATTAAAAATATTCCAGAAAAAGAAGATGGTAAATTGTTTAGTTTATTTTTTTCAGAATTTATCAAGTAGTATATTCCTGAATAAAGAATTTCTGAGCTTTTTTCTTGAGTTTCTATCCAGTTCATTTTTATATTTTTGCTAACGGTCTTGTGTATGATTTCGTTGCGTGTTTAAGCACTAAAGTTAGCAAATAAAAACTGAATAGAAAATCCGCGAGGATTTTCGTAAGTAGGCTAAAACTAGCAATGAATTATACACGGTGTTACCCAATGTTATTATCATTCGGCTAATTCTTTTGCTTTATTCCATAGGCTTTTTCCTTTGTTTTTTATTTCCTCACCAGCTTCTTTTAAGTTTTCTGTACTTGAATACTTCTCTAAATTCTCTACAAAAGTTTTAAAATTATCAATGGTTTCAAAAATTTCTTCTGTATGTGGTACATTCTGTTCTTTCAGTACTTTTTCCCAATCTACTTTAGATAAGATTGAAAACATATACTTTGTAGCTATTTTACTTAAAAAATATTTGTCATAAAAGCTGTTTAGCACTACTCCAGGTTTTCTGTTTTTTACATATTCAATAGATTCATCAATTTTTTCTCTATCGTCACTAGAAAGTAATTTACTTGTTTTTAGTTTTGTTAATGCTGCAATAGCTTTTTCGTTGTCTTCATTCTTTAAATATAAGTAGGTTTCAATAGACCAAACAATTTCGTTATCCAAACCAATTTCTTTAGCGTCTTTCAAGAACATTTCAAAATCTTCTAAAGCACGTTTTTCGTCAATCTTTCTTTCCATCATTAGCCTATCAAAACCTCTGAATAAGTGATTTAACGAATGAAAGCCTAGATGTGTTTGTTCGTTATCGAGATTTCCCCATTGAAACATTGCTTTTGTATATGGCAAATCCACTTTTTTATTATTGTTTAACCAATCTATATTTCTTGAAATTTCATCTTCTGATAAATAGTACAATCCTTTTTCAAAAAACAAGAATCCTCTAAAGTACTGTAATAATGTTTTTATTTCAGAATCAAGAAGTAATTCTGGATTTGTTTTAGAGCATTCATAAAGTGATACTTCTTTCCCTAAATCTTTGCTTAAAATTACAATAGCACTTAAAACAGAATGTTCAATATTTTGAACATATATTTTTTCTTCCCCTTTTAGATATTCTCTTTGTCTGCTAATAGAATCTCCATATGTTACATTAAAAGCATCTATTAAAGTTGGAAATATATCTTCATCAGTTTCCATTATAAAATCTTCCATTTTTTTATAATCACGATAAATAGAAATATAATCTAATACTGATAAACTTTCTGGATTTTCTAAATCATATTTTACTACTTTATTAAATATTCTATCAAGGTCAGATTTGAAAGATTGAAATTCTGGTGATATTGTATTTTTTTCTGCTGAAGCTCTAATTAGTATTTTACCAAATTTATAAGTAGCGACTTTATAAGAGTCGAGGTTTTCTACTAGTTCTCTTTTATCATTTTCTAGAAGTTGTTTATCAGTTTTTTCATCGTCTGAACAACTAATAGTTAAGGTTAATAGTAATACTAAAATTATTTTTTTCATATTTCGTTAGGTTCTGACTAATGTTGGGTAACGGTTTTGTATATGCTTTGTTGCGAAGGTTAAGCAGTAAATTTAGTAAATAAAAAACAAACTTTTGTGTAAGCGAGGATTTTCGTAAATTGGCAAAAAACAGCAATAAAGTATATACGTTGTTGGGCAAAGGCTTTTTTCAATCGTAAATATTATATATTTGTCTCTCAAAATATGAATAAAAATAAAAAATATAAAGTAGCTGGTCTTTTTTCAGGTTGTGGAGGATTAGATTTAGGATTCATAAATGCTGGATATGAAGTCGTTTGGGCTAATGATTTTTTCAAAGAAGCAGTAGAAACTTATAAAAAAAATATTGGTAATCACATAGTTTTAGGAGATATTACCAAAATTCCAAGTTCAGAAATTCCAGATAATTTTGATATTTTATTAGGTGGATTTCCTTGTCAAGGTTTTTCTATTGCAAATATTAAAAGGTCAATGGAAGACGAACGTAATTTTCTATACAAAGAAATGTTACGAATTATAAAAGATAAAAAACCAAAATATTTTGTAGCCGAAAATGTAAAAGGTTTACTTTCTATGCAGAAAGGTAAAGTTATTGAAATGATTATCAATGATTTTCAAGAACTCGGTTACGATGTTGATTATAAACTTTTGAAAGCCTCTGAATATGGAGTTCCACAAAATAGAGAGCGTGTTTTCATAATTGGAAACAGGCTTGGTTTAAAAAATCCGTTTCCTAAAAAAACACACGGCTCTTCTGATAATTTATTTGATAAAAATCTCAAACCTTTTGTAACAGTTAAAGAAACTGTTGGTTTTCTTGCAAAAGCAAGAATAAGAGATAAAGCTTTTACTTTAGACAATAAAAAAATTATAAATCACAAAGCAAGAACTAATGTTCACGATAAATTTTGGGGAAGAAAACACAAAGTAAATCAGTTTGAAATTTGTGATTATTTAAAATACTGGAGAAATAAAAGTGGTTGGAGTACAAAAAGAGTTGATGAACATTTTGGATACGCTCATACTGCTGGACATTGGTTTAGAAAAGATAATGGCTCTGGAAGTATTCCTAAACCAAGTGATTGGTGGGAATTAAAGAAAATATTAGGATTTGACGACAAGTTCGATAAACAAGTAACAGAATTGGAATTAAAGCCTATAACATTTGAACAATCTTTACGAATCAATAATTGGGATAGACCAAGTGACACTATAACTGCTACAGGACCTGAAATACACCCAAATAAAGAGCGAAGAATGTCAGTTCGTGAGTGTGCCTTAATTCAAACGTTTCCAATTGATTTTGAGTTTGAAGGAAGTTTAGGGAATATGTATAAACAAATCGGAAATGCTGTTCCTGTTTTGCTTGCTCAAAAAGTAGCAGAAGAAATTAAAAAAGAATTACAAAAGGAAAATGACAAACAGAGAAATAGAAGAGTTAGAGAAAAAGTACTTAAATAAGTTTTATTATTTCCTAAAGTACGCTGAAGATGAAATGATGTTTGGATTTCAAACCAAAGAAACGATTAAAGATGATTGGTTTGGAAAATATGGAGCTAATATTTCCAATTTTGCTGTTGGAGCCGAAAGAATTATTTATGCTTTATTCAATGGTAAAGGTGTAGGACAACCAAATTCGTGTCCTGTTGGTGCTGATATGTTTTTTGAAGTAGACGATGCATATATTCATATAGATTTAAAAACTGTTCAGACAAGAAATATAGGAGATATTACAAAAAATGTTTTCGTAGGTAGAAACCAAAATAGTTATAAGTCGGAAATAAAAAAAGCAAATGGAGATTCTTTCGATCCAGTTAGGATATATGAGCCTGCTTTACCTCCGTTTTATAATAAAGGAAAAGAAAACGAAAAAATTTGTTTGTCATTTTTCATAACGATTGTTTATGAAGATGTTAACTTAAACATTTTAAATATAAATTTAATTTGTATGCCAAATGGAAATCTCGTTTCTCATTATGGTTCAAGAGTTTTACAAGCTGGAAAAAACCCAGATAAAACAAGATTCAAATTTACAGAAGTTCCTACATTTGAATTATTAGATAATCCGAAATCAAGAGTCAAAGTTGTTTATTTCGATAAGACTATGAGTGAAAGTTTAAAAAAATCTCTTTCATTCTATGAAGCTATTTACGATGAGCAGGCTGATTTTTAGCTTTTGCCCAACGTGTTTGTATATGGTTTGTTGCGTGGTTTAAACAACTAATTTAGTAAATAAAAACCGAATAGAAAATCCGCAAGGATTTTCGTAAGTAGCCTAGAACTAGCAATAAATTATATACGGTGTTGTGTGTTCGTTTTTATTAATAATTAATATTCTCCCAAACCAATAAATCTTCAATCCTCTCCAAATTCAAATTTTCTGATTGATTAATAGCTTTAATTCGGTTTGAAAATTTTTCTAAAATCAATTCTGTTTCATTAATAGCCTTTTTCAATTCCTCTTTTTTTATTCGAAAAACCCTTCTCTTAGGAATTGGAGTAAATTCCTCTTCAAACTCCTGAACATTTAAATCAAACATAATCTCGTCTTTGTCAAATTTTACTATTGGAGCAGGGTGTCCTTCATAAAAAGATTCTTTTCCATTTGAAATGTTTCTCCAAAACTGGATATCTCCTAAATCTCCGCAACATTGTGGATAGAAAAGCTTTTCTCCATTAATTTCAAGAACATATCCACCAAATAAAGGACTTGCTTGTTCTCTATCATATTCAGCTTTTCGTAATTCCTCTGTGTGGTCAACGACAATTTTATTAAGATTTTCGTCACTAATTAAATCAATACTGTAAATCGAAGCTCCAGGGTCGAATGGCTTAAAAGAATCTTTGAATCCAGCTTTTTTGTATGACTTATGATTGAAATCATCCCATTCAGTTGGATATTTCCAATAAGGTCCCTGTTCAGGAGATTCAATCCCCTGATTTGCATATCCGATTTCTATTACTGGTATTAACTTCATTTTTTTCTAATGACACACAACGGTTTTGTGTTATGAAAAGTTGCGAGTTTTGTGAGCGGCAAATTTTCCGCAGGAAAAATTGACAAACGCAAAAGAGCAACAACTTTTGATTAAGCTAAAAATAAGCAATTTTTTATACACGTTGTTAGCAAATGCGTGTTTTTTTATGCTTTCCTATTTTTCTTTTGAAATATATTCCGCAAAGATTTTAATTCCGCCGTTTTTGATTTTCACGTTGTGATATTAAATTTCACTTTTTCAATATTTCTAAGATTTTTTCACAAATAGAATCATAGATTTTAGCAAGAGTTTTTAGTTACGTTTTGCTCCGTAATTATGTTTTTAAGTTTTATAGAATAAAATTTTCCTGCTTAAAATTTTTGCAATTAATTTAATTGACACTTTCTATTCCGCAATTTAATTTTTCCGGTTTTTGAATAAGTTTTCACGTTTAATATTTTTATAAAGATCTTATTTTGCGTTTTGCTATTCAATTTTTCCAACTTTATATAAAATTCTCAGATTTAATGATTTTGCAAAGAATTTAATTCCACGTTTTGCTCAATTTTTAAAAGAGATGAAAATTCTAAATTAGCGAGTTTTTATTTTTTAAATTTTTAAGCAGAAAACATAATTAAAAACAGGGACATTTCAGGCTGCGGCTCCAAAGTTTTTGCTAACGTGTTTTTGTATGGTTTGTTGCGAGTTTAAGCAATAAAGTTAATAAATAAAACACTAACCAAGAAAATCCGAGAGGATTTTCGTAAGTATGCGATTATTTAGCAATAAATTATACAAGGTGTTGGGCTTTCGTTTTTATTTTTCCTGCTTTTTTTCAAATAAAGAACTTAATTTGTAAATTCCATTTTCTTCGAAATAGTAACTGTTTTCATATTCTTTATCAAATTCCTTACTTAATTTTAATTCTGATTTTTTCCAATTTTCAATAACTTTTTCTGTTGAAATAATGATTTCTTTTGATTCTATCATTTGTGACGGAATTTTATTCCAAGGTAAACTATAAGTTGCTTGTTCAAATTTTATAGCAATTGAATCTCCATATATTTCTTTAAATAATTTTGGAAATATTTCATTTTTCACTGGTAATGGATAACCTGAATATGGATTATATAAAATTGGATTCAAAAATTTTCCACCTGCAACTTCTCCTTTTTCTAAAGGAGTAATATAAATTCCAGTTCCACAACCAAAACCTTTAAAAGGAATAGAATCAATTTTTCCGTTTTTGAAGACATTATAACTAATTCTAATTCTCGAATTTGGTTCCCCCCAAGTTACATAATAGAATTTTTCATTTGTGGTATTTTTAAAACCAAGATATATTGAATCTGTTTTTTCAAAATCTTTTGAATTTGAAATCCATTCAATTGTTCTTTTATTTTCATTTGTAACTTTATTCCAACTGTTATCCCAAAATTCAGCCCAAGGTCTTTCTTCATCTTTTTCAAAGAATGATTGAGCTATAAATAAATCTAAAGAAGCAGGTTGTTCATATAAGTTTTTTTTCCAATTCAAATATTTCCAACTAAACATTCCAGCTAGAATAATTAAAATTAAAAAAAATGTAATTATTATCTTCTTTTTCATTTTTTTGAGTTCGAGTGAGAAATGAAGCCCAACGTTTAGTATATGAGCAGTAGCGGATTATCACCGAAAATGCTGCAAATAGCAGTATACCCATTAAACAAGAATAGCGGTTCAAGTTTGCACTTAAACCGCTATTGCTTATATACATTGTTGGCATTTCGTTTTCTATTTAAAAGCCTTTATTACAGAGTCGATAAGTACTTTCGGAGATTTATCGTGTCTCGTAATTTTTGGTATTTCTTTGTCTATATTGAGAAGTTGATATACCGCAGTTTGTGCAGCGCGAATTGAAAACTCTACAGTGAAAACCACATCATCTTTTAATTCTACAAATTGACTGACCATTGCTAAATTTTTTGAGGTTTCTGGCACTGGTTTTGGTCTATCTGTATAAGCTCTAGGCATAAACATAGATGTGATATAAGGCATTCTGCATGGAATACATGTTGCTTTGTCAAATACAGCTTTATCGAAATTTAAATGTCCACACAATTCTGTTAGTATATCATCACCATTACACTCAACCAAGGTTTTCGGAACAAAATTCCCAACTTGGTCACCGTGTAGCGCATATCCCCAAAAGACTTGCAGTTCTTCAGGCTGGTTTATGAAATGAGGTTGATGATAAATTACTATTGACATAAGCCAATTAGAGTCTTTAAATGTAACCAGTCCGCCTGTTCCTGGTTGATTTCCTGAAAACTCTGTCATTTTATTGAAAAAATCGGGTGTTCTACATGTTACTGTAAATGATTCCCAAAAAGATTCTGGAATACTGGAGTTAAATGGTTTTGGGTTTCCAAATTCTGGTCGCCCATCTGCTAGTTTTTCCCATAATTTCCATCCTTGACTGTCTTCTTTAGTTTTATGAGGTGGTGCTGTTGTCATACTTCCTAGACTTGAAGCGTCTGTCATTGAACCATTTTGTAAAATCACAATATCGTCAGATTCTACCGAAACGGTTTGTTTTTCTCCATTGTTCAAAAGAGTTAAGGATGTGACAGTTACCTTACCATCAATATCTATGGTATCGATATCTGTTACCGTAGTATTAGCCTGAAAATTAACATTTCGGTCTTTAAGCCACTTGAGCAACGGAAGCACCAAGGAATCGTATTGGTTGTAAATGGTTCTTTTTACACCAGCCAAAGTTTCAATTCTGGGAAACTCGTTCATGAAACGGTGTAAGTATCTTTTAAACTCAACTGCACTATGCCATGTTTGAAATGCAAATGTGGTTTGCCACATGTACCAAAAGTTTGAGTCAAAAAACTCTTTTGATAACCAATCAGAAATTTTTGAAGTGCCAAGTTTTTCTTCGGAAGCTTCTGTTAATTTAAGTAACTCTAACCTGTCTTTCATTGTGAAAGTCATACTTGAAACATCCACAATGTGGCGGTTTTCATCTACTAGTCGAGCTTGTGAGTGAGGGATGTGCTTTTTGTTGAAAGCAATAATCTCCTCTTTTACAGACAGATTAGGATTATTCAAAGATGGAATATGTTCATAAAGACCCCATAAGCACTCGTAATGGTCTGTAGTTAACATACGGCCCCCTCTCAAGGAATAACTGCCATCCTCTAATCTTTTTCCGTCCAAACTACCACCTTGGGTCGGTAGTTTTTCAAAAATAGTAATTTGGTCTCCATCCATTCCTCCATCACGAATCATGAATGCTGCGGCAGTTAAAGAACCGATTCCTCCGCCAATACAGTAAGCTTTAATTTTTGTCATAATTTTCAATTTTTATTAGTTAACACTTATTATTAGGTAATGTTTTTAATGAATGCCAACGTGTTTGTATAAGATTAGTTGCGGTTTTGTGTGCGAGGATTTTCCGCAGGAAAATCAGACGTAACAAAACAGCAACGACCTTTGTTAAAGCACTAATTTAAGCAATTAATTTTATACGTTGTTAGCTTTTAGTGCTTTTTTGTCCGCTTAATATTTCTTTCCGATTTTCTTTTTTCGGTCAGTTTATAATTCCGCAAACTTGCTAAATTTTCGCAATATTTTTCAATTCCGATTGAGTGAGCAATTCCGCAACTTGCTAAATTCCGTTTGAGTGTGTTTTCGAGTTTTCAATTCAGATTTCGATTCCGCAAACAAGCTAAAAAGTCAGACGCAATTCAATTCAGAGTTTGAGTGAGAATTCATCGTGTTTTTAAAAATTCCGCAACACTATTTTTTGGTTTTTACTTTCTTAAAATTCAAAAAAAAAATTCGAAAAACAAATAGGCTTTTTTCAATTCCGCAAACTTGCTCTAGCATTAAAGCTAACGGTTTTGTATAAGATTAGTTGCGGTTTTGTGTGCGAGGGTTTTTCGCAGGAAAATCAGACATAACAAAATTGCAACGACCTTTGATTAAGCCAAAATAAGCAATTAATTTTATACGTTGTTGGCACACGTTTTTATTCATTCAGAGTCCAAATCAGAGCTTTTTCTTTAGTAGCTCTAAAGATGGTATTATGTTGTTCTTCAGGTTCGTCCGAATATTTCCATATTAATCCAATATTCAAGTTTTCTAATTTTTTGTTTAATTCCCTTGTGTGTGTAGAAATGTCAACTGCATCAGAACCTGCAAACCAAAGTTTCTTTTTTATTTGATAATTCTCTTTTGCTAAAGATTCAAAATTTTTAACTAAATATTGCTCGTTATACCACAAAGCAGGATCCATTGCGATATAATAGTCAAACATATCATTATCCAAGAGAAATGTTTCTATTACAAATATTCCTGCGGCAGATTCTCCAATTATCGCTCTTTTATTTTTTGTTCGATATCTTTTATTTATTTCAGCAAACAGCTCGTTTTTAATGAAATTTCTGAAATTATTTGACCCGCCTGGATTTGGTACAATTTTTAAATCATATTCAATTTTAGTTGGTCCTGACAAATCTCTTCTTCTTTCCGTATTTTCAATACCAACCAAAATATGAGCTGGAATTTTTCCTTCTTTAATAAGTTTTGCCAAAGTATTAGCTATGTGTGGGAAATCTTCCTTCTTTCCACCATCAGGCATATAAAGCACAGGAAAATTGTCAGTCGATTCATCGTAGTTTGGTGGTGTCCAAATATTGATAACTCTGTCTTCATTTACAAATTTTGAGCTAATCGTTAAACTGTCGTGCTCTGGAATCGCGTCGTTATATACGATTCCTCTGTTTTTACAGCTAATTGTCATTGCTGCAATAAATAGAAAGTAGATAGTTTTTTTCATATTTGTTCGTTTTTTCATAAATGTGTGCCAACGGTCTAGTATAAGAATAGTAGCGGATTAAAATGCACTAATTTTTCGATTAAACACAGACCTTTTTTATATTCACTTACTTTTGTTTTAGCGATTAAACCGCTATTATTTTTATACATTGTTGGGCACAGTTCTTATTCAGTTCAATGTCACTTTATTTTACCAAGTCAAATGATATTTTGATTCCTTCTATAACCATACTTGTTCCGATAATTGCAATAATTAGTCCCATTAATTTTCCAATTACTGAAATTACGTTGTCTCCAATATTTTTTGCAATAAAATCGCTTAAGCTAAATGTTATATAGGTTAATAAACACATTATTCCGAAAACAAGTACTACTAATCCAATATGAATATAAGATGAATGGGACACGAAATTCATAGCTGTAACAATTGTTCCTGGTCCAGCTAAAATTGGTATAGCTAAAGGTGAAACTGCTATGTTTTCATCAATGTTAACTTTTTCTAGGTGTTTGACGTTTGATTTTTTGGATTGTAGCATTTCAAAACCTACATAGAAAATTAAAATACCACCTGTAATTTTAAAAGCAGGTATTGTTATTCCAAATAATTCGAAGATAAATTTCCCTAAAACAACAAATACGGAAACAATAATAAAAGCAATTACTACAGCCTTTAAATTTATTCTTTGTTTTGTTTTTTTGTCTGCTCCTTCTACTAATGTAAGAAATATTGGCATATTTGAAAGAGGATTCATTATTGCGAAAAAACCAGTAAAAACAGTAATTGAAAACGTTAGTAAATTATCCATATTATTTTTTTTCTGTTTTTTTGTAAATCCATTCCATTAAAAAGCAAAATCCAATAATGGCGATTGAGATTATTACACCAATAGTATTTGAGGTGTATTGTTGATTGATTAATATTACTGTAGCAATCATACATAAAACAAAACCGACTAATGGAATTATTTTATTGCTGCCAGTTTCTTTTGATAATCGATATCCAACAAGGTTAACGACCCCAAAAATGAGTAAAAAACCAACGCTACCTGCAGTAGATATACTCTCTAGTTTAAGTAAGTTTACTAAAATTAATGTAGCTACTGCTGTAATCATTAAGCCAATTGGTTGATTCCAAAGTTTTGCTAAAAAATGATGTGGTAGTTCGTCATCTTCTGCAATTTCATAATTTACTTTACTTCCTCCATAAAGGGATGCGTTGATTGCTGAAAAAGTTGAAATTAATGCAGCTACTGTAATTATGGAAAAACCAACTTTTCCTAACATTGGTTTTGCTGCTTCTGCCAACACATAATCTTGAGCTGTTGCGATTTTTGCAAAAGGAAGTGAGCCCACAGTTACTAATGCAATAATAATATATAGCACTATCACGAAAATCACAGAATAGTAATAAGCTCTTGGAATATTCTTTTCAGGATTAATGATATCTGGTGCTGCGTTTGCAATAAGTTCAAACCCTTCATAAGCAACGAAAATAACCATTCCGCCAGCAAATAACTTAATTGGTGCTTCCCAATTTGTGACTGCAAGTTGAGCGACATTTGGATTGCCAATTAAACCATAAGCACCAATAAAAATAAACGAAATTAGAATTACCAATTTGATAATTACTGCATAAGATTCTATTTTTCCAACAACAGCAATACTATAATAATTAATCGCTGTAGCTAAAACAATAATTGCACTTGCATAAATGTGTGAATCAATGGTTTTGTCGTGGGTTAACTCGAATAAATTTGGTGCGTAAGACCCAAATGCCGAAGCATAGAGTGAAAGCATAATAATATAGCTTATCCACAATAGATTATTAATTCCGCCACTAAAGATTGTTTTTCCGAAACCTTGGTTGATAAATTTAACAGTTCCACCTCTGTCAGGATACTTTTTTGATAGCTTAACATAACTATAAGAAGTTATTAAAGCTAAAATACCAGCAAATAAAAATGCTATTGGTGTTCCACCTTTGGCTAGTGCGACAGCAAGTCCAAGTACTGCAAAAATTCCACCACCAACCATTCCTCCAATTCCGATAGAAATAGCTTCTTTTAAGCCTATTTTTTTATTCATTTACGATGTTTTTTTTAATTGTGCCCAACGGTTTTGTGTATGAATAGTTGCGGTTTTGTGTGCGAGGAATTTCCGAAGGAAATTCAGATGTAACAAAATTGCAACTAACTTTGGTTAAGCACTAATGTAGCAATTTTTTATACACATTGTTGTGCAACGTTTTATATTTTTCGTTTCAGTTTCTTAAAACAGTATTCATTATTAAATAATTCACCCATTTTCTTTGTCAATTCTTTCGCTAATTTTTTTTCAAATATTGGTATAAAAACATTGTTCATTGCTTTCATATTTTCAGTCTCAAAAAAGAGTTGAATTATAAGTTTAGGTTTTTCCCATTCAAATTTTTGATTTGATTCAATATTTTCATATTCCTCATTTTCATTTTCAAAGTATAGTTTTTCAAGAAGATTATATTCTTCAAGAATCTCAATTATTTTTTCGTTTTTTTCAATGTTTGAATCAATTTCAATACAAGGATTGAATTCAAGATTCTCTACAATTAAGTCTATAACAATGCCAATATAAAATTCCTTTTTGGGAAGAATTAAATTCGTATTTAATGATTTTGAAGATTTTTTAAGTTCAATTATAGTTTCCTTATTTGAAATCACTTCTTGTGAAAAGGAAGTTGATATAATAAATAAAAGTAAAAATGTAAGCTTTTTAGTCATTTTTGGGAATGTTGCACAACGTGTTTGTATATGTTTTGTTGCGTGGTTTAAGCTCTAAAGTTAGCAAATAAAAACCGAATAGAAAATCCGCGAGGATTTTCGTAAGTAGGCTAAAACTAGCAATAAATTATATACGGTGTTGGCATTTCGTTGTTTTTATTCAGTTTATTATTTTTCGTCTTTCTTTTTGTTCTCTCTAAATGTTAAAACCATTGATATTATAATTAAAACACTCGATAATGTTGACATCCAAAATCCACGGTCAATTTTCTCAGACATTATAAAATTCACAATAATTAAAATTGCACTTGCTATAATTACTATTAATGGTAAGTTCTTTTTCATTAATTCTGTTTTCGTTTTGATTTAATTCGGTTAGCTATTTATTCCGCAAACTTTTTTAATTCCGATTGAGTGAGCAATTTCGCAACTTGCTAAATTCCGTTTTTTTATTCTTACTTATATTCGATTTTAAAAGAAACTGCCAATCGTAATGACTGAACAAATTACTAATGTAAAAAAGCTAATTATTATTAGTGGATTCCTTTTATTTTTCATCAAATATCTTATTCCAATAACTAAAAACACAATTTGTGCAATCAAAAATGGAATTGTCAATATTTCTCTAAAAACTCCTATTAAAACAAAATCTATTTTATAAAAGTTAATTAACCAAATGAGAATAAAGTAAGAGACAATTGCAAAATTCGCAATTATCAAATTCCGGTTTGTTAATAATTTATCCATTTTATTAGATTTTGAGTGTGATTGGTCAATGAATGCCAACGTGTTTGTGCTATGAAAAGTTGCTGTTTTGTGCGCGAGGAATTTTCCACCGGAAAATTCCAAAGTGGCAAAAACGCAACGACCTTTGGTAAAGCACTAATTTAAGCAATTTTTTATACACGGTGTTGTAGGTAGTATTATCTAAATCTAACATTTTCCTTTTTGTGATAAAAAACTGTTTTAATTCCTTTTTTTTCTAATATAGAATTGATTTTTTCAGATTCTTTTTCACTGCATTCAAATCTTAATTTTCCGTCATTGTATTCAATTTTATAGTGAGCAGGTGTTCTATACATATATTCATAATATGTAGCTTTTTTTATTTTAGAATACGAAAGATTTAATTTTTTCTTTCCAAAGTAATTTATTGGATATTCAATCCGTATTTCAGCGTTTTTTGAGTCAATTTTCACTCTTTTAATCCATTTTTTGTTTTTCAGATTTAGAATTATTGGAAATACAATAATTGCTATTCCAAATAATAAATATGGATTTTCATTTTGCAAAAAGTAATTTGGTAAAACAGAAATTAATAAAGTTAAAATCAAAATTTTACCAATTCCACCTATGTATTCTGGTTCAAATTCCATTTCGTTTTTTTTATTACCTACAACGTGTTTGTATATGATTTGTTGCGTGGTTTAAGCACTAAAGTTAGCAAATAAAAACCGAATAGAAAATCCGCGAGGATTTTCGTAAGTAGGCTAGAACTAGCAATAAATTATATACGGTGTTGGCGGTAGTTTTTTATTGATATTTTTCCAAAGCTTCTTTATAAATTGCTTCTGTTTCGTCTTTAAAACGGTCTTTATTATTTAAGAACGTATTCAGCTTTTCATAAATACCTTTGTAGATTATTTGATGCGCTTTATTGGCCAAATTATTTTCATCATAAACGTCCATTTCAAAATCTTCTTCAATTGCGAAATCTAGAAGTTTCATTAAATCTTCTTTCTCAATTTTGTCAATTTCAGTCCAAGTTTCCGGTTCCGCTTTATCTTTTAGAAAAAAGGCTTGGTTATTATTAATCTTTAAGAATTTCATAATTCGTTATATTTCTTTGGTTATAAGCATCTTCTCCTGCTTCTAAACAGTTTAGAAGTACATCTAAGTTTTTAATTGTTTCTCCACCAACACTTTTTAATATTTTGCTAGTTGGATGACCAAAAAACACTTTGTAATCTACATTTCCTGCATTAACAGTTTTTTGCGTAAATACAAGGTGATTAGGATTTATTGATGCTCCGATAGTACTATTGTGAGTAACAACAATTACTGGAATTTCCTTTGATATTTCTTTAATTAATTCGTTTACTTCGCTTTTAAGAAAAATATTATCAAAAGAAGATTCTGGCTCGTCAATCAATAACAAATCGTGCTTTAATGCGTCACTTATTTCGTGAAGTAAATTAAATTCAGAACGTTCTCCACCTGAAACTTCATAGCCGTGTTTATTTAATGTTCTGTAATCGATATCTACAAAATATTTATAGAATTCAGTTTCTTCGATTCCTACGTTTTGAAGAGAAATTAAAAATTTATATGGATTCTCGTAATTATTGAACGCATCACTAAAACGTAAATTGGTTTTACTTTTCTTTTTTAATTGTCCAGCTCCTGTATATTTTTTCGTTTTTGCTAAAACTTTAAAACCGCGTATTTCTTTACTATCAATAATTTTTTCTGATTGGACATTTTTAACCAACTTAATAAACTTTTCAACTTTAATTTTCTCTGATTGAATTTTTGAAAAATCAACTTCCTCAATTGATGTTGTTGTTGAGCGAAATTTTAAACTATCTTTTATAGATTCTATTAAATTATTTGTCCAATCTTTTTTTAGATTTTGCTCATAAAGTTCGTTGTACTTTTGAATTAGTTCAATAGCTAAATTCTTTAAACTAATATCTGTTGTGTGCTTGTTTACTATATCTTTATACTCGTTGGTTTCAAGTAAGGTTTCTGTAGCAGAAATTAACTTTTTAAGATTTTCTAAACTATCAAGTGTGAATTTAGTTTCATTATACAATTTGCATTTTGAAAATGTATCTAAATTATTAGTTTCAGAAGCATATTTTTTTAGAGAAATTAAATATTTGTCCAGCGAAATTTTATTAGATTTTAAATCTATTTCATTTACGTCTAAAACAACATCTTTAAATTCTTTGAGATAATTTTCCGTAACTAAACTGTGTCTTGTTGTTACTAATTTTTTGAAATTCTCTTTGTCATTTTGTAGTAAAGAAAATTGTCTTAAATATTTTACGTTATCAAAATTTTCGCAAATCTTGTCGAGTGTATATGTTTTTCCAGAAGAACGACCTCCAACGATTACATTTAAACTTGTTGACAACATAATTCCATCATCAGTCGCTTGAAAAAAGTCATTTCCATCTTCTTCTGAAAGAAAGACTTTAGTTTTATCATATAAACAACCTTTTATAGCATTTAATGTTGTTTCTTCAACATCAACATAAGTTTGTCTTGTTGGATATGAAGACATATTTTCAACAAATCTACAATCACTAAAAATTAGTGGTGTTAGTTTGTCAGCCTCTTTTATACAAGTTTTAAATTTTCTTAAACTAGTTACTTCTCCTGCAATTATGTTATCTCCTAATTTCTCTAAGGTGATTGGTTTAATATTTGGCTTTTTATCGTAGTGAGGAATTAAAAGGTAATCTTTGAGATTAGGAAAAATATCAATTAATTGCTCATAATTTATAGAATCATCTTTGGTAGGAATAAGGTCTTTTACTTTTTGGCATTTTAAAGCAAAATCATCAAGAATATCATTTTCAGATATTAATAATAAATGACCTCCTTCTAAATCAATTTCGATTCCAGGAAAAACTTTAATTTTAAGTTTTTTACATATTTCTTCAAATTGGATTTTGTCAAACAAATTATGATTAGTAATAGCTATACAATCAATTTTAAGAAGATTTACATATTCCTGAAGTGATTCGATGTCAAATTCAAAATGTCTGTCGCTTACAGATTGAACGGTGTGAATATGGAAATCAATTTTTTTCAATTATGTATGTTTTTTTAAATTACCGCCAACGGTTTTGTATAAGATTAGTTGCGTGGTTAAGCACGTAATTTAGCAAATAAAAACCGAATAGAAAATCCGCGAGGATTTTCGTAAGTAGGTTCGAAACAAGCAATTAATTTTATACGTTGTTGGCAAATCGTTATTTTAATTTCAAATGTATTTCTTGTAATCCTAAACCACTAATTTCAATCATTGCTTGTTGAATTGTTAATAAAGAGTGAAACCTAAAATCTTCAATTTCCATTTGTTCAAATAGTTCATTGTTCAATCCGATTATTTCTTTAACAAAAAACTCACTTGGTTTATAATCTTTAAGTGAATTTACTTGTTCAAGAATTTCAGTTTTGTCGTTAGATTTAATTACAAAATTTATTTTCTCTTTTAATTTTCTTAATTCTTCCATTCCTAAATATTTTTAAAAATATACACATTGAATTTGGCTCGATAATTTTCCTTTTCCATCTAAAGTCAGCAAAATATTTCTGTCCTCGCTTTCCACGAAAATTTCTTTAAACTTGTTGTCAATTAATAGTTCGAAATCAGGCTTGTCCCAAACAGCAAAAAGATTATTAATGAATAGACCAGATTTTTTATGTTCAATTCTTTTTCCAATTTCATCTATTCTTAAAGTTATCTTGTTTTTGCTATCAATAACGAGTTTAACTTTGTTGTCTTTGTTAAAATTCAATATGTCTTTCGAAGTGAATTTTAAAGATATTCCAAGAGTATCATTTATTTTGTAAGAACTTATTTCTATTACTGTTTTGTTATCTCTAATTGATAGAGGTTTAGTTAATAATAAATTATTTTCATCTCTTGCAAACTCGCAATTATTTCTTTTTCGAGTTCCTTTTTTTAGTTTTTCATTAATTTCATTTCTTCCCTTGTTCATTTCTGTTTGGAAGTCAATTACTTCTTTCCGAATCTCAGATTCCGCTTTCTCTTTTTCAGTTGTATATCGCATTTCTTTTTTCTGCTTATAATAACCTTTAATAACTAAAAAAGTCAATATTGCAATTCCAACTAAAATGTATTTTCCTATTTTCTTCATTTTTCAGAGTGTGATTGGGTAATGTTTGCCAACGTTTTTGTGTATGATTTTTGGCGTTTTAAAGCACTAAAGTTAGCAAATAAAAACCGAATAGAAAATCCGCTAGGATTTTCGTAAGTAGGCGATAACTAGCCATTAATTATACACGTTGTTGGCATTTCGTTATTTTTTATTTTTCTTAATCGACTGTTTAATTAGACTCAAGATATATTCTAAATGTTCGTCCGATTTTATTTGTAATTCATAATCTCCATTTCCCCAATGTCCAGTTGAAGAAACATCTCTTGTTATTCCTTTCGGGTCGTCAAGTTCTCCAATTGTCATATTTATCCAAATTTTCAAAGCTTTTCTTTGTGGATGAATATCAACTACATTTCTGCCTGAAACAAAAGCAATGTATTTCTTTTTTGGTTTAACTTCTATATTGTCAAAATTCAGAATTGCGTTTTTCAATTTCTCGTACAATTCCTTTATTTCTTCGCTTCCGTTTTCTAAATGTTCCTGTTCCGAATAGACTTTTATTTCTTTCGCAACATTGTCAATTGTTTGGTCGGTTTTGGAAATAGTTTTTATACTCTCTTGAGCTCCTGCCTTTTGTATTTGTTCGTATGAAACTGTGTTATTCTCAAATCTTTTGACTTCCCAAAGTTCAATCGGCAAGTCCTTAAAATTTATTGCCTCACGTTGATAATTTGTAAAAGCTGGTGAAACGAATAAAACTCTCGATTGTGACCAATCTACGTCATTTCGTTTGAGTGTTTTGTCAAGGTTTTCATTAAATTCCAGAATAAAGTCAGCTTTATTATTAAGCATTAATGACAAATAAGCATAACCTTGGTCAATTACACTAAAATTCTTATCTCTCTTATATTCAATAATAACAAAGGCATTTGATTCTTTGTCAAACGCAAGAGTGTCAATTCGGAAGTTGTTTAGGGCAAATTCAGATTTCACAAAATCAAGTCCGAGAATTGTCTTTAAATTACTTTCAGTCATTTCTTGAATTTCTTTTTCAAGTCGGAAAGGTTTTTCTTTAATGTATTCTAAAGACTTTTCTATTTTAAATAATGCCATTTATTTTCTCGATTTTCGTTTTTTTGGTTAATGAATGCCAACGTTTAGTATATGAGCAGTAGCGGATTATCACCGAAAATGCTGCAAATAGCAGTATACCCATTAAACAAGAATAGCGGTTCAAGTTTGCACTTAAACCGCTATTGCTTATATACATTGTTGGCATTTCGTTTTCTATTTAAAAGCCTTTATTACAGAGTCGATAAGTACTTTCGGAGATTTATCGTGTCTCGTAATTTTTGGTATTTCTTTGTCTATATTGAGAAGTTGATATACCGCAGTTTGTGCAGCGCGAATTGAAAACTCTACAGTGAAAACCACATCATCTTTTAATTCTACAAATTGACTGACCATTGCTAAATTTTTTGAGGTTTCTGGCACTGGTTTTGGTCTATCTGTATAAGCTCTAGGCATAAACATAGATGTGATATAAGGCATTCTGCATGGAATACATGTTGCTTTGTCAAATACAGCTTTATCGAAATTTAAATGTCCACACAATTCTGTTAGTATATCATCACCATTACACTCAACCAAGGTTTTCGGAACAAAATTCCCAACTTGGTCACCGTGTAGCGCATATCCCCAAAAGACTTGCAGTTCTTCAGGCTGGTTTATGAAATGAGGTTGATGATAAATTACTATTGACATAAGCCAATTAGAGTCTTTAAATGTAACCAGTCCGCCTGTTCCTATTGATTTCCTGAAAACTCTGTCATTTTATTGAAAAAATCGGGTGTTCTACATGTTACTGTAAATGATTCCCAAAAAGATTCTGGAATACTGGAGTTAAATGGTTTTGGGTTTCCAAATTCTGGTCGCCCATCTGCTAGTTTTTCCCATAATTTCCATCCTTGACTGTCTTCTTTAGTTTTATGAGGTGGTGCTGTTGTCATACTTCCTAGACTTGAAGCGTCTGTCATTGAACCATTTTGTAAAATCACAATATCGTCAGATTCTACCGAAACGGTTTGTTTTTCTCCATTGTTCAAAAGAGTTAAGGATGTGACAGTTACCTTACCATCAATATCTATGGTATCGATATCTGTTACCGTAGTATTAGCCTGAAAATTAACATTTCGGTCTTTAAGCCACTTGAGCAACGGAAGCACCAAGGAATCGTATTGGTTGTAAATGGTTCTTTTTACACCAGCCAAAGTTTCAATTCTGGGAAACTCGTTCATGAAACGGTGTAAGTATCTTTTAAACTCAACTGCACTATGCCATGTTTGAAATGCAAATGTGGTTTGCCACATGTACCAAAAGTTTGAGTCAAAAAACTCTTTTGATAACCAATCAGAAATTTTTGAAGTGCCAAGTTTTTCTTCGGAAGCTTCTGTTAATTTAAGTAACTCTAACCTGTCTTTCATTGTGAAAGTCATACTTGAAACATCCACAATGTGGCGGTTTTCATCTACTAGTCGAGCTTGTGAGTGAGGGATGTGCTTTTTGTTGAAAGCAATAATCTCCTCTTTTACAGACAGATTAGGATTATTCAAAGATGGAATATGTTCATAAAGACCCCATAAGCACTCGTAATGGTCTGTAGTTAACATACGGCCCCCTCTCAAGGAATAACTGCCATCCTCTAATCTTTTTCCGTCCAAACTACCACCTTGGGTCGGTAGTTTTTCAAAAATAGTAATTTGGTCTCCATCCATTCCTCCATCACGAATCATGAATGCTGCGGCAGTTAAAGAACCGATTCCTCCGCCAATACAGTAAGCTTTAATTTTTGTCATAATTTTCAATTTTTATTAGTTAACACTTATTATTAGGTAATGTTTTTAATGAATGCCAACGGTTTTGTATAACCAAAGTTGTGTTTTGGCTATCGCAATTTTTCGTTTGATAAATTTAATAAAATAATGGTTTAGAATTATTCTATTTTACTAAATGCAACAATTTTGGTTATACGTTGTTGTAAACTGGCTTTTTTTTAATCGTTGGTAGCTGAATTAATCTAGCTTGTTGAATGTTGTAAGCTCTTTGGCAAACTGTTGGCGAAGCGTGGCTCGTGCGAGTTTGCCAATGTGCTTACTTGTTGGTTTGTTAACTCCTTACAAACTTTGCTAACGATTCTAAAAGTTGTGGATTATCTTCTAATGCAATCTTTGCAACTGCATAAAACTCACGCATCCAATCATCAATTTCAGTGAATGCAGCATCTTTCAGCTTTGTTGCATCTTGACTTTCTCCTTTTTCTCGTAAATACTCGGCTCTAGCTGTTTCTAATTCTGTAATTAATGTAACTGTTTCTTGTAATTCGGTTGGAGTTACTTTTAATCGTGCTAGTTTGGTTTCAATTTCACTGTTTCCAATAGCTACAGAATAAAATTTCTTAACGGTTTCAAGCCATTTAATATATGAACTTGGCAAACTACCTTTTAAACCTAAATTTTTCAATGTAGTTTCATCTTTTCTAAAGACTACTTTTCCTTTTTTTCGATGTAAACTATAAACTTTGGATACGTTTTCTTTAAGGTTTGTAAAGTTGTTGTAAGCTACTGACGTTTCATCGTCTTCTTTTTTGTTGTAATCAAATGATTCTCGTGTTTTTGTTAATAAGGTTTTACCTTCTGTTAACAACGTTTCATCGTAACCAAACTCTGCCATTATGGAGGCTATTTCTGGTTGTTTTTCAACGTTTTCTAATGATACTCTGTACTGTTCCAAAGTTTCCGCTTCGGATAGTGTTCTTCTTGTTGCCATTTTTTTGCAATTTTTAATGTTACTTATTCTTTTTTGCGTTTTCCTTTTAAATACTCGCCAGTATCTTATTAATCTTTTTCTATTTCTTAATGGTTTTGGAGTGTTGCTTAACGTTGTTTTTCTATTGCTTAACGTTCTTGGTGTGTTGCTTAAGGCTCTTTTTCAATTTCTTAAAGCATTTTACACGCTCCTTATTGTTTTTACTGTGTTTCTTATTGTTTTTGTTTGGTTGCTTATTAATTACTTAAGCTAAAATACTATTTTTCTTGATTTGATTCTGTTACTTTTCTGACTTTTAGCTAATTTGTTCTATATAAAATTGTTGTGCAATGGGTGTTTCGCTATTAAATTTACCGTGTGGTTTTGCTAATATAAAACTTGATTTAAATGTATAACCTTCTGCGGAACATATAATACTAATACAAGGCTTTCCAACTTGATTTTGATTGTATTTAATAGTTATAGTATTTACAAAGAAAAATAAATGCTTGTACTTGTTGCTTTGTTGTAATAGTTTTTGAAACTCACTATCTGAAACTAATAAGCCTTTTTCAAATTGTTTGGCGGCTTTATGAGTTGCACTATTAATTACACCGATTATTAAGTCTTTTTCAATTTTTTTCATTTGATACAGATTTATTCAATCTCAATTTTATCAATTTCTTTCATTAGTCTATCGGTTTCTGATAAAGCAACTATAATTTTTTGATAATGTAAAATATCTTCAAATTCTAACACTCTGTCTTTTCTATCTTTTAACCATTTTTGAGCTGGTTGGTAACCACCAATATAAAATTCCCAAGCAGTTAAAGGTACATTGTTAAAATATTGCTCGTCATTTATCCAAACTTTACCTAAACTATCATTAATTGGCTCGTAACCAATATCTGTTTTGGTTAATTTTCTAGTAATTTTATTATTTCCACTAATTGGATAGCTTGTAATGTAATCTTCAACTGTTGCGCTTTCTAATAAATGTAGTTGGCGTATTTCTCCACCTAGTTTTACCAATTGCCAAAAGGTTTTAGCATTTGTTGGATACGGTACACGTGGAAAATCTATTTTTAAAAACTCTTTGTATTTTTCTCTGTATGTTGGTGAATGTAATACTGCATAGATATAATCTAAAATATCAATAGGAGCAAAGGTGGCTCTATACTCTTCTCTTATTTCTGAACTATTGGCAAAACATACATTGTTCTCGGTTTCCTTCTCGTTGGTAAATGTTAAGCCTAATTTTTTAGCTAGTTGCTGTACTATTTCTGTGTTTAAGTTTGGTGTTCTTTCTGTTGTAGTGGTTGATAGTTGTTGGTTGTTGGTTTCTGGGTATAGATAAAGAGGAAATACACTTGTTATTTCACTTGTTTTATTTGAAACATAAGAACTCTCAATAATTTTATTGGTAATAAAAGTATGTTGATATGTAGAACCTGACTTAAATTGTTTACATAGTGATAAGCCTAGATTTTTACCTTTTAGGAAATGTTGCATAACATCAACACGACTTCTTTCAATAAAATTATTATTATAATATAAACTTCGGTTATCAAATGGTCTATAAGTAACAGTTTTAATATCTTCAACTTTAAAATGATTTGCTTTTAACTTTACATCATCAATTTTCCAGCTTTTATTCTCCCTTAAATTATAGTTGTTAATTAATTCTTCTTTTTCCAAATTGAAAAAAGACTCTATTCTATTTTGTAGTTCTTTCTTGTTCTTATCAATAACAAAAGCATCTCTAGAAGTAACTATCCCAACATTATTTATTTTAAATAATACGTTAACTGAAAAACCTTTATTGTATTTATCTTGAGCTTCAAAATCTTTTTGCACCATAAAATAATTGGGTGCTTTGTTTGGTAACTCAATAAATGGTATGGATTTAAGAGAGTTTTCAGAAAGGAAATTGTATTTTAAATCTCGTTTTCCAAAAAGGTCGTAATGAAATACTTTTCCTAATTGGTTTGCTTTCTTTTTTCCTGTTTTAACAAAAATGCTTATTGATACACCTTGCATAATGTCAAATACGTTTATATCAGCCGAACCATCTGGGCAGGTTTCTTTCTTTTTACTATTTCCGTGTAAATCTATGGTATAAATTTTATCGTAGGTTTTTAATAAGTTCCAACGCATTCCTCTAAAGGTTGGGTTGTCTAAAAATCCGTGAGGGTTTATAAATGCTAACACACCGCTACCATTTTTTTCAATAAAATGCTGTCCGTAACGTATGAATTTTACATAATCATCATTAATCCATTTTGGGTTACGCTCTTTTAATTTTACTTTTCCTCCTGGTTCTTTTTTATAATCTTGCATTAAATCCATAATCCAGTCGCCTTTATTGGCACTTTCACCACTATACGGCGGATTTCCAAGAATACACATTACAGGAGTATCACGTTTTATATGGTTGGCTTCGTTAGATTCACTACTTAACCAATTGGCAAATAACGTACCTGTATCTGGGTGTGCCTCTTCTAAACTATTTGTTAAATAAACGCGTGTCCGTTGGTTTTTGGTGGGTTTAAATCCTGTTTCTTTTAGCAATAAATCTAATTGTAAATGCGCCATTGCATAACTTGCCATTAACAATTCAAAACCATTTAAACGAGGTATTAAATCATTTTCAACATAACTACTCCAAATACCTTCTTGCCCTTTAAATTTCTTGTTTACGTGCTTTATTACTTCCGCTAAAAATGTTCCTGTACCTGTTGCAGGGTCTAAAATTTGTACTTTATGTACTTCTTGGTCAACCTCTTTATAGCCACTTTTAAAGTTTTTATTTGGTATTTGTGTTTGAACTTTAATGTTGGTTTTAGAAGTATCTGCCAAACCTTGTGGTAAATCAAACTCTGTTTTTAAAATATCATCAACCGCACGTACAATAAAATTTACAACAGGAGCTGGTGTGTACCAAACACCACGAGCTTTGCGCAATTTTGGGTCGTACTCACTTAAAAAGGTTTCGTAAAAATGAATGATTGGGTCTTCCATTTTTGTTGACTTTCCGTAGTTTTTCAGAATTTGTTCCACATTACACGCCAGAAATATCTCGGTTAGGTTGTCAACAATCCATTTAATACGGTCGTCAATATCTGGACCAGCAATGTAGCCAAAGAGTTTTCGTAAAAACGGATTGGATTTAGGAATGAGTTCAGCCGCTTCTTGACGAGTAAAACTTTCTAAACTTGGGTCGTGTAAACGAGCAGCAAACAAACCATAAGCGATAGTTTGAGCGTACACATCTGCAAATCCTTTTGGAGTAATATCGTGAATTAAAATATCTTTAAAAGCAATCATTTGCTCTTTAAGTGTACTGTTTTCTTGATTGTCTTCGTCACTATTTAACGCTTTCTCAATAACATCAGAAAGAAGGCGGGCTTTGCCCGCCATCATTTCTGCCAATTGTTTAGAGCTTTTTATAGTTTGGCTTACGTGTACACAAAAATCTTTGATTAGGTTTTCAAAGGATTCAAAGTTTTCGCTAATTGGTTTGATTCCGTTTTCGGTGATTTCTCCAATTGAAATTTTAGTGATAAATTCTCCGTTGTGGTATAAATGAAAATCTAAATAATCGGTAAATATTAGATTACTCAAAGATGCTTTGTATCTATCGAATTGTTCTTTGTTACCAGATTTCTTTTTACCATCTAAATCATTGTCGCCAATATCTTTTGCCTCAATAAACCCTACAGGAATATCTTTTTTAGTTAGAATGTAATCAGGCGCACCACAAGATTGTCGTTTGGGTTCGTTTGTAGCTTGTACATCTTTTACTAAACTTTCAATAAGTTGTTGTAAATCTCCTCTAAAAGTGTGTTCAGTTGCGTTTCCTAATTGGTAACGTTGGTTGATGTTATCAATGTATTGTTGTGTAGTCATTATATCTTTTTCAATTTTTAAAGTACTAATGTAGCTTTTTATTTTTTTGTTTGAAAGACTAATTTTTCATTTTGGGTGGCGGTGGGGAAGTGAAAGCTCTTTTGGTTTTTTGAGCGCGGGCTTATGCGGTAGGAAAAAAACCAAATGTGCTTTTACGTGCGGTTGGTTTTTGCGTCTTATTTCGTGCTTGTTTACAACGATTTTGTATATGATTTGTTGCGTATTTCGAGCACCTAAAATAGTAAATAAAAACGGAATAGGAAATCCGCCAAGGATTTTCGTAAGTTTGTAAATCACCAGCAATAAATTATATACGGTGTTGCAAGTAGTGATTTTCTAACTATATTTTCCATTTCTTAACTTTCTATTTCATTTCTCTCTCTTTTCATATTTCAGCTTAAAATTCTGCACTAATTTATTCATGATTCATTTTTAGAGTTCAATTTTATTTTTCATTCTTTTTTCCCGTTTGAGCTTAAAATTCCACCTTAATTAATTTCCGTCTATTTATTCACGATTCATTTTCAGCGTTCAATTCTGTCTTTTTTCACGCTTGAGCTTAAAACTCCGCCTTAATTAATTTCCGCTTATTTATTCACGCTTCATTTTTCAGCGTTCAATTCTGTTTTTCTCTTTTTTTGGATTCATTTTCTAAAAATAGAGTAGCAGTCATTTTTAATTTTTCCAGCGCAATATTATTCAATATTAATTTCTAGAAAAGATAAATCACTAATTAGGAATTTCTGGCTGAAATTCCGCCATTACTTGCAACGTGTTTGTGCATGATTTCGTTAAGGAAAAGAGCGCAGCACTTTTCCGAATTTGAACGAAAGATAGTAAAAAAGCGAGGAATTTCCGCAAGGAAATTCTACCTTAATGAATTATGCGCGTTGTTGGGTTTTCGTTTTATATGTTTTTAGTTTTTTTCCGCTGTTTTTGTTTTAATTCCGTTTCAATTAATATTTTAGAAAACTTTTCACGCAAAGAGTTTAATTCCGCGGTTTTGATTCTCACGCTCTGATATTAAATTCTATTTTTCAATATTTCTGAGGTTTTTCCAAAAATAGAAATCATAGAATTAAGCTTTAAAAACTCTTATTTTTCCGTTGTTAATTTTTCCGCAATAATTCTCAACTGGAATTTTTCCGTTTGTAAAAATGATTCTTAAAAACCGAGAATTTTCAAAATATTTTTTTTGACGTTTTTCTGAGATTAATATAATTAAAAGCTGAAATTTTTCAAGCTGATTTTTATGTAACGAACAATATTTCAATAGAACTTTTTCGAAAATTTTTCCACCATTTAAAAATTTACTTTAAATACTAAAAACATTGATTTATAAAATTTTTTCGTTAATGAAACCCAACGTGTTTGTATATGGTTTGTTGCGTGGTTTAAGTACCGAATTTAGCAAATAAAAACCGAATAGAAAATCCGCGAGGATTTTCGTAAGTAGGCTAGAACTAGCAATAAATTATATGCGGTGTTAGCCACTGGTATTTAAAATGGTAAATCTTCAAGTTCTGGTTTTTGTTCAGGGTAAGTATCATAATTATCTACTTCTGCTCCAAGAACATATTCTTTCCAATAGTATTTTCCTTTTTCTGTAAAATAATATTCATTATTCTCTTCTGATTCTCTTTTTTGAATAATTTCATTATGAATATATTTTTCTTTAATTATTTCGTTAAGTGATTGAGGAAAACTACTGTAGTTATTAATGCTTATTCCAATGTCTTTAAAATAGGGAAATAGTTTTGATTTCCGGAATTCGACAAATTCTTTAGTTAATTTTTCTTCTGCTTCTTTACTCAATCCATTGTTTAAGAAACCTTTCAAATTAAAGTTTTCCTCTTTGATTTTCGTTAATTCAATTTTCTGGGTTTTAATTATTTCTTGATATTCCAAATTAATTTCTTTGAACTTTTCAATTTTAGAATTCAAATCTGCTTTTTCTCGATAATTTGCTTTAATGTCTTCTAATTTACTCTCTTCAATAGCAAGATTTTGTTTGTTTTTGATGTCAACAAATAATTGTTCCGTTTGATTGTTTTTTCGCCCATTAACCGATTTCTTATTTAGTTCTTCAATTAGCCACATAAAATATGGTAAAACGATTGTGTAAATCAAAGCGATTGCAAGGGGTAATAATAAATTATAAGAAAGTGAAGTATATTTATTTTCAATTACTTGAAATTTCTCTTCTATTTTCAAATCGGAAAACAATAGAAATAAGATTGGTTTCCAATTAATAATTAAAAACGAAAGAAAATAAGTTCCAATAAAAGGATTCCTAACTCTTTCTTTTGACGTTTCCATAATTGTTTTTAGAAGTTCTTTCAATTTTTCATGAGTTTAGGTTACTTGTGGCTAACGTGTTTGTATATAGAAAGTAGCGTGTAATTAATCACATACTTTTCCGACTAAATTAACGTTAATAAATAAACAATACAAATAAAGTAATAAACTTAATAGCTATTTTTTATATACGTTGTTAGCTGTAGTTTTTATTTTATTATTAAATTTGTCACAATTTTTAAGTATATGTTCAAGAATACGTTAAATTTTATTTATATTTATGGCGTATGGATGATTCAAAACTAATATACAAACACGTTACTAACAATATGAAAAAACGAACAAAAGTACATAGAAGAACTACTCGTTTATTACCTAAAAATAATTTTATGGTAGGATTAGGAAGCGTTCTTAATATTGCTGGTTCTTATTTTGATTATAATTATTCAAAATCGGATGCAGAGGCTGATAGAAAAGCTCTTAATTCAGATTGGATGAGTGTTGGCGAAGATTTTAAAACTGCTAAAAAAGCATTTGAAAATAAAAATTCTAATAAACTTTGCTTAAAATAAATTAACTTGAGTAATAATAATTCAAACAGTAATAAGCCCGTAAAAGCTAAAATTCCAGAAGAGTTACAGGAATTAGAAGAAGAATTAACGAGTATTAACCCTAAAATATTTGATGGTTTATCAAGACATAAAAAACTTGATATATTACAAAGTTTATCTTTTACTTTAATTCAAGAAAAGTCACATTCAGGTCCATTACCAGATGCAGAAACGTTGATTCAATATGATTCAGTAATACCAAGTGGAGCTGATAGAATAATGAAAATGGCTGAAAAACAACAGAGTCATAGAATTTCAATAGAAAGTAAAGTCGTTTCAAGTCAATCTTCTCAAAGTAAGTTAGGACAAGTTTTTGGACTTGTAATAGGTCTTGCAGGAATAGGTTGTGGTACTTATTTAGCTTCCATAGGACAAGATGTTGTTGGAGGGATTATTGCAGGAGGAACAGTTGTAAGTTTAGTTTCAGTTTTTGTTTTGGGTAAAAAAGCTCAAAGAAAAAGCCTTGATGATTAGTCTTAACTTAGGACAAACTTAAAAATACGTTACCGATTTTCCGTTGTTTGAAAGTCACTCTTAGTCATACAACCTTGTCAGTTTATTATTAAATACTTTCATTATCCTCAAATTTATTATTTTGGTTTTGAGTGAGAAATTACAGCTAACGTGTTTGTATATGGTTTGTTGCGTGGTTTAAGCACCTAATTTAGCAAATAAAAACCGAATAGAAAATCCGCGAGGATTTTCGTAAGTAGGCTAGAACTAGCAATAAATTATATACGGTGTTACCTGCAGTTATTTGTTTTTTAAATATCCTATTAATTCTCCTTGTACTTTATTGAATGATGATGGTGTTCCTAATTCAATAATTTTTTTTTCATTCATATAAATTCGAGTATAGACTTCAATTGTACTCATCATAAATTGGGGTTCTTCTATGTGTTTAATATAACTATCAATTAGGTCAAAAATATTTATTAAACCTTTATTAAAATAGTCTTCATTATTTTCAAAAAATGTTAGATTAATAAAAATTATTTTTTTGATTTTTATATTATTTAATTTGATGTCTTTTAATTTTTCTTGAAACTTTTCATTAAAGACTTTATTAATTCCTTCAGTTCCAAAAGACAAGTCTGTGTAAAGAATTATTGGGTATATTTCTTGTGTTTCTGAACCAATAATTTTATCAAATGACACTCCATCATTATTGTTAATGTCATTGATTGCATTTATTAATTGAGAAATACCTTTTGGTTTTCCTTTTTGATTTGATATAAATTTTTTATTGAATTCATTGAAAACTTTTTCTTTGTTTCCTTCATTTTTCGCTATCGAATTTAACATAACATCTTTAAATTCAATTAAACAAATTTTATTGCTAGACCTAACATATACATCACACAATTCATCATTGGATGAATTAATACAACTAGTTCCAAAAAAATTTATGTAATTAGGAAAACAACTGTTTATTATAATTGGCAGATACTTTTCTTCTGTAAAATCTTTACCTTTTTCAGATAAAAAGTTTCCTTTATATTTTTTCTTTTTTAAAAAAGAATTAAATGAAAATACCTGAGCACTATAAAATTGATTAATAAGAAAATTTACATCTAAAATTAAATATTCATATTTAGAAATTTGATATAAAAATTTTCGTCTTAGAAAACCAAAACTATCATCATATTTATAGTTTGAAACTTCAGAATTGATACAAAATTTCTCTATGAATTTAAGACTGATGAAATTTGCATTTATTGAATCTTTTAAGTTTAAAATATAATTTCTTTCTTTATCTGGGATGCCTATATTTATTTCAGTAAACATAACCAACAAGCTAACGAGTAATTCTTTATATGTGTTTAGATTATAAGAATTATAATATTCTTTTATATGCAATTGGTGTTTTTTTTCTGAATCTAAATATTTAAAAAAATAGACACCTCTTGTTAATTGACTAGTATATTCTAGAGTAGATATATAATCTCTTTGATATATCAAACTTGGAATTAAAAGTTCTTCTATTTTATCTTGTTCATCAGCTTTTGTTATTTGATCTTTCTTAATTTTGATTCTACCATTTGCTAAACTATTGATTATTAAATATGCTTTAAAAATATTGAATAAATCTATATTTGATAATTGTTTATACTCTAGTTCATTATAATTTTCTAAAATTAGATTTTGAAAAAGAAGGTTAGAATAATTCCAAAACATAATAGGTGAATGACCTTTTTGGGCAATTTCTTTAATTGTTGAAGTCCATTTTAGTTGTTTATCTTTTCCACAATTACCAAGCAATCTATTTACGAGATTAAACTGAGTTTTACCGGTATTTTCGTTATTTTCATTCAAAAACAAATTGACACTAAAGAATGAAATATATTCCAGTAAATTTCTTGAAGAGATTTTATTAATTAATTCTTTTGCTTCATCATAATTTTTATGTTTTCCAAAGAAGTCATTATAATCAACTAAAACATAAAGGTTCATTCTTGTATCAATATTCATTATGTTTTTTTTAATTGCAGGTAACGGTTTTGTGTTATGAAAAGTTGCGAGTTTTGTGAGCGGCAAATTTTCCGCAGGAAAAATTGACAAACGCAAAAGAGCAACAACTTTTGATTAAGCTAAAAATAAGCAATTTTTTATACACGTTGTTAGCAAATGCGTGTTTTTTTATGCTTTCCTATTTTTCTTTTGAAATATATTCCGCAAAGATTTTAATTCCGCCGTTTTTGATTTTCACGTTGTGATATTAAATTTCACTTTTTCAATATTTCTAAGATTTTTTCACAAATAGAATCATAGATTTTAGCAAGAGTTTTTAGTTACGTTTTGCTCCGTAATTATGTTTTTAAGTTTTATAGAATAAAATTTTCCTGCTTAAAATTTTTGCAATTAATTTAATTGACACTTTCTATTCCGCAATTTAATTTTTCCGGTTTTTGAATAAGTTTTCACGTTTAATATTTTTATAAAGATCTTATTTTGCGTTTTGCTATTCAATTTTTCCAACTTTATATAAAATTCTCAGATTTAATGATTTTGCAAAGAATTTAATTCCACGTTTTGCTCAATTTTTAAAAGAGATGAAAATTCTAAATTAGCGAGTTTTTATTTTTTAAATTTTTAAGCAGAAAACATAATTAAAAACAGGGACATTTCAGGCTGCGGCTCCAAAGTTTTTGCTAACGTGTTTGTATATGGTTTGTTGCGTGGTTTAAACAACTAATTTAGTAAATAAAAACCGAATAGAAAATCCGCAAGGATTTTCGTAAGTAGCCTAGAACTAGCAATAAATTATATACGGTGTTGTGTGTTCGTTTTTATTAATAATTAATATTCTCCCAAACCAATAAATCTTCAATCCTCTCCAAATTCAAATTTTCTGATTGATTAATAGCTTTAATTCGGTTTGAAAATTTTTCTAAAATCAATTCTGTTTCATTAATAGCCTTTTTCAATTCCTCTTTTTTTATTCGAAAAACCCTTCTCTTAGGAATTGGAGTAAATTCCTCTTCAAACTCCTGAACATTTAAATCAAACATAATCTCGTCTTTGTCAAATTTTACTATTGGAGCAGGGTGTCCTTCATAAAAAGATTCTTTTCCATTTGAAATGTTTCTCCAAAACTGGATATCTCCTAAATCTCCGCAACATTGTGGATAGAAAAGCTTTTCTCCATTAATTTCAAGAACATATCCACCAAATAAAGGACTTGCTTGTTCTCTATCATATTCAGCTTTTCGTAATTCCTCTGTGTGGTCAACGACAATTTTATTAAGATTTTCGTCACTAATTAAATCAATACTGTAAATCGAAGCTCCAGGGTCGAATGGCTTAAAAGAATCTTTGAATCCAGCTTTTTTGTATGACTTATGATTGAAATCATCCCATTCAGTTGGATATTTCCAATAAGGTCCCTGTTCAGGAGATTCAATCCCCTGATTTGCATATCCGATTTCTATTACTGGTATTAACTTCATTTTTTTCTAATGACACACAACGGCTTTGTATATGATTTGTTGCGTGTTTTAAGCATCTAATTTAGTAAATAATTACCGACCAAGAAAGTCCGCGAGGACTTTCGTAAGTAGGCAATAAGCCAGCAATAAATTATATACGGTGTTGTATGTAGTTATTTTACTGAACTGAAATTAATTCCTTCAAATCTTCAAAATTCAAATCATATCTTCTTGAATCTAATATTTTTTTGTAAACAGGAAGCATTTCTCTATAGTTTGAAATTGTCATTGAATTATGAGAGTTTAAATACAATTCTTTATGTTCTGCCCATTTCCCTTGTTTTTTAATCATAAAACTTGTGTAGTGATAATGTTCGTCATTATTGGCATCAAATCCCTTGAAAGTCAATTTATTTAAATCCAGACTTTCTTTTTCCTCTTCAGTTAAGTTTGGAATTGCATTTGATATGTATCTAAACATATTCAAAATATCGTGTGTTTCAGTGCAGTAATTATATTCCATTTCTTCCTGGTCTACATTAAACACTTCTCCATATTGTCCTGTATATCCATTTTCGACAATTTCAGCTTTCTTTTCATAATATTCAGCTTCATCTTCTAATTTTGATAAGATTCTAAACTGATTGGCTAAAATTTGTCTTTCTGTAACTGTTAATGTTTTTGGTATCATAGTATTTTTTTAAAATTTATATATTCTATAAATAGTCAAAGTAAATGCCAAAGAATAATTAACTAAAAAATCAGAACAAAATTGTCAGAAATTTGACAGCTTGTCATTTTATTCATCTTTATGTCAGTATATTATGTGGTTGTTTCGGGATTTTTTCTTTAATTACATACAACGTGTTTGTGTATGATTAGTTGCGTGTTTTAAGCACTAAAGTTAGCAAATAAAAACCGAATAGAAAATCCGCGAGGATTTTCGTAAGTAGGCTATAACCAGCAATTAATTATACACGGTGTTACCAATAGTTATTATTCCTTTAAATTATAAATGGCTTTATTGGTTGACTCAAACTTTATTTCAATTCCGTCGTTTGAAACTTCTTTTGTCAAGTTATGAATCATTCCAGAATTTTTAAACTTTAATTCATAGTATTCCGTAGTTCGTTTAGTTTTTAAACTATATGTTATTTCTCCATTTTGATAAATTCCATTAAACTTTTCTATAATAGGTTCGCCTTCTTCTGAACATTTTTTTATTAACTCACCTTTTACCTCATTATTTTTTGGTGATAAAATAAACCATAAGTCAAATGAACAATAATCAGATTTTCTTTCATATCTGTATATCTCATTTCTTTTAAGTTCTATATTATCTCTTTTATCATAGTTATTTTCAAATAAAAAACTTGCCCCCAAAAGTTTCCCTAAATCTGAAGGAACAGAAGTTTCAACTATGAAATCATCGCTTGTTTCTTGAATAGTATATTCTATATCAACTTTCATATTCAATATATTGCGAATTCTTTCTTTAGCAAATTCCAGATTATTGCCGGTTTCTTTTATATTATTTAATGAAAAATCAACTACTTCTTGTTTTAATTTTAATCCTAATTTCGCTGAACATTCACAGGATTTCAATTCTTTATTTTTCCCAGTTGTTCTTATTAAACTCAATTCAAGATTATTGTTAAAAAAATTATTTAGATATTCTTCTTGAATACCCATTCCTTGTCTGTATATAGATTTTTGCTTTAATATTTCATCTTTTAAAATACCTATTACAGTTTTTTTTTCAAGATTTCCATCGCATTTTATAGATTCGTCTTTGCAGGACATAAATACAGAAGTACTTAATAAAAATAATAATAAAGTTTTTTTAATTCTCATAGTTTAATTTATTGGTTGATTTTTTTTGTTTCAATTTCTTTAATAATTCAATCTGTTATATTTCTATCTATAAGTGCAGTTTGGTTAATTATTGGTAACGTTGTTGTGTATGATTAGTTGCGTGTTTTAAGCACTAAAGTTAGTAAATAAAACACAGATAGAAAGTCCGCGAGGACTTTCGTAAATTGGCTAAAATCAAGCAATTAATTATACACGGTGTTGTAAAAAGTAATTTTTCACTTCGTTTATAATTTTTCCTTTTTCATAATGATTGGACGTAATTTCTTTTTTAATTTCTCAAATTCCTCTTTAGTCATCATATCAATTTCCATTAATTCTTTTGCCTCTTTTAACTTTAAAATAGCTTCTTCTCTTGTCATTTTTCTGTTTTTTAACAAAATTTCACCAGATTCAATTGCTAATTCAGTATCCATAACACTTAAGTATTTATTAATTCCAAAAGCTTTTCCGTTCATTTCTCCTAAAACCATAATAAGATATAGTGGCTTTTTCTTACTTCCTCTATGATAGGCTTTTATTTCTTTAACTATAGCTTTTGTATTTTTCAAACTATTACTAGCCATCACTTGAGCATCTCCATTCAAAGCAGTCATAATACTTCCAAATCCAGCTGGTCTTCCCATTTTAACAAACTCATAAGTTTTCTTGGTTGTACTTCTTGTTTTTGAAATACCACCTCTAGCTCTGTTTCCATAACTACCTGTGTAAGTTTTCGAACTCATTTCTTGATTTGTCGGATTTCCTAAAACGACTGTATCTCCAATTTTAATCACATTATCATTAATTGTTCTATACTTTTTTACTAACGTTCTATTCTTAATTTTTTTAAAAAAATCAATATTTTGAGTATTTTCATAGTTTAAAGAGTCAATTTCTCTTTGTGCACTCAAACTCATAATTGTTAATAATGTAATTGTCAATAAAGAAATAATCTTTTTCATATTTTTTGTTTTTAATTAATTTTCAATTTATGTTCAGGTTTATTTTTTACAACGGTTTTGTATATGATACGTTGCGTGTGTTAGCACGAAAGTTAGCAAATAAAAACCAGATAGAAAATCCGCGAAGATTTTCGTAAGTAAGCCAGCACTAGCAATGGATTATATACGGTGTTGTGCTTTCGTTATTTTATTCATTTACTAATTTTTCTTTTATTAAACCGATTATTTTTAAACTTTTAATGAATTCTTTTGCAGTCATTGTATTCTATTCTTTTAGTTTTCAAAACTCAATGAAATCCAATTTTATGTAATTAATAAAATAAGCTTATTCTAATTTTATTTTAGTACAGTTTGAAATATATACAAAACAATGAGAGCTAAAGTGGATAAAACAAAATTATTAACTGCATGAATAAGGAGTACATGCCAGATATTTCTTGTCCAAATAAATATTAAATTTAGAAATAAGCCAGCTGTCATAAAACTAACAGTACTGACTATGTGACCATCAAAATTATAATAATGAATTAGTCCGAACAAAACAGAATTGAGGATTACAATTGTTATTCTAAATAAAGTGTTTTTAATAAAAAGCTTATAAAGTAATGTGTATCGAAAAACAACATCTTCTAAAAGTGAGGTAAAAACAGGACCTAATGATATAATTAAATAGGTCAAATTCACTTCCAAGATTTCTTCAGGTTGGATTGTTTCTGTAATCGGAACTGAAGGAAGAAAAGATCTTGTTAAAGTAATAATTATTTGAATAACTATAGCTCCAAGAATCACTAATGTCCAAGAAGCAAATTTTGACTGATTAAATCTGACCCAATTTTTTTTTAATAATTTTGAATATAGGACACAAACAATAATAAATAATAAACCTCTAAATAAACTATCGGCTAACCCCATAGTATATTTATCATCGAAGATTTTCATAAAAACTAAAGAGCTAATAGCTATTAATGGGATAATTAGGAGAGCAAATAAATCTCTTAAACTAAATTTAATCTTATTTGGAAAATTTTCTCCGTAGGTTAATTTTAAATTATCTATAAATTTCATATTCTTAAAAAAGTAAAATTAATTCTTGTTAAATTTTATTTATTATTGGAAAACTCAATGTTTTCATGTTTTTTATTCTGTATAATGTTTGGCTACTAGCTTTTTTTAATTTGAAAGGTTCACTGTAACATCTAATTACTTTATCATTTTTGTACATAATTGTTTTGAATTATGTAGCCTTATTTCAGGACGGGACAAAATGAAGCACAACGTGTTTGTGTATGATTAGTGGCGTGTTTTAAGCAACTAATTTAGCAAATAAAAACCGAATAGAAAATCCGAGAGGATTTTCGTAAGTAGGCGAGAACCAGCCATTAATTATACACGTTGTTGGGTGTAGTTTTTTATTCAGTCAATTTATTTTTCAAATCCATTCTTTCGTGTAAAATTCTAACAACTTCAATTTCATTCACAGAAACTGAGTAATAAAAAATTATGTGCTTTCCAGATTTGAGCCCGAGTAAGTTTTTACTTATTCCGTTATATACTTTTCCAATTTCAGGGTTTTCTCCGATATTTTCACAAGATAGTTTAAGCATCATATAATATTTATCGGCTTGATTTTCAGACCAATTTTCAAAAGTATAATTCCAAATGTCATTCAAGTCATCATTGGCTTTTTGTCTAATATTAACTTTAGCCATTCTTTCTTTTATCGGATTTTAATTTTCTTAGATTTTCTTCGAAGTCAAAGTTTTCAACTATTGGGCTGTTTAAACCTTCTTGTATTGCATTTCTTAAAGCAATTACTTTACTTTCTTCATTTTCTAAAAGTCTAAGTCCAGCACGAATGACCTCGCTTACATTTTTATACCTTCCAACTGTAACTTGTGAACTCACAAATTGGTCAAAATAATTTCCGAGTGATATTGATGTATTTTTCATTATTTATAAATTTACTCAAAGTTACCAATTTTTGGTAAAAATTCCAAATTTATCTCGATTTTCAAATTACACCCAACGAGTTTGTGTATGGTTTCGTTACGGAAAATAGCGCAGCAATTTTCCGAATTTAAACCAAAGATAGTGAAAGTGCGAGGATTTTCTGCAAGAAAATCCCCCGTAATGAACTATACACGTTGTTGGGTTTTAGTGCTTTTTGTTTTTATTGTTTTTTTAGTTTATTTAGTTCCATTTTTCATTCCTTTTTTTGTGCTTAATTTCACGTTTTTTAAAATTATTCAATTCTGCATTTGAGTAAAAAATTCCGCAAAGTTGAGTTTCCATTTTTCATTCCGTTTTAGTGCTTAATTTCACGTTTTTTAAAATTATATTCCATAAAATTATTCAATTCTGCGTTTGAGTAAAAAATTTCGCAAAGTTAAGTTTCCATTTTTCACTTCTTTTTTTGTGCTTAATTTCACGTTTTTTTAAATTAAATTCCATAAAATTATTCAATTCTGCGTTTGAGTAAAAAATTCCGCAAAGTTGAGTTTCCATTTTTCATTCCTTTTTAGTGCTCAATTTCACGCTGTAAAAATTAAATTCTATAAAATTATTTAATTCTAGGTTTGAGGGAAAATTCCGTAATAATAAGTTTCCTTTATTTTTCTCAAGATTAAATAACTTTTTTTATTCTTAAAAGACTAAAATTTTTGAAATTCAACGAGATTTTTTTGCATTAAACCCAACGTGTTTGTGTATGATTAGTGGCGTGTTTAAGCACCTAATTTAGCAAATAATTACTGAATAGAAAATCCGAGAGGATTTTCGTAAGTAGGCGAGAACCAGCCATTAATTATACACGGTGTTGGCATTTCGTTTTTTTATTTCAGAGTGCTTTTCTCCAAAAATCCATATATCCATATTCAGTCCAAAATTTTTCTAATTCAGAATGTTTTAGAGATTTAGGATTTTCTTCAAAGCTCCATAGTTCTCCAAATTTTTCTTTAGCAACTTTTAATGGTCGTAGAAAAACATCTGAACTTCTAACTTCAATTGTGCTTGTGTCATTGTGATAAGCTCTCCATTTTACAGCACTTTCAGTTTGCCAATCTTCTTTTGTTCCACCAACTAGAATATATCTGAATTTTGATACAGCACCAAAAATTCGTTTTTTTTCAAGCGGATTTTCTTTGAAATATCTGTCCCAAGATTTTACTTGTTCAATTGAATGATTAAGTTCAGAAGTCGGTTCGTTCTTTTTCGTAAATAATTTCATTTTGGGTTTCTCAACTTCAACTAAAACCCATTCTGGACCACTTGAATTGTCATTTAACCAAGCAAAGTCGCATCTGAATTTTCCACCAAAAGATATTTCAGAAAAATTTGGTGAAATTCCGTATTTTCTTGAATATAACTCATAAAATAAAAATGAATTATTTTTTAATATTTTAAGAAGTTGAGTTTCTGAATCTTCGTTAAAAGCCTTTATTAAGTCTTTCTCAACATTTTGTAAATCCCAAGTACTCATAATTTATAAACCATTAAAAGCTGAAATAATTTCTTGGTATGTTGTTGAATTATCGAAAGTATGTAAAACTCCTCCTTTATGTGTTCTTTCTTTAAGTTCAATTTGTTCTGTTGAATGATTATAAGACATTGCATATCTGTTGTCTTTAACCCAAAACCAAATCATATTTGCTGGACTACCATTATATTCTCTAACTTCGATTTCTCGGTCAGATTTCCAGACTATTGCTCCTAATAAAGCAAGAGAAACACCTTCAACATTTCCTGCGTGATGGTCAGCTCTATCTAAAACTCCATTTAAGTATTTTTGTAATGTTTCTATTGAGTCAATTGAAATTGCCATATTTTAGTTCTATTGTTTAAATTTAGTTCGGTGTCAAATGAATGCCAACGTGTTTGTATATGATTAGTGGCGTGATTCAGCACCTAATTTAGCAAATAAAAACCGAATAGAAAATCTGCAAAGATTTTCGTAAGCAAGCTAAAACCAGCCATTAATTATATACGGTGTTAGCAACTGGTATTCTCAGTCTTTTATCTAATAATGCCATATATTTAAGGCCCGTTTGGTCAAATACTTTTTCAGGACTTTCATATTGTAGAGCAGAGTGTATAGCATTTGCAAAAGCTGGTGTTCCTAATATTCCAAAACCTGTTGCAAATCCTATAATTGCACTTGCAGCACCACATATACTTCCGAAAAATATTTTTCCAAACTGACTTTCATTCATCTTTGCAGATAATTCATTTTTTCTCAAAATCAACTCTTTTACTTTTTCATTGAATAAGTCTGATTCTATTTCAAGATTCTGGTCTAATACAAGAAGTTCAACTCGATTTCTAAAACCTTCAAGTAAATCTGAATGATTTTCTTTAAAGCGTCTTAATTTAGTAAAATCAATTTCTTCTGGAAAGGGAATTAAATCATCTAAAATAATTCGTCTTTTTGTTTGTCTTATTTTTAATTCTTTAAAATCTTTTCTTGAAATTTTAGAATAGGGATAATATCTCCCCATTTTATCACTCATAGGTTGGCAATCCAATTTCTCACTTATAATGGTTGAAATGTAAGCCATAAGCTCATTTGCTGTGGCTTTTTCAATATTATACCATTCTTCTCCATTTTTTTCGGCAAGACCAGCTTGTTCTAATCGATAAAAAACCTCTCTATCAAATTTCTCAATATGTATTTGCGGACCTTTTGTATTAAATTTATCTGAATGAATTCGTCCCGTTTTTCCGTTTTGAAATTTTTTTCTACGTCTCTTTAAGTTAAATTCTTTACTTTCAACATAGTCAATGAATGGTTTAACTATATCCCAAGGATTATTTAGTACTTCCATTGGGCTTACAGGAATAACCAAATTTTCTCTTATTAAATCTCGCATATGATTTTCATACCTTTCAGGTTGCTCATTAAATCGAGTAGGTACAATACAACTAATTGTATCATAATACAGTAATGTTCTATTTGTCCAATCTGTCTTGGGAACATTAATATATGGATAGTACAATAAGTTTTTCATAGGTGAGTTTTTTTTACTTGTTGCTAACGTATTTGTGTATGGTTTCGTTACGGAAAAGAGCGAAGCAATTTTTCGAACTTAGACCAAAGATAGTAAAAGTGCTAGGATTTTCTGCAAGAAAATCCCCCGTAATGAGCTATACACGTTGTTGGCGTTTCGTAGTTTAGGTTTCTGCTTTTTTCGTGTTCTATTTTTAAGTAGCTAAAATTCTCAAGTATTTTTTTCTTTTTATTCAATATTCAAATTCCGAATAAATTCTCACGATTTCCATTCCGCAATGTTGCTAAAGCTCATTTTTAATTCCCGTAATATTCTCTCTCTCTTTCTTTTTATAACGATTTTTCGCTTATTAGATTCTACAAGATTTTTCTATAATTATAAAAATGTTCTTAAAAACTAAATTATTCTCTTTTTAGCGCAACGATTCCATATTTATTTTTAAACTAGACGATATTTTTCTCGATTTACTATTTCTAGAATTTAGGAAATCAATTCTCATAAAAGTGTAAATACTATTCAATTTTTTTAAGTTTCAATAAATTACATTTTCTTAATTTTCTATAAAAAATAGAATTACTTTTTGAATAAGAATATTTTCTAAAAATTTCGATTTCTATGAGCGCCAACGTGTTTGTGTATGATTTCGTTGCGTGGTTAAGGAACTAAATTAGTAAACTAAAACGAACCAGAGGAAATTCCGCAGGAATTTCCAAGTAGGCTAGAACTAGCAATGAATTATACACGGTGTTAGCCATAGTATTTTTAATTTCCAAATGGACTTTTATCGTTCATAAACGGACTTTCAAAAGTTTTCCAATCTGTTGTTTTTAATGATTTTCCATCTGCATTCATTGGTGTAAACCTAACTTTATATTTGCCTTTGTTGTTATAAGTAAACGCTCCGGAACACATTCCGTGTCCAACATTAAGTTTCCCATTCCATTCTTTGAGATAGAAGACTTTTTTGTTATTAGTACTTAATTCAACAACTTCTGTTTTATACCAAATTTCAGTTTCCGATTTGTTTTTTACATTAAAAATTGCATTTGCAGAAGGTCCACAACCATAATGAATAACTTCTGTCTTTTCAAATTCAATATTCAGATTAGAATTCAGATTTTCAAGTGCTTTTTTTTCCGTTGTTTCCCAATATACTTTTTCTCTAACTTTTTTCTTTCTGTTGTATTGCTTCATTTCTCTCCCCTCATTTTCAGTTTGGTCAGAGTATTTAAGGAAGTATTTTGTGTTAGGTTTTAAATCAGATGTAGGACAAAAAATAGCTTGAGTCAATTGCATTTGTCCAGTCAAGAATTCTTGAAGATTCAGTTCAATTAATTCTCCGCTTTCACTTTCAAGGTAAACTGTTCTTTCTTTGAAGCTATTAATTGTCTTTTGACTAAAAGCATAACCTTGAATAATGAACATTGAATTCAAACTAATTTCCTTTTGTTCTGGAAAGAATTGCATTCCGCTCATTGAACATTCAGCGAAACTTGATTTCATTCCGAAAACCACTAATAAAAGAAGTACTATTTTTTTCATAATGTTTGTTTCTTAAATGACCTCAAATATCGTTCCGTTCATATTATGGCTAACAGTTTCGTATAACCGTCAGTTACGGGTTAATTTGCGTTAATTTTCGGTTTAGCACAGGCTTTAGCAATTACTGAGTGGATTCGGACGTAGTCGAATCCGCCGTAATTGCGGTTATACATTGTTGCCCATAGTTTTTTTATCGTAATACAGACAATACTTCATTTTTTGTAAAAGGATACTGTAAAGGTATTTTTCCATTTGGTGTATAAATACCTTTTGTTACAATTCTCGATGAATTGTCAGGATATGTGATATTAAATATGAAATTAATTTTTTTTAAATCAGAATTCTTATAAAGTTCGAAAGAAGATTCACTAATCATTATATATCGCCAAAAAAACTCGTAAGAAACTCCGCTATATAAATCATTCTGCACTTCGTAGGTTTTAATTTCTTGTGAATTTGGTGCATTAGATTTATATGTTTTATCTACGTAGAAATTGAATTCATCATTTTCTATTCGTGCAAATTCTCTCCGAATAAATATTTCATTCTCATATACGCCGTTTTTTAGAAGAAATTTAGTGTTTTCAACAAGAAATTCTCTCGTGTTTTTTTTAATTTCATCTTGAGCAGTCATTGTATTTGTAATTCCGATAATCAATAATATCAGCAAAAATGGTTTTTTCATAGTGATTGGTTTAAATTATGGGCAACGTGTTTGTATATGGTTTGTTGCGTGGTTTAAGTACCGAATTTAGCAAATAAAAACCGAATAGAAAATCCGCGAGGATTTTCGTAAGTAGGCTAGAACTAGCAATAAATTATATGCGGTGTTAGCCACTGGTATTTAAAATGGTAAATCTTCAAGTTCTGGTTTTTGTTCAGGGTAAGTATCATAATTATCTACTTCTGCTCCAAGAACATATTCTTTCCAATAGTATTTTCCTTTTTCTGTAAAATAATATTCATTATTCTCTTCTGATTCTCTTTTTTGAATAATTTCATTATGAATATATTTTTCTTTAATTATTTCGTTAAGTGATTGAGGAAAACTACTGTAGTTATTAATGCTTATTCCAATGTCTTTAAAATAGGGAAATAGTTTTGATTTCCGGAATTCGACAAATTCTTTAGTTAATTTTTCTTCTGCTTCTTTACTCAATCCATTGTTTAAGAAACCTTTCAAATTAAAGTTTTCCTCTTTGATTTTCGTTAATTCAATTTTCTGGGTTTTAATTATTTCTTGATATTCCAAATTAATTTCTTTGAACTTTTCAATTTTAGAATTCAAATCTGCTTTTTCTCGATAATTTGCTTTAATGTCTTCTAATTTACTCTCTTCAATAGCAAGATTTTGTTTGTTTTTGATGTCAACAAATAATTGTTCCGTTTGATTGTTTTTTCGCCCATTAACCGATTTCTTATTTAGTTCTTCAATTAGCCACATAAAATATGGTAAAACGATTGTGTAAATCAAAGCGATTGCAAGGGGTAATAATAAATTATAAGAAAGTGAAGTATATTTATTTTCAATTACTTGAAATTTCTCTTCTATTTTCAAATCGGAAAACAATAGAAATAAGATTGGTTTCCAATTAATAATTAAAAACGAAAGAAAATAAGTTCCAATAAAAGGATTCCTAACTCTTTCTTTTGACGTTTCCATAATTGTTTTTAGAAGTTCTTTCAATTTTTCATGAGTTTAGGTTACTTGTGGCTAACGTGTTTGTGTATGATTTCGTTGCGTGTTTCAGCAACTAATTTAGCAAATACAAACCGAATAGAAAATCCGCGAGGATTTTCGTAAGTAGGCCAGTACTAGCAATGAATTATACACGGTGTTGTAGCCAGTTTATTTTAATGACTTAGTTTAATCCTTTAGGTAATAATCGGAAAATTAATTCATGATTCAGTTTTGGGTTTTCCATTCCAAGAAACATTTTGTTATTAATTAAAAAGAAAAAAATTAATGTAATCAGATTTTTGAGTTCAAAAAAAAGCTTACTCATTTCCTTATTTTCTATCATGTTGTGGATATTATTCCCATGTACAATTTCATTTCGTAGACTAAAGCATTTTCTTAGAGAAGCTCTATGTTTCTTCATTTCAGAAACATTTTTTGAAATTAAAATTGGTGCAACTAATGTCATATAATCATTTGAAATATTTTTAGAAAAGAAACTTTCGAAAGTAAATACCAATTTCGTGAAATTAGTTGAAGTCATATAAGTCCCTTTTAAAGCATCTAAAAAGAAATGAATAGAAGAGAAATATTTACACCAAAATTTTGAAGTAGCAGACATAATTTCATCTAGTTTATCCAATCTATCTTCTATAAGAATATAATGAGATAAAAGCTCTATTTTATCATCTTCAAAATAATACTTTTCATTTTCTGAAATTACAGATAAACCTGTTGGAGTTGGCTTACTTGAAAAGTTGAAACGATAATCTTCTGTAAGAAAATTTAAATGAAGAGTAAACAAACAAAACTGTATGAATTCACAGATAGCAGATTTTAATCTGTTTTGGTTATGCCAAGTGTCTATATTTCCTCCTCCTAAGTTTTCAAAAACTAAATCAATATCCTTTTCTTCCTCATATGATAAAGTTTTGATAATATTATCTTTAGACTCATAATTGACATCTACAACAGCAATTTTTGCAGCTTCACCAATTCCAGATGCGATAATTTTTTCTCGATTGATATTTTTTTCACCTATATAGTTAGCTATTAGAGATTCATAATTGTGTTGATTTGAGAATGGACCTCCTTTATTATGAATATGTATTTTTATAGATTTTATACTTTCTAAATCTTCTTGTGTAAATTTAGTTGTATACTCATCTCTATAGCTTGATTTTTCCCAAAGCTTTTCTTTTATAAATAGTTCAATGAAAGATGATAAATCAATTGTTTTATCTGCCCAAGAAGTTAAAACATTTCCGCGATTTATATAGTTAATGTTGGTCTTTGTAAACCAAAGTAATCTTTTCATGTAAGTTTTTTCAAATTGGCTACAACGTGTTTGTGTATGATTAGTGGCATGTTTTAAACACCTAATCTAGCAAATAAAAACCTAATAGAAAATCCGAGAGGATTTTCGTAAGTAGGCGAGAACCAGCCATTAATTATACACGGTGTTGGCAATAGTTATTATTCCTAAAGTATTTATTATAAGATCTATAATGAATATTTTTTTTAGACTTAATTTTTTCAGTATAAGAATAGTACTTAGAATTCTTGTTAATGAAAAAACAATAATAAATATGAAAAAATATAACGAAAATCTATTTATTAAGTTGTCAAAATCCAATCGGATAATTGATTTAAAATCTCTAGTGAACCCACAGGTATTACATGAAATATTAAAATTCTCTTTATAATAACAAACTAGGTTGTGTTTACTGAATATTAAATACATTAAGCCTAGAAGAAATATTATAATTAAAGTTATATTGATAATTATATAAGTTCTTCTGTTATTCAATTATCATCTCTTTATTTATACCATTAACATAAATTTGAATTACATTTAACTCAATAGCTAATTTTGCGCCTTTAAAATCAGATATATCTCTGAGTTTAATTTTGTTATTATAAAAATTTAAATATTTCTCACTAAGAGGAATATACGACCAATGCCATTTTTCCATGTTATAACCTTTTCTACCATTTTTTTTTGAAGTATATACTTGTGTAAAACCATAAGTTTTAGCGTTTTTCACTAACCATTGATACTCTTTTTTTCCTTTACCTGTTTCAAAATATGAATTATTAAGGTTATTCAAATCAATATCAGTTCCCCAATGATGTCTTGATGTTGATGGCATAGAACTATACTCTAAAATTTTTAAAGCTCTGTTTATTGGTTTTAGATTTTGATATTTTAACCATTTTCTCTCCCAAATTGATTTTTGTTCATAAAAATTTCTTGTTCCAGAAATTATTTTTAAATCAATATTTTCTTTTTTTGCATGATTAAACATTTTAATAAAAGAACTATAAACTTCCTTATTAATATAAAGAGTTTTTGAAGAATGAATTTTGTCGACTTTTGAAAAAGTAGTATCTTTTTTGTAGTCAAATTTCCCTAGCACAAAATTATTATCGTAGGTATATTCTATTTTTTCTTTTAAATTAGTTGAAACACAAACATCATTAATGATGTTTGTGTTTTTAGTATCTTGCTTATCTTTTTTACAAGAGTAAATTAAAATTATGAGTATTAAAATTTTCTTCATTTTATCTAATCATATGTGTTAGTAAAACAACATGCGTGTATCCACCCAATATTACCAGAAGGTGTTTTTATTTTATACCAAAAAGCTGAAATTTTCTCTCCTTTTATTTCGACTACCGTTTCTTCGTTAGAATGTATACCTAAATATTCAACTTCTGTATTAATCTCTAGGTTTTCAATTTTTTCAGCAGTTAGAGACGGAGAAACTCTTACGCGTAAATTATCAACAGTTATTGTAATACTCATTAAAGGGTCAATTTCATTCTTTTTTGTTTCTACTTGAGTTTCAATAATTTTTTTTATTGATTTCTGATTATTTTTATCCATTTCTTTAATGAATTTTTCATCAGTTTTTTTCATTGTTTGAATAAATTTTTTATCTATTTCATTTTGTTTTTTAATGAATTCCTCAGTATCTTTTTTAAACTGGTTAGTCTCTTCTTCTAAATCTTTAGTTAAATTTTCAATTGCGTTTTCCATCTTTACTTTTTGCCAATAAGCGATTGAACATCCTATTAGAGATGTTAATAATGCTGCAATTATTAACCCTTTAGAATAATTGTTTTTTGAAGCAAGTATAAGGGCTATTGTTGAAAAAATAAGTCCTATAATACCAATAATAATCGCAAATATTCCGAAGCAAGGAACAAAAGAAACTATTAAAGCTAAAATTCCTATAACTAATCCCGTAATTGCTAGTCCGTGTGTAAGTGATTCATTTTTTTGTTTTGGAGTACTTTCTGTTTTCATAAATGTTTATTATTTGGTTAATGTTTGTTTTAATTTCAAATTTCAATATTGTTTTTAAAACTTTGTAAATATATCTTTATATTTTAATTATTACTACGGGATTTTGTATTACTTTGATTCAACCTATTTCAGGACGATTCATTTTGTTAATTATTGCCAACGTGTTTGTGTAAGATTAGTTGCGTGTTTTAAGCACTAAATTTAGCAAAAAAATCACAGATAGAAAGTCCGCGAGGACTTTCGTAAATTGGCTAAAACCAGCAATTAATTTTACACGGTGTTGGCAATAGTTATTTTTTTAGTTCGTTGATTTTATTCCAAATACTTTCAATACGACTATCAATTTCTAATTTATTTTCTGCCTTATTATAATATTCTTCAATTTTGTTAAATTCTTCAGAGTTAATTTCTGTTTTAAAATTGTCTAAATTATATTTTCCGTCTTTTATATTATTCAAAACATCGAGTAATAAAATTGTCAAATCTAAATTCCTATGTAAAGGAAGTTCTTCACTTTGTCTACTCCATTTGGAGTTTACATTTCTCCAAATTTTTAAAGAAATTTCATTATTATCGTATTGAGCCTTTCCTAATGATAATGCTTTAGCGTCAGTATTATTTTTATACTTTCCATCTATTTTATCATAATCATTTACGGAAACAATCGGCTTATGTTTTAGTTTTTTTGGTGTTTTCATATTTAATATTCGAATTCTATAATTTTATTATTTTTAAAGATAACAATGTTATTTCTTGAATAAACAAATATTTCACGTAAAGAACTTGAATTTTTTATTGCTTTTTTTCTTAATGGATAACCCCAAGATTTTATACACATTTCTTTTGTCATACCGATTTCTATTTTTCTATTATTGATTAAATTTCCAAAATAGCTACCATACTTTTTTATGTTCTCTTTTTTTGTTTTTTCATATTCAATTCTGTTTTGTTCTTGCTCTATTTTTCTTTTTGCAATTAATGTTTTTTGCTTTTTTACATTTATTAAATAATTTTCTTTTGTAATAAAATCTATTTTATTCCATTTGGATTTCAATATATTTTCATCTGATATATTAAGAATATGATTAATAGTTCCAAAACTTTTATTTTGAAGTCTAAAGATTAAGTTATAACCAATAGGAACGTCTGTTACTTTAAAAAATGAAATTTCAGTTACTTGCCACGAAGAATTATTTGGAATTACAATTTTTTCATCTGTTTCAATAATCTTAACTTTATCATTATATTTATTCAAAGCAATCATTTCTTTATTTAAATATTCAGATTGAAGAGTTTCAAAGAAAGGTTTTAAGATTAAGAACTTTGTTGCAAAATTTTGTCCAACGTAAATAACAAAATCTTCATTATCTATTTGCTCTAATACAACGAAAGGTTCATATTCGTGACTTCCAGACCTTTTTGATTGACTCTTTTTTCCATAAATTCTCTTTTTTGAAATTGTGTTAAAATCTTTTGAACTTACTACTTTTTTAATATAATACTGTTTATTGACGATTGAGTCAATTGTAATTATTTTTTCAAAACCAAAAGAATCATTTTCTGGTTTTTTTAAATAAATAGGTGAAACAAATTGGTCATCTAAAACTTCTTTAGGAGCAAAAAAACAATCTAATCCATAATATCTTTTATCTTCTACATCATCATATAATATATCACTATTCAAATTTGTATTTGCTAAATATGGTTCAGGAGCTATCATTTCCTTTTTAACTTCTATTTTCTTTGAAACTGATATTTGTGCATTTAGTTTAATTGTTATCAAACATAAACTCATTAAAATTGTAATTCTTTTCTTCATAGTTTTTTTAAATTATTGCCAACGTGTTTTTGCATGATAAGTTGCGGTTAAAACGGGCGGCAAATTTTCCGCAGGAAAAATTGCAGTTCGTAAAAGCGCAACAGCCTTTGTTAAAACCAAAAATAAGCAATTGATTATGCAAGTTGTTGGTAAATGCGTATTATTTTTATGTATTTTCTATTTTTCTTTTTAAAGATATTCCGCAAAGATTTTAATTCCGTCGTTTTTGATTTTCACGTTGTGATATTAAATTCCATTTTTCAATATTTCTGAGATTTTTCCACAAATAAAAATCATAAATTTTTGCAAGAGTTTTTAGTTACGTTTTGCTCCGTAAATATGTTTTTAAGTTTTGTAAAATAAAATTTTCCAGCTTAAAATTTTTTGAAAATACTTTAATAGGCGCTTTCTATTCCACAATTCAATTTTTCCGATTTTAAATAAGTTTTCACGTTTAATATTTTTATAAAGATCTTATTTTACGTTTTGTTATTCAATTCAGTTTTTCCAGCTTTATATAAAATCCTCAAATTTAATAATTTTGCAAAGAATTTAATTCTACGTTTTACTAAATTCTGTAAAGCAAATTGTTTTTAAAGACACCTTAGCGAAAACAATAATTAAAAAACAGGAACATTTCAGGCTGCGGCTCCAAAGTTTTTACCAACGTACTTGTGTATGGTTTCGTTACGGAAAATAGCGCAGCAATTTTCCGAACTTAAACCAAAGATAGTAAAAGTGCGAGGATTTTCTGCAAGAAAATCCCCCGTAATGAACTATACACGCTGTTGGGTTTTCGTTATATTGGTTTACTATTTTAATTTTTATTGTTGAAATAATTTTTCTGCAATTATTTCCATAAAGAATTTTAATTCCGCAAAATTGTTCAATTCCGCGATTTATTCTCTTTTTTAGTGTTCAATTCTGTTTTAATTTTACTTTTCCGTAATTATTCATAAAGAATTTAAATTCCGCAAACTTGCTAAATTCCACGATTTTATATTTCCTCTAGCATTCAACTCTATTTTTATTCTTTCCGAGATTTCTCTAGGGTAGAAGCGCTGAAAATTTAACTCCTAAATACTCCAACTTTTTACAGAACAATTCTCAACTGGAATTTTTCTGTTTTTGAAAAATATTATTAGAAAACAAAAATTTTCAAATTATATTTTTTACGGTTTTCTGAGAAAAATTCCGATATAGTTTTTCTGTAAACTTTTCTAACATTTTGAGCTTAATTAAAAATCTAAAAGTTTGAATTTTTACGATTTTTTGTTAATGAAACCCAACGTGTTTGTGCATGATTTGTTTGCGTAAATTTAGCAAAAAAATAATTAAGAAGCACATAATTTGAAGCTTGCGAGGTTTTTCCGTAGGAAAAATATAGTAAGCAATTAATTATGCGCGGTGTTGGGTTTTAGTGCTTTTTGTTTTCACCTTTTTTAGCCTATTCAATTCTAATTTTTCAATTCCGTAAAGTTGAGTTTTCAGTTTTTCACTCCGTTTTTGTGCTCAATTTCACGCTGCAAAATTAAAATTCCATAAAGTTGCTCAATTCCACGTTTGAGTAAAAATTCCACAAAGTTGAGTTTCTAATTTTAGACTCCGTTTTTGTGCTCAATTTCACGCTGCAAAATTAAAATTCCATATAATTTCTCAATTCTACGTTTGAGTAAAAATTCCAACATAATGAGTTTCTTTTTGCAATTCTATTTTTGTTGTTTTTTTTAATTTCACGAAGCAATTTTCAGTTTCAGAAATTTGTTTTTAAAAGACTAAAATTTTTAAATTCAACGAGATTTTTCCGCATTAAACCCAACGTGTTTGTGTATGATTTCGTTGCGTGTTTCTGCAACTAAATTAGTAAACTAAAACGAACCAGAGGAAATTCCGAAGGAATTTCCAAGTAGGCGAGTACTAGCAATGAATTATACACGGTGTTGGCAAATCGTTTTATTCTTTATAAAAATTATTTCCGTCTGTAATAAATTTTTCCAAAATAGAATTGACCTGTTCAAGTTCTATTCCATTTTCAGAAATTGATTTTATTAAGTATTCTCTTTTAAATTCAAATCTGTTTTCAAGCATTTCTCTACCTCTAATATGCAATATTAAATTATTTGTTAATTCAAAGTCATTTGTAGTTGGATTGTATAAGCCTTTTTTAAATTCCCATTTTGCTTTGTCGAAATAAGGTATTCCATTCCCACATAAATACTGTTTTGTAGTGTTTTCGAAATTCAAATCTCCATTATCTAAAAACTCGACAATAAATTTGTTCAGTATGTCTTTTTCTGGATTATCAAAATTCTTAAAACTTAAAGTTTTATCATTATATTCAATCTCATTGATAATCCATTTACGAGAAATAAATTCCCTTATTTTCTCTGTGGTAAATCTCTCTTTTTTTTCAAGTGAATTCGTTGCTTTTTTCTCAATTTGAGAAACAGTTCCAATATCAGTTTTTTTACTATTTGTACAACTGTTGAAAATAAAAATCAACAATATTATTTTAAGTATTTTCATTTTATCTGTGCTGCATTCAAGGTTCTAACGCAACAAACGTTGCGGTTTATTTAATGAGTCTAAGCTACAAATTTTAGTTCAGAATCTATAATTTCTTTTGGAGTTTTATACCCTATAATCTTTCGAGGTCTATTGTTTAATTTTTCTTGAATAATCATGAGTTGCTTTTTGTTAATTAGGTTGAAGTCAGTTCCTTTTGGAAGGTATCTTCTAATGAGTCCGTTTGTATTTTCGTTAGTGCCTCTTTCCCACGAAGAATAGGGGTGAGCAAAGTAGATTTTCATACCTGTTTTTTTAGTTATTTTTTCGTGCTTAGCCATTTCAGTTCCGTTATCGTAAGTCATTGTTTTTTTTAATATAGGATTTAATTTATTAAGAATTTTAGAGAACATTTTAGCCACCTCTTTAGAGTTTCTAGCTTTAAGTTTTACGATTAAAGTGTACCTAGATTTACGTTCTACGATTGTTCCGATAGCTGATTTTTGGTTTTTACCAATCATTAAATCTCCTTCCCAATGTCCAATTTCTTGTCTTAATTCAATATGCTTCGGTCTATTGTCAATACTGACTTGGTTGATTATTTTACTACCTGTTCCTCTTTTCTTTATAGACGGTCTCCTTCGTGTTTTTTTACGTACAAGTAGATTGATTAGTTTTTTATTTAAACGAGCTTGAGGCTGTGTGTAAATGTATCTATAAATGGATTCATGTGATATTGACATAATTGGGTCATTAGGAAAATCTAGTTTTAATTTTCCTGCAATTTGTTCAGGAGTCCATTGTGATAAAAGTCCTTTAAAAACATAAACTCTAAGTTTTTTATGAATAGATATTTTATCAGTATTTCTTTTGTTTAGATAATCGTCTTTAGCATTCCAGTTAGCTAATTCAGCAGAGTATTTATCTTTATCAGTTTGTACCCATTTATTAACTTCTCTAGTGATAGTAGAACGAGATCTATTAAGAGTTTTAGCGATGTAAGATTTAGACTTATTTTCTTTTAAAAGTGTCTCAATTTGAATCCTTTCTTTAAGAGTGAGTCGACTAGTTTTTTTACGTATCATAATAACAAATCTAATAATTTAGATTTGTTGCGTTAAGTTCTTGAGTACGCATGTGATTCCTCAAATGTTTGCCAACGGTTTTGAGTATGATTCTGTTGTGGTTATTTATGCGTAAAAATAATAAAAAAAGCTTAAACATTGGAAGTATCCGAGGATTTTCCGCCAAAGGAAAATCCGCCACAATAGATTATACGCATTGTTGTTGTTTGTGGCTCGCACAGTTGAGTTTTCAGTTCTGTAATTATTTATTCTTAGAAAATTCCACGTTTCGCTATTCAATTCCGCATGAGTGAGAAAACTCCGCTCTGTTTTTGTTTTCAAAGATTTTTACTCCGTGTTAATGAGCAAATTCCACACTGTTTTGTTTTCAAAGATTTTCATTCCGCACTAATGAGAAAACTCCACATAAAGAAGGAGATTCAATATTCTTAATTTTAGAGAGTTCTCCAGTTTTAAACAAATTGTATTAAACTTATTTTATTAGCTTAAAAAGTCAATTCATACAGCTTTGTTTTCAGAGTTTTATTTAACTTTATTTTTTTCAGACTGAGTGATATTCCGCCATAAACTACAACGGTTTTGTGTATGATTTCGTTGCGTGTTTAAGCACTAAAGTTAGCAAATAAAACACAGATAGAAAGTCCGCGAGGACTTTCGTAAGTAGGCTATAACTAGCAATGAATTATACACGGTGTTAGCAAACGTATTTTTATTCCTTTTCAAAACATTGTTGTCCAACTGCACCACCTCCAAATTCCAAAACAATATTTCTCTCGTGATAAATATATAAACAACCATCATTATATTCAGATTGTTCTTCCTTATTCAAATTATTTTTAAAGAACTTATATGAATATTTCCCCATTCCACTTCTTGCAAAACCAACTGTCGATATTTCTCCATTTTCTATTGAGATACAGTTAGCTTTCTCAAGCAAGTTTTTAATTTCCATTATTGTATTTGTGTTCCAACCCAAAAATTTTATTTGTTCCAATAATACTTCTGAATTATATGGCAAATTTGATTCTCTAAACTTTTGGTCAATTCCGCCATTGCTGTTTTTCCGATTTAAGTAAATTCGTAAGTCGATACTTTTGTCTGTACTCAAAACGACATCTTTTGGATTAAATTCAATATAGACGATAAGGCTATCTGGCACTAATTCAGAATACTCTTTAATTAGGGTTTTAATATTATTCTCGTTCGTTTTTAAATTGGTTATTTGTTCAATTTTACTGCTTTTGTTCATTGAAAGTATCATCAATAAAAATTCCTTTTCTTGATTATTTCCTTCATTAAATACTTTTGTCAGTTCTTGGGCTTTAGTCGGATGAACTTTTTTTATAACGACTTTGAATAATGAATCTTTGTCAATATTCTGATTGAATTTAGGTTCACTTTTTTTAATTTTTTTCTTTTTGGGAATTGAGTCTAAATTTTCTTCTGTTTCTCCGAATAGAAAATCTCCAACAAGAATAGACTTTTCTAATTCTTTTTCTGAATCAGTTTTTCTTTTGGTTTTTTTTTGAGCTGAACAGCCTAAAATCAAAAAGCTAATAAATATGTAGAATATGCGTTTCGTCATATGTTTGCTAACGGTCTTGTATATGAAAAGTAGCGGATTTTAAGCACGAACTTTTCGGATTATACTTGACTTTAAATTTATAAAATTCATTTTTGTTAAAGCACTAAAACCGCTATTTTTTATATACGTTGTTACCTGGCTGGCGTTTTTCCGCAAACTTGCTAGCGTTGGCAAAGACATACTCTTTTACAGTTTTGGTGCAGCGTGGATGGCGCGACTGGAAATGTGTATGGCTTTCAGTGTTGGCAATTCCACTATACCATTAAATCATAACTTTCACTTGGTGGAAATAGCAATTCAATTCCTTTTGGTTTGATTTTAAAAAGCGGACCTTTTTCGACAACTTTCCCTTTCGAGTTTCGCTTAATTAAATGGTCAAGCGTTATAATTCCTTGTTCAATTAGTAAATCAAATTGAGATGTAATGGGCTTTTTTGTATGCTCAACCAACTTATATTGAAAATGTTCTCGGTCATTTATTCTTGTACTTTCAGCTTCTACCCAAAACGTTTCTTTATGTTTAGATTTTAGTCTGTTGTGAAGTTTGTCTAATGTCCAAACCACAAAATCGCCAACTTCTGGTTTGTCAGAGTTTTCAATTAATTGCTTTATGTCGCTATCAATTCTTAAATTCAAGCCTTGTGAATTTCTTGTAATGGCTGAAACTGTGCAATAAAGCTTAAAATCTTCATCACGTTCGTAGCCAAAGTTATCGAGAATTTCCGCTGAACTTTTAAACTTGCTCAATTTCCAATCTGGAACTTGTGCAAACAAATTTTTTCGATTCGTTCTACTATTTCTGAACGATTTAAGCTCAATTCCTTTATAATCTGGTTGTTTGGAAGAATTAATATCTATTCCGAGTGCAGTTTCAAGTGTTCGACCTACAGAAGTGTCAGCATCAACCATTGAAGGAATTGGACCAGCATTTGCAATTTTTCTCAACATTGTTAAAAGCTCAAATGCAACTTCATTTTCTGTCGTACTGATTGCATTAATTAGTTCCTGAAATGGATTTAGAATAGAAGAATAAATTAATTCTTTGATATCTAATTTTGTCAAGTTAAAAACTTGAAAACTATCGTTGTAAAAAGTGATTCCAATAATATCATTTGGGTCAGCAACTTTTGTTAAACCATAAAACCAAATTCTTGGGTCTCCTTTTTTAGTTGAAGGACGATATAGAGATGCTTTTGATTTTATAATCTTAAAACCAGTATGAATAATTGCTGGAATCATTACTTTGCTCTCTGTACCTTGATTCTGCAACTCATAATCGTGAATATTCTCACTTTTCAAATAACTACGAACAGAACCAGTCGCATCCATAATGGATTTTTTTAATCCGGTTTCGGTTGGCTCAATTAAAGTAAGAGAAACTTGGTTTTTGGTCAGTAATTTTATTTTTTCTTGTTCCGCGTTAGTAAGTTTTCTCACTTGATATGTTTTAAAATTTCACTTGCTACTGCTCGTGCTAATAAAGGTGGTACAGCATTTCCCACTAAAGTGTATTGCGGTACTTCTGTTTTTCTATTATTTCCTCCTGTTGAGCGTTTTCCTTGAAATACAAAAGAGTCGTCAAAAGATTGTAATCGTGCCATTTCTCTAACTGTTAAAGACCTTGGCGAATTATAATGAATATAATCATCTGCAATAGTCATTATTGTAGAGCTTTGTTCGTCTGGTTTTAAAACATTATAGTTTCTTTTGTTCGTAGAAAGATTTAATTTCTCAAGTTCTGGTTGTGCTTTTTTATAATTACCATTTTTTAAAATCACACCAAGCCTTTCAATAACGGTTTCGTTCTGATTACTTGTTTTGTGATTGTTAAGTATGTCGAAGTATTTTTCTCCGTTTTCTAAACCTTCTGTGTTCTTTACGTAAAAAGGTTTTGTTTGAGGTTTAAAACGGTCAATTAATCTACCTTTTTTTGACCATTCTGCAAAGGACTTTCCTCCTTTTGAAATTGGTTTCCCATCAATTTTTCTTTTCTTTAAAAGTTTAGCCATTTTCTTTGCAGTACCATTGTATTGAGTTGAAATGTCAACTAATTCGTATCTGTGAGCTTCTTGATTATTACCTATAAAATCTAAATCGTACAAAGCTTCAAAAATGGTTACTTTTTCTGCTTCAGTAACTGTTGCTGGTATTTCAGAAATATATTTCTGGTCTTTACGACAACCAATAAAAAGTACTCTTTCTCTGTTTTGTGGAACACCGTAATTTGATGCGTTAGCAACAAAAGGTTGTTCTATTTTATAAAGTCTAATACTTTCAAGAATTGTTTCTAATTCCTGTTTTTGTGTTTTATTACAATGAGTTTTTAATATCTCAATTGACTCGTCAAAAGAAGTGGTGTAAATTTTCAATGCAGTAATAATATCTTCACAATCTTTTTTATAGTTGGCAGGAACTTTTAAATTTTTAAATGAATTCTCGATTTTTGAAATAATATTTTCAGAGCCAATTTCTGTAAGGAAGTCAGTAAAAGCAGTTGTAAAATTATCACTATCAATATTACAAAAGTCTTTCTCTTTAATAATATCACGCTTTAATTTATCCCATTCTTTGGTTCGTGCTAAAAGATTAAAACCGTGACGGATTGTGTTTATGTTTTCGTCTGTTTTACTGGTTTTGTAGTCTGCAATTTTTGGTGTTATCTTTTTAAATCTGTTTTCTACAAAGTTGATGAAATCAGCTTTTCCATTTTCTTTGTCTTTCTCCAGTAGCTTTTCGATTTCAACTCTTTTAATTATTGTATCGAAAAGAAATGAATTTGATACTTTACTGACTTTTTTTATAAATGAAATTAATTGAGGAATTTCTTTAGTGTCAACAATAGAGTTGATTTCTTGAAGAATTAACTCTTTTATTTTACCACCTTCTTTAGTCAAAATGCCTTTTACATTTTCCATCACAAAGTATTTAGGTTGTAAAACCTTAATGACTTCTAAATAATGAGAAAATAGGTCGTCTTTTTTGTCGAATTTTTTTCTCTTTCCTGCAAGACTAAAACTTTGACAAGGTGGTCCACCACAGACAACATCTATTTGACGACCGTCAATTTTTTCTAATAAATTGTCTAAAAAGTCTGGTTCAGTAATATCTTGTTTTAAAAATTCAGCATCTAAACCTAATTGATGATTGTAGCGAACAACGTGAGTTAACTCACAGTTTTCGTTGATATCGTTAGCCACAATAAAATCAAAGAATTTATTGTTATGTTCAGCTTGTAAAAATCCTTCGCTAAAACCACCTGCTCCAGCAAATAAATCAACAAAAGTAAACGGTTTCCCGTAAAGTGAAACTTGTTCTTTTACAATGTTCACATTACTATTTTCTTTGTAGTTTTCTATGTGTTCATTTAAAAGGCTTTTAACTTCGTCTTGGATAAAAGTCTTTTTGTTGGAATGGTGTAGAAGTTCGTCAGCTCTTTCTCTTAAGAAATCCAAATAATGATTTATTTCACGAGATTCTGTAGTCAAGCCAATCGCTTTTTGTTTGGATTTGTCAAATTTTTTAGGTTCTATTTTTTGACCTATCGAAACTTTAACTTGACTTCCATTACAGTTTATTCGTAGATGAATTGGTGCAAACCCTTTTTTGTCAGGTTTGTCTAAATAAAAATTAATTGTTGCCATAATTATTCACGGACGTTTTTACGTACACGGACAAATTTACGGACATTTTTTGTAATTTCTAATTTAATTCTACTTTTTGTTCGGATTATGCGTTGGAAAAAGGCAAGCTCTTTTTATTTTGTGAGGCACGAGCAAAATAAAATGTGCTTGACTGTGCGGCTGGTTTTCGCTTGCAGGTAACTGGTTATATAGAGAATATAATTCTCCTTTGTTAATTTATTTTCCGGATAAAAGGAGGTTTTATTCCTTTTTACCGATTTGTAATGTGTGAAAATAATTATTTTTTTTGATTTATATTCTATGCTCATTCAAAAATTTAGTTGGTAAAGGTTCTTTTTGTAAATTGTTTAAAATAGTGTCTAACGGACTCTTTATTTCTAATAAATCTTTTTTAGCAATATGAGTGTAAATCATTGTTGTTTCTGGTTTTGCATGTCCTAATAATTCTTGTATGTGTCTTAATCCAATACCATTTTCTAATAAATGCGTAGCGTAACTGTGTCGTAAAGTATGCGGAGTAACTCGTTTTTTTATTTTTGCTAAATGGGTAGAGGTGTGTAAAAATTTACGAATACTACTTTCAGAGTACCTTGTTCCTTTTGGCCCTTCAACAAAATAATTTTTGGGCACATAAGTGTTTAAATAATTTTGTAATAAGGGTAAAAAGCTATCAGCTAAAATAACATATCTGTCTTTTCTTCCTTTTCCGTTTTGTACAAATAATTGACGTCTGCTAACATCAATATGTTGTAATTTTAAGTTTACTAATTCGCCAATTCGTAATCCAGCTGAATATAATAAAGCTAAAATAGCACGATGTTTAAGGTTTTTGGTAACTTGTAAAAGAGTTATAATTTCTTCTTGCGATAAAACTGAAGGTAAAATTTTAGAGCGTTTGGGCCTTTCTAAAGCAAGTGAATTTATATTGCTTGTTGGGTAAAAAATAATGAATAATTTTAAAGCGCTAATAAATTGTCGTTGTGAGCTAATGCTGTATTTTCGAGCAACAAAAACGGCTTCTATAAATAACTCTACACTTCGGTTGGTAAGTTTTTCTATGGGGGTTGGTTGTATAAAATCTATAAAATCAGCAATAAATGTAAAATAGGTCATTATAGTACTTTGACTATACCTTTTGCCGCGTAAATATTTTACGTAACTTCTTATAATTTCTTTATTTTCGTTAGTAATGGTACGTTCGGTTTTGATACCTCTTTGATATATTTTTTTTGATATAGATGGATGTATTTTTAATGTAGCAAAATCTTGTAATACATTTTGAATTTCTGTATAAGAATTTATTGTATACGGACAAATCCAACCATGTAAAGTTTTACTCCAAGTAAATTTTTTTAAACTTCGGATGCGATTAATTATCACATCATTATATGGAAACAGTAATAATAAAACAATTTGTTTTTTATGAATCGTTTTTCGTAATACAACGGTAGTTTTATTTATATTTTTTGTTTTCATAGCCTTTCAAAAATACGAAAAAAAAAGCTAAAAATGAAGATGATAATTTTTTAAAACATCTTAAAGTGAGTCTTTTAAAGAAATATTTTTGTAGAGGTTATAACGATCGTAAATTTCCTCAACATATTTTACAGGTTCAATTCCATGTACATAACCGTACTTAATTTCGGGTTTAGAATAGTGTTTTCTATGAGTTAATTTTAACATTGATTTTTCAACATGGTCATTCCAAACATGGTAGTTACCGCCTTCTAATTTTGTAAGTCTTACGGCATCATTAACATGTCCAAAACCAGCATTATAACTTGCCAAGGTAAACTTTATTCGGTCATCAGGATCAGGAATGTGTTTCCAACGTTTCCAAAGTGATAATAAATACGAAGTTCCGCCATGTAAACTTTGTTCAGGGTCGGCTGTGTTTGTAATTCCTAATTCTCTTGCGGTTGCAGGCATTATTTGCATTAATCCATGTGCTTTTGCCCAACTTTTTGCATGTGGATTAAATCTTGATTCTTGAAAAACTTGACTAGCAAGCAACTCCCAACTCCAAGGTAATTTTTCGGCATGCTTTTTTATTAAATTATCATACGGACTAATATTACCGGTGGTATTTAAATAATAATCACTTTCAATTCGATGTGTTATAGAGCGTTTGTTTTTGTAATATTTGTTATAAATTACATAATAATCGCTGTGTTTTTTCATTTTATGAATCCACTTATTTAAACGACTTTGTAATTGTTTCGCATTTTTACGAAGTACCCACGATGCTTTTTGAGAAAAACTTATTGGGGTAGATACATGTAAATCTTTATAATGATACGAATGCATTTCGGCAAGTGTATTTTGGGCAATGGTATATTTAATTTCTTTAGAGTTTACTTTACTAATTAAATGATCGTTTGAAAGATTTTCATCAACAGTATTTAAATGAATTACACCTCCAATTTCTTCCATAAGATTTTGTAATCTTAATAAATAAACTGAGTTAAGCCTTACTGTAACTGTATCGTTTATTAGTTGAATAGGGTCGTGCACCAAGTTTTTATCTATATCGTGTAACTTCATTTTTCGCCAATTATCTGGCTTTCGTTGTACTAAAACTTGTTTGGTAAGGTATAAATAATCAGAAAAACCAAATATTTCTTTTCTTTCAAAAGTTTCTATTAATCCGTGGGCAATAACATCTCCTTTACCAGTATTTAACCATTCTCCTAATTCTTCAAAATTTTTGGCAACAATAATTTCTAATTCTACCCCTAAATCATCGGCAAAACTTTTTAAAAGTTCGTATTCAAAACCCATAGATTCTCCTTTGTAAACGAAAAAACTGGTAGGGCCGCTAATTAAGATACCTCGTAAAACACCTCTTTTTTTTATGGCTTCTAAATCAAACGAAATAGGGTTTGAGTAAACATGTTCGTGATATGTATGTTCGTTAATTACAACAGGTGTTTCTTGTGTAGAACTGCAAGCCGAAAAAATTGAAAAAGCAAGTGTAAAAAGTACAGTTTGAAATTTCATAAAGAGTGGTTTTTATAGGTTGATTTGTGCTAAATATATAAGTTTTTGGTTAATAAAGGAACAGAATATTTAGTTTTTATCTAAAATTGCATGCCAATTTTAAAGTTTAAAACCCTTCCTGTCATGTAGTTTGGTATTCCGTATTGTTGTTTGCTATAAGCATCACGAACCCAAGTATTGGTTATAGAATTTCGAATATCAAAAATATTAAATAACTCTAAACCGGCAGTTAATTCTTTAAAATTAGCTAAAAAGCCTGTTTTTTGTGTTTTGCTAACATCAGTGAAAATATAAGATATACCAACATCGGCACGTTTGTAATCGTTTAATCTATTTTGATAATCGTACACGTTTGCATACGATGGTGAGCCACCTGGTAAACCGGTATTATAAGCAAGGTTTAAGTAAGCTTTTAAAGCTGGAATGTTGGGAACATAATCTTGAAATAAAATTCCGAATTTTAAACGTTGATCGGTAGGTCTTGCAATATAGCCTTGGTTGTTAATGTTTTCCTCGGTTTTTAAATATCCGAAGCTAACCCAACTATCGTTACCAGGAACAAACTCGCCGTTTAAACGAACATCTAATCCGTAGGCATAAGCATTGGTTACGTTATCTGCTCGATATCGAATACGAACATTATCTACCGAATACGAATTTACATCCGATAAATCTTTGTAATACAACTCGGTAGTTAATTTAAAAGGGCGTTGCCACATGGTAAAACTATAATCGTTACCTGCAACGAAATGAATGGATTTTTGCGCTTTTACCTTCGGATGAATTCTACCATTATAATCTCGTAGTTCTTTGTATGATGGAGGTTGTGAATACCATCCGCCAGAAATTCTAAAAAGCATGTCTTTATCCCAGTCTGGTTTTATCGCAAATTGTGCTCTCGGACTAAATGTAAATTGATTTTTAGAGTTTAAATTCGCTGTTTTTACACTCCAATTATGAGCTCGAATTCCAAAATTCATCCAAATTTGATGGTTCTTCCAGTTTGTTTTTCTGCTAAATTGTAAAAAACTTGTAATTCGATTAATATCTACGTCGTTTTCGGCTCTTATATTCTGAAAAGGTTCGATATCGCCAGTAAAAGGTTGGTAAGGTTGATTGTTACTTGTGTGATGCGAAGGACGAACAGAAAATCCTAAAGAATCGATTATTTCCCATTCTCGAATGCGATCTTTTATATTTTCTGATTGATATTTTACACCTGCTTTCCATTCGTTTTTTCCGTCTTTTAAAGTGGCTTTAAATTGAATGTTGCTAATTAAAGCATCTAAATCGTTACGAGCGTGATTTATTTGCGATCCTATGCCTTGCGAAAAAGTAACATCGCCAAAATTTTCAGAACCTAAATTACTATCAACTTCGCCTAAATTATAAGAAGCCGCAATATCAAAATATTCTTCTTCTTGAGTGTTAAAAGACGAAATTGTTCCGGTTATTTTTAAATTATCCGTTATTTGATAATCGGTAGAAAAAGCACCAAAAAGTGTTTTAAACTGATCTTTTTCTTGTCCTTGATAATAAACTATTAACTCTAACGGATTTGCAATGGTTCCGAAACGTGTTTTTCTGGTTAAAGGCTCGTAATTATAGTTGTTTAACGAAAAATTACTTAAAAAATTAAATGTAAGTTTTTTGTTTTGTTTATAAGTTAACAGCGTTTGCACATCTGTAAAAGTTGGTTTAAAGTTAACTTCTGTTTGTTTACTATTTACAAATAAACTATTGTCGCGGTAACGAATACCAACGATAGCACTTAATTTATTGTTTAAAAAAGTGTCTTCAATTGTAAAACTTCCGCCTAATAAACTCAGGTTTATTTTAGCGTTAAAATTGGTTGGTTTTCGGTAAGTAATATCTAAAACCGAAGAAAGTTTATCACCGTACTTAGCTTGAAATCCGCCTGCGGAAAAATTAATATTTTGAACCATTTGCGGATTGATAAAGCTTAAGCCTTCTTGTTGCCCAGATCGTATTAAAAACGGACGATAGACTTCAATACCGTTTACATACACTAAATTTTCATCAAAATTACCACCACGTACATTGTATTGTGTGCTTAACTCGTTATTGTTGCTAACCCCAGGTAAAGTCATTAAAATATTTTCTACACCTGCATTGGCACCTAGTATATTTTTAACTTTTTGCGTTTTTATTTTGGTAATACCCTGAGCTTCTTTTTTTTGATTTTTTACTATAACTTCTTCTAATTCTTGTGTTTTAAACTTAAAAGTAGGGGAGTAGTTAAACACTTTTTTACCGCGAGATGTAAATTTTTTAACAATAGTTTTATACGCAACATGAGTAAAGGTAACTGCTACTGTTTTACGCATTGGTATGGTAAATGTATAGTTTCCGTTAACATCAGTAATGGTTCCTTTTGATAGATAAGAAATAGCAACTCCTTCAATAGGAGTATTAAATTTATTGGTAATAATTCCTTTTACAATTACTGTTTTTTGAGCAAAAATAAGTGAAGGGAATAATAGTAAAAGAAGTAGTTTTTTCAATGAGTTTGTTTATTTACTTTTTAAAAAATGTAGCTGTACTAGTTTTAATATTACCAACATTATCAGCAACTACAAGTTTAAAAAGATGTTTGCTACCTACCAATTTTTTATCGTTAAAATTATAAGTTAGTATTCCTTTTTTATGATTGTATTCCATTAAAATCCAATTACCATCTATAGTTGCACGGTAATTTTTTATACCAGAGCCTTTGTCTTTAATTTTAACTTTTAAGGTTTTGTTTTTTGATATCCATTGTTTGTCTTTAAAATTATAAAGACTTATTGTGGGTTTACTAGTATCGTAAAGTAATGTATAGTTGCCTAAAAGCTTTGTTGTGGTATATACTTTGTTTATTTTTTTTCGTGTACTTGTATATCTAGGATATTTAGAGTTGGTAACATTGGCAATATATACTTGTTGTTTTTGCTTATCATTTAAAAATGAAGTTTCAAAAGTTAAGGTGTATCTTTTATCTAACGGAATAGTAGGGTTGTGAACTTTTACAATTCCTTCGTTGATAGAAAAATCGATAAAACAATCTTCATAAAACGTGTTTTTAGGAAAAGCGACTGTTACATTATTTAGACTAAATTTTTGAAAATTTTTAGCTACAATTTTAAACTTAGTAGTGTCCTTTTCTTTAAAAACCAAGTTACTTTCTACACCTCTAACCGGTATTTTAATGGTAGAAGTATTGTTTTTTAAATCTTTGGCAATAATTTCTACATTATAACTGGCTCCGTTTTCAATAACAATTTTACCGTTATTTACTAAATCTTCGTATAATTTTAAGCGGTTTGCAGCTACTTTATGTGTTTTTTGTATTTTGCTTCTGTAGGTTTTATAATGTTTATAATCTATTAATAAGTTAATGTATTTACTTTCTGCAAACGAAAAAGTTTCAACATCGTGGTAATAAAATCGACTACCATTTACTTTCATCTCTAAACTATAAATTCCGTTTTTATTTAAAGCTTCATCTAATCTATCAAAAACACTAATTCCAAAACCAATAATACCGCTGGCAGTAATATTTTCGCTGATGTAATTATTTTTGCTAATTTCTTTAAAAGAAAGGACAGATTTTAAACTAGAGTTATTAATTCTTGATTGTTCGTTTAAAGGATACGCAATTAGCTTTTTTATACTAGGAGCTTTACTGTCTTTTGGATTGATGCCAAAAAGCAACGGGTTTATAATTTTTTCGGTTTTAGTATCTCTAATTTCATAATGTAAATGCGGACCACCAGAACCACCTGTATCGCCAGTATAACCAATAAGTTGCCCTTTTTTTATAGGGAATTTATTTTGCTCAGGAAATAGGTTTCCAGTATGATAGTTCTCTTTTTTATATTGAATACCTTTAACGTATTTTTGAATGTTTTTTTCAAATTTTTTAAGGTGTGCATATACTGTTGTATATCCGTTAGGATGCTTAATGTACATTGCCTTACCAAAACCATATTGCGATACTTTTATGCGAGAAACATAGCCGTTTGCTGGCGCGTAAATAGGAATACCTTGTTTACCTAAAGTTTTTATATCTATACCAGAATGAAAATGATTGCTACGTAATTCACCAAAAGTACCTGATAAAATAATCGGAATTTTTAAAGGCGAAGAAAAGTAGTTTTTTGGATATTGCTTTTGTGCATTCCCTAAATAAAAAAAGAATAGAAAAATGGTGGAAAAATAAAATTTCAAAATTATAGCTGTTTTAAACAAAAATACTAAAAATATACTAAAAAGATAGCAGCTTAAGAATCAGTAATTTGGTAAAAAACACTAAAAGAGTTGCGATTTAAAATCTATATTAATAACTTTGTAAATATAGTTTTATTCTCAAAAATAAATGAGTAACCCTTTAGAAGCAATTCATTTACTGGAAGATAAGTTAAAAGATTTACTGTTAAAGTATGATTTTTTAAAAGAAGAAAACCAAGTATTGCTTCAAAATAATGCAAAATTACACGTTTTATTACAAGAGAAAGCGCAAGAATTAAATAAAAAGCAAGAAGAATATAAATTGCTTAAAATTGCTAAAACTATAGAAGGCAGTAACGAAAATACACGAGAAACAAAACTCAAAATAAATACATTAGTTCGAGAGATTGATAAATGCATTGCTCTTTTGAATTCATAAAAAGTTCTTTACATGGCAAAAATAAAAGTTAATGTAGTAATTGCAGGAAGAACGTATCCGCTAAGTGTTAACAACACTGATGAAGAACAAGGAATGCGTACGGCAGCAAAAAATATTAACGATTTAATTGCTAAGTTTGAACAAAATTATGCGGTAGCAGATAAACAAGATGTATTGGCAATGTGCGCATTGCAATTTGCATCAAAATCAGAAATAGTATCTTTAACAAATACTAAAGAAACTACCGAAGTAATAAATAAAATAAATGAATTAACTAACTTGTTAGATAAGCATTTATAACGTTCTTTAAAATACATATTAATATACTGCCTACATTAGTACATTGTTTGTTAAACTCAACACTATTTATTTAGAAAGGATGAGTCTTGGTTAGTAAAGCACGCCGATTTTTATGTCGGATCCTTGATAAGCCAGTTAGTCCTAAACCTGTTTTTACGGAGTTTATAAAAACCTATTAATGTAGGCTTTTTTTATACAATTAAATTAAAATTATGGATGGAATATTATTTCCTGTGTTAGCAGGAATTATAGGGGTAGCAATAGGATTTTTTATTGCTAAAATGTTAGAAAAATCGAATGCCAATAAGTTAATTCAAGAAACTAAAAAAGAGGCAAGAAATATTGTAAAAGAAGCAAAGGTTGAAGCAGATGCAATAAAAAAAGATAAAATATTACAAGCCAAAGAAAAGTTTATCGAATTAAAATCTGAGCACGAAAAAGTGATTTTATCTCGTGAAAAAAAGATGTCTGATGTTGAAAAGAGAATTAGAGATAAAGAAAGTCAGGTTTCATCTGAGTTAGATAGAAATAAAAAATTAAACAAATCTGTTGAAAAGAAAGAAGCAGATTTTGATTATAAATTAGATTTTTTAGATAAAAAAGAAACTGAAATAGAAAAACTACACAAGCGTCATGTTGATATGCTTGAGCAAATTTCTGGTTTTTCTGCTGAAGATGCTAAAAAAGAATTAGTAACTTCATTAAAAGATGAGGCTAAGGCAGACGCAATGTCGTTTGTGCAAGATACGGTTGAAGAAGCTAAAATGACGGCGCAACAAGAAGCTCGTAAGGTTGTTTTAAATACAATACAAAGAGTAGGAGTGGAGCAAGCTGTTGAAAACTGTGTATCTGTATTTAATTTAGAGTCTGATGATGTTAAAGGGCGTATTATTGGTCGTGAAGGACGTAATATTCGTGCTTTAGAAGCGGCAACGGGTGTTGAAATTATTGTAGATGATACACCAGAAGCAATTATTTTATCTTGTTTTGATCCTGTTCGTAGAGAAATTGCTCGTTTATCAATGCACAAGTTGGTAACTGATGGAAGAATTCACCCAGCAAGAATTGAAGAGGTTGTTAAGAAAACCGAAAAGCAAATTGGTCAAGAAATTATTGAAGTTGGTAAACGTACGGTTATCGACTTAGGTATTCATGGATTACATCCTGAATTAATAAAAACCGTAGGTCGTATGAAATATCGTTCATCATACGGACAAAATTTATTACAACACTCGCGCGAAGTTGCCAATCTTTGTGGTATCATGGCTGCAGAAATGGGCTTAAATGCAAAAGCAGCTAAACGTGCTGGTTTATTACATGATATTGGTAAGGTGCCAGAAACAGAAAGTGAATTACCACATGCTTTATTAGGAATGCAATGGGCAGAAAAATATGGTGAAAAAGCAGATGTTTGTAACGCTATTGGTGCTCACCACGACGAAATAGAAATGAAGAGTTTATTATCGCCAATTGTACAAGTTTGTGATGCTATTTCTGGCGCAAGACCTGGTGCTCGCCGTCAAGTATTAGATTCTTATATTCAGCGATTAAAAGATTTAGAAGATATTGCTTTTGGATTTAATGGAGTGCAAAAAGCTTACGCAATACAAGCAGGTAGAGAGTTGCGTGTAATGGTTGAAAGCGCTAAGGTAAATGATACTAAAGCAGCAGAGTTATCTTTTAATATTTCTCAGAAAATACAAAACGATATGACGTATCCGGGGCAGGTAAAAGTAACTGTGATTCGCGAAACAAGAGCTGTAAACGTAGCTAAATAATAGTATTTTAATACAATAAAAAAGCCTCATCATTTATGATGAGGCTTTTTGTTTTAAACACTTTTTAATAAGTGTGGCACCTGTTAACCTAAATTAAGTGAGTACTCGAGTGAATATTTTAGATCCTTTTTTAGGTTATCTATTTCTTCTCGATTTTCCTTTTTGCTCTGGAATAATTCTTTTTTTAGTATGTTTTTTAACGTAGTTTTTACTTTTACGTCTTTTTAAAATTTTACCATATTTACCTGTTTTTGCGTTTGGTTTAACCTTGTAATAAAAGTAATTACGATCTTCTTTATATTTACGGTAGTTTTGTTTAAAAGCTCTTTTATAAAAATAAGCGTCGCTATAATTAAAAATACGACCAAGGTTAACATCAATGTTTATGGTATTGTTATAATAGTTGTTATTTTCACAATAATCATTTTGTTTTACGTTTCCAAAAAACCTTGGATTATTCCATCTATCATATTTAATTTTTAAATTACCTACTTTAATTAATTTTCCGAATCTGTAATCAATATAAACACCACCAATTCGTTTTACATTTCCGTTACGATTATAATTAATAAAAGTATTTCCAACTCGCTTTATACGTCCTATATAATCTCGTTCAATGCGAATATTTTTATTAATTTTAACACGTTTCCCATTATAATCTACATATTTGGTGTTTTTATAATGTGTATTAAAATCAAAATCTCCATTTAAAAAAATGTGAAATTTAATGTTTTTTTCAACAAAGGTAACAGCATCGTTATAACGATTTGTAACCCCAATTTTATTTGTTGTATTGTTTATGTTTTTAGCATTTGTAGTTGCTAATGTCATAATTGCTAATAATAAAAGTATCCCTTTTTTCATAATTGATAAATTTAGGGTTATGCTTACTCTATATGCTTTTCGGCTTCCGCAGTTATAAGTTAATTTTCAAAGAGTGTGCCAAAAATATTTTTTGATAATTTTTAGATAAAAAAATAATTGTAATTACTTGTTTGTTAGTTGGTTATTTGTTTTTTATCCGCCAGTTTATTTTTACAAGTAAAAAAAGCTATATTTATACGACTTACTCTTAATATAATACTTTAAATAATGATAGACGCTATTGATAAAAACTTACAAAGAGGAGTTAACTTACTAAAATCTATTTCTGATGAGCAATATAGTAACAGTTCTGTTGGGCCGTATTATTCAAGTATAGGCGCAAATATGCGTCATGTTTTAGATGTTTTTACGTGTGTTTTTAATGGATTAGATAAAAAAGTAGTTGATTTTTCTGATAGAGAAAGAAATCAGTTAGCTGAAGAACAAACTGAATACGGAATTGAATATTTTAATGAAGTATTAACAAAACTACATTGTTTAAAAGCAACCGATTTTAATACAATTATTTCAGTAAAAGATGATTTAGGAACTGGTATGATTACCGTTAATTATACTTTAAGTAGTGCTTTAGTGCAAGCGCATAGCCATGCAATACATCATTTTGCAATGATTGGTTTTATAGTACATCAATTAGGAATCGCATTACCTGATGCTGATTTTGGTTACAATCCTACAACACCTAAAAAGGTAATGATTGATTAAAATTATCTATGAATATATACCCAACCTTTTTTGGTTTGTGGTAATAGTTTAGGGTCATCGCCTAAGTTTAAAACGTAAAAATAAGTTCCGTCTGGTAGTTTGTCTTGTTTTTTATAAGTAGCTCTACCATTAGAGCTTCCGTTCCAATTATTTTTATAATCATCAGTTTGAAAAACTATGTTTCCCCAACGATTAAAAATAGTTAAGTTGTTGTTTGTAAATTGATTTACTTCATCAAAAACTAAAAATTCATTATCGCTATCTCCATTTGGCGATATTAAAATATTATTATTGCTATCTTCGTTTGTAATAGCATCATCAAAAATAGTTCCTATGGTTATTACTTCGTATTGGTTTGGTACAAATACCGCAGAGGTAATTTCTCCTTTATTTAAATTTCCAGTAACATTTAAAACATTTAGATTTACCCATTTATTTTCGGCAATACTCCAACCAACTACGGTTAAAAGTGCTATGTTATCAGTAATTGCAGCAATATTACTTCTATTGTCCCAAGTTAAAGTTGTTCTTGTTTCTTTGTCACCATTTAAATCCCAAAATTCAACATCGTTAATATTTTCTAACATTACTTGTTTTTGATCTGTTAAAAAAGAAGTTGCAAAAGTGGTCGGGAAATTAGGGTCTTCGTAAAAATAAGCGCCTTTAAAAGTGTTGTATCTACTTTGATTGCTAATTCTCATTGGGCGAAAAAAATCTCCATCACCAATAGGGAAGGTGAAGTCACTACTCGCAGTTCCTTTTATAGATGCATATCCGTTAACATGTCTTATATCATCTTCACCAGCATAGATGTTATAATCTATAAAATCAAGTGAAATGTTAATGTCGTTTCTAGGAGTAATAACGGTTCCATTTATAAAATCTAAATCGTTTCTTACGCCTAATGAATTTTTAAGTTCTAAATTATTTACAGCGTCAATTTCTACATCAAAAAAAGTAATACGGTTTGCACCAGAAATAATGCGAGTTTCAGTATCAGCATAAAAGCCAGCAAAACCTGTGTAGTTATCTAACATTCCATTATTTACTACATCTACATGAAAACCAACTTGTGCTTCATTGTGTAATTGTATATTACCTGAATTTTGAAATGCTGTTTGTGATAGTATTGATAATGGCATAAATATAACCATTAAATATTTGTTTAATTTCATAGATACCCCGCGTATTTATAATTTTAAAATATTTATTATGACTTTAAAATTTTTTATATCTGTATTCTGTTAATTAGATCATGAGTTTTTTGAATTTTATTATGACCTTACCCTCCCAAAGGTAGTTTGTTGTTTATTATCAATTATTTATATTTAGATGAGTTGCAAAGAACTATCGACTAATGGTATATTTTTAAGGTTTTTTTTTAATTTTATAAATAAGTAGTTGTTATATTTTAATAATTATTAAACATTATACTTTATTTTCTTAGTGATGCTAAATAAAAAATTATTTCAATTAGTTTTTTAAAAATCTAAAATGGTAAACATGAATTCCCTATTTGCAGGGGTTCCAAAATAAAATTTAATTTCAACATCAAATCTATTGTTCTGTTGGTTATAGTAATTTATAACATAATATCTATTGTTGCTATTATGCCTAAGAACGGTTAGTTGTATATTATAATTAGTATCAGGCATGTTAACAGGAAAGTTAACCCTATATCTTCCATTTCCTCCTAATTTTGTTACAGTATACCCTGGGGTTATTTTTATTACAGCACCATCAGCGGCAATTTTACCCATTGCCTTTATAGGTGAATTGTAATACACTCCTCCGTTAGCTCCTGTAGTTATTTGGTTGTCGGTTTCTACGGCTAATAATTGTTTTTTTTCAACGACTCCTGTAGCTGTAGTTGTTAAGATTTCGTTATTAGTGGTTACGGTTGTAATATTTCTTACACGAAGTCTTCCATTTACATCTAAATATTCTGAAGGGGTGTCTGTGTTAATACCAACATGGCCTCCATTTTGTAAAAAGAGTCTATAATCAAGTACACCACTTTCAACAAAATTTAACCCATTAGCTAAAAGATTCCAGTGCCATTTGGGATCACCAAATTCATCTTCAAAAGCAAGTACGTCAACACCATTAGCACGAACAACTAGTGGATGATTATTAAAAGTAAGAGCTTGGTTTACTAATACTTGTCCTTTGGTTTCATGAATTTTTAATTTTTCAATATTACTAGTTCTTAACACTAAAGGTTGTGCATCTATTGTTCCTAAGAAATTAGCAGCTGTATTACCTGTATTACCAGTAATTAACCAATTATTTAAGGCAGCATTATCTATCCAATCAGTACCTGTAGCTGTTGAAGATAATATTTGACCATTTGTACCAACATCACCATTACTATCAGCATAAGTACCAGTTACCGATAGGTTTTGTGGAATGCTAATATTTTGAGATGCGTCTATTGATAGTGCATTTGTACCTGCAGTAGAAAAGCCTAGTTGATCTGCACCATCTCTATACATACCTGTATTAGAATCACTCGAAAATCGATAAGATGGTCTATTAGGTGTTCCATTAGCATTATTTATGTTAGTTGCTCTTATACCTCCTTGAACTGTTAATTTATTGTTACCCCCAAGAGGGTTTCCTATATTAAGCCTTTCATTAGTGTTATCCCAAAAAAACTGGCTGTTGTTCTCTGTTGGGTTGCCAAATAAATCAGCAAAAAATACAGAACCGGCTGTACCTGTATGTGTTGTATTATTTTTTATAACTTTCCAAGAAGTCCCGTCCCAAATTTCTACAGAATTAGGGTTAGGGTATTGGTCAAAATAAATATCACCAATTACCGCATCTGCATTAGCAGGTTTGTTAGCTGCTCCAGTAAAAACACGTGTGTTTTTTACCGTTTGTATAGTTCCTTTATTATCAATAACTCTAACTTCTTGTGCTTTTATTTTTAAAGTGATAAAAACAAAAAAAGTAAGTAGTATGTGTATGTGCTTGTTATATGGTGTCATTTTTTACGATATAAGTATTGCAGTTATTGATTAAGGGAACTTTATTTTAATGTTTTACTAAACTTTATATTTCAAGAAGTAGTTCTTCTGTCTTTAATTTAGTAAATAATTTTTTATGATAACTTAAAATTATAAAGTAATTATTCTAAATTATTGAACTGTAACAATGATTTTGACATGAATAAATTTAGATGTCAAGGTTATTATACATTGGTTCTATTAGAGAATAGAACCAATGCAGAAGTTAAAATAATGTTACGCATTTAAAAAAAACTATTTGATTGCATGTACTTCAATAATGTCATCATTATAAAGTTCCCAATCGTTAGGAGCTGTTGTGTTTTCTATTAAGAATACAAAAAACCTATCTGTACCAGCATCATCAACTGTTTTGATATTGTAATCAACTAAAGCTCTCAATTTAACACCATTTCTATATACTTGTATATTAGTTCTTGAAGCTTCAATATCAATTTCAATCCCAGTTGTAGCTGTAGCAGTATTGTCTTGTAAGTCAGCACTGTTAAGCGCTGTTACAGTAACTTCACTGTGGTCGGCTTGAACATTTAATAGGTCTGATAACTTTATTTTTTGGACAGCACCTGAAACTTCATTTCTCAATAAAACAGTAAAACCAGTTCCCGTTCCATGTATCGATCTATCAGAGGCATCAGTAGAAGCAGTAGTTGCGTCAGTAACTAACTCTAAACCGTCCAAAGCAAATTCGGCAGGGGTACCTCCAGCTCCACCAGTTGCACTAGCAGTTATATAAGTGTTATCTGTTAAAGTACCACCTAATTGCCATGTAGATACAATACCTCCATCTGGAGTTTGATCTGTTAATAAAGTCAATCCATTTTTTACTTGTAAATACTTTTTAGTACCCTTGTTGTCAATAACTCTAATTGTACCATTCAATTCAGAAGATTTTCCAACTTTTTCTACTGCAGTATATGTACCACTTGTTTGTTGTGCGCTAACAGTTCCTATGGTAAGTATACCAACAGCAACTAGTGCTAATTTAAATTTGTTTGTAATTGTTTTCATAAATAAATGATTGTTTTAAATTTTAAAAAGGGGTTTGTTATTAATATAATTGAACTATTCTTATTTCGTCACCTGCATAACATATTGCATCAGGTTCTATTTCTATTGTAGCGTTGTTTACTATGGTAAAATCTATTCTAACACCGTTTCTGTATACGTTAATTTTATCGTTTGAATAAATTGTTAATCCAGAGAATGTTTGTTGGTTATCAATTGCTATAATTTTAGTAACTTCTTCTCGTAATAAATCTGAAGGATCTATTTTTCGTAATTGCCCAGTAGTATTATTTACAGTTACAATAGCATCTTGAGTAGTATCTCCGTTTTCTAAGCCAGTAATAGCTAATGTATTGGTAACATCAGTTTGTATAGTTGTAGGTTTTATTAATACTCCACCTAGTTGTATGGTGTTACTAGCATCAACCAAAAGACCATTATTTGCATTAGGAACTGTATTTGAACTTACCCAACCAGTTCCGTCATAGGCATAAATTATCCCTGTTGTAGTATCAACATACACATCACCAGCTAATGCATCAGTAATTGTTGTATTGTTAGGGATACCATTACCTCTTCTGGGGTTGTTATCTATAGCAATCCAGTTATTCCCATCCCAAATACTTGCGGTATTATTTTGAGTATCATTGATCCAGAAATCACCGAGATTATTATTTATAGGAGGCGTTTGTTGTGTTGATACTTGAATTGCAGCTCCTGTGTTGCATAAATTTTTCCAAGAAGTTCCATCATACATAAAAACACAATCTTCATCAGTATTATATACTAATGCACCCCTTAATGGTACAATTGCACTCATTTGAGAGTTTGACATACGACTGATAACTATAGCTTTATCTGTGCTTTCTAATTCTAAAATAGAACTAGAATGGATCATAGAAGGATTATCGCCTATCTTTACTTGAGAGAAAAGAGAGGTTTTAATTAAGAAAATAAGTATAAGTAATAGTTTTATTTTCATGCTACAAGGAAAATTAAAGACGCTAAAGTAATCATTTTTTTTAACTTATAAATAATTGTCGTTATAATATTTGGACACCTATTTTACATTTAAGTCACTTATAAATAAGTTTTAAGATTTTTTTTTATGTGTGATAGGTGTTTTTTTAATTGTAAAATTTCTACAGAAAAGTGTTTTGTGTTTTTATAAGGAATGTTAAGTTTTTTATTATTTACAGTTGCTATTTTATAGATACTTTTCCAGTGCGTCCTTATTGTTTTTAATGCTTGAAAATAAGTAAATTTTTTTGCATCGTATATGTGGGTTGGCTCTGCCAAAATACCATTGATTTCTATAATTTTAAAATCTGTGCCATTTTCTAAAGAAGAAAAAGAATTGTATTTTAAATCAATTCGTCCATAATACCAACCAGGAATTTTTTTATTAAGTGTGTCAAAAGTTTTAATTAATGTTTTACTAATTAAATGGTTTCCGTTAATAAATTGAGTTCCTTTTGAGTGATTTCCTATAGCAGTAAGTTTTACAACTTTATCTTTATAGGGAACTGTATTTAATTTATTTTGATGAATTTCGGTAAATAATTCTATATATAATTTTGCCCTTTCATCATTTAAAATTAATTCTTTTAAAGTGCTTTTTCCGTCGCCAGTAACGGCTAAAAATTTTTTCAGGGTTAAAGAGGTAATGTTTCCAGTTTTGTTTTCTGGATACCGAAAATATAAAACGCCACATTCATTTTCATAGTTTAAAAATTCTTGAATAATAATGGCTATCATTCCATACTTTTTAAAGTAGGTTTGTAACTCAGTTTCGGTATGTACTTTTTGTACTAACAGGCCTCTAAAACCAATGTCTGGTTTTGCTATTAAAGGAAATTGAATTTGTTGCTCATTAATAGCTGTAATTATTTTATTATACTCCGTATTAGGTTTTATTAATATAGTTTTAGGGCGATATTTTTCAGGAATGAGCATGGTTGTTTCGAACTTAGATTCGGTGCCGATTCCAGAATTTTTAATACAAGGGTTTGTGGCTGTGTAAAAAGACAGGTGTTTCGCTTTTATAGCCAAATAAAATGCATAGGGTAAGTTAGGAATGTAAAACATATAAGAAGGCCAATGCTCCCAGTTTATAAGTTTTTTTAGGGTGGTATTTTTTCTCAAATTATTTTTGAAATAAATTATCTAAAAATGCTTTTATTGTTTTAAATCCGAAGTAAACAGTGTATAAGAGTAAAAAAATACCAATACCTAATATTGCATAGGCAATATAATTTTTAGGGTTTTCGGTGTAAATTTTTAAAGCTTTAAACCCGATGCTTACTATTATTGGAGATGTAATTAATAAACCCAAAAGGATTAAAAATTTTTTTACAATTTTATCAAAAGTTATTTGTTTAGGCATTGGTATGGTTTTTTATAACATCACGAACATTTCCGTACTTTTTTAATAATTTACTTGCAGTTACTTGGTCGATGTTTAATTCAGAAACTAACATTTTTTCTCCTCTTTTTACCAACTTATTATTAGATAGTTGCATATCAACCATTTTATTACCTTTTACTTTACCTAGTTGAATCATTGTAGCGGTAGATAGCATGTTTAAAACTAATTTTTGAGCAGTTCCGGCTTTCATACGAGAGCTACCAGTTACAAACTCAGGTCCAACGACTACTTCGATAGGAAATTGAGCTGTTAAAGCTAACGGACTTGCTTGGTTGCAAGTAATACAACCTGTAATAATATCGTTTTTATTACATTCTTTTAATGCTGCAATTACATACGGAGTTGTGCCAGATGCGGCAATACCAATAACTACATCGTTTGAGGTTACGTTATGATTTTGTAAATCAATCCAACCTTGTGTTGTTGAATCTTCGGCGTTTTCTACCGCTTTTCTAATCGCAATATCTCCACCAGCAATAAGTCCAACCACTAATTCGTGTGGTACGCCAAAAGTAGGAGGGCACTCACTGGCATCTAAAATACCTAAACGACCGCTAGTACCAGCACCCATGTAAAACAATTTACCGCCATTTTTTAGTTTGTTAACTATTTGTGTGGTTAGTTTTTCTATTTGAGGTAGCGCTTTTTCAACAGCTAAAGGCACTGTTTTATCTTCTTTATTAATGTTTGATAATAATTCGGCAACAGTCATTTTTTCTAAATGATTGTATTTTGATGATTGTTCGGTTGTTTTTGTAAAACTCATAAAGCTAATTTACTAATTATAATATTTTTTGACATAAAAAAAGCAGGCGATTTTATCACCTGCTTTTTAATAATTGTATAAATAATACGTTTAAATACTTTGTAAAAGCGTATTTAAAGTAGTACTAGGTTTCATAATAGTATCGGCTAAATTATCAGTAGGTTGGTAATAACCACCAATGTTTACAGTTTTTCCTTGTACAGTATTTAACTCAGTAACAATTGCTTGTTCATTTTCTTTCAATTGCTGTGCAATAGGAGAAAATTGTGCTTTTAACTCAGCGTCTTTATTTTGATCAGCTAAAGCTTGTGCCCAATACATAGCAATATAAAAATGAGAACCTCTATTGTCTAACTCACCAGTTCTTCTAGAAGGTCCTTTTTTGTTGTCTAATAATTTATCAGTAGCATCATCTAAGGCTTCGGCTAAAACTTTTGCTTTTTCATTATTATTAGTTGTTCCTAAATGCTCTAAAGAAACCGCTAAAGCTAAAAATTCTCCTAAAGAATCCCAACGTAAATGATTTTCTTCAACTAATTGTTGTACGTGTTTTGGGGCAGAACCACCAGCACCAGTTTCAAACAATCCACCACCATTCATTAACGGTACAACTGATAACATTTTTGCAGATGTACCTAACTCTAAAATAGGGAATAAATCTGTTAAGTAATCACGTAATACATTTCCTGTTACAGAAATGGTGTCTTTACCGTCTTTTACTCTTTCTAAAGTATATTTAGTAGCTTCAACTTGCGATAAAATCTGAATCTCTAATCCGTCAGTATCGTGATTTTGTAAATATTTTTCTACTTTTTTAATGATTTCAGCATCGTGCGCTCTTTCTTTTCCTAACCAAAAAATAGCAGGAGTTTTAGAAGCTCTTGCGCGGGTAACTGCTAACTTAACCCAATCTTGAACAGGTGCATCTTTAGTTTGACACATTCTCCAAATATCTCCAGTTTCCACTTCGTGGGATAAAAGAGTCGTTCCGTTAGCATCAATTACTTCAACTTTTCCGTTCGAAGCAATTTCAAAAGTTTTATCATGCGATCCGTATTCTTCAGCTTTTTGAGCCATTAAACCAACATTAGGAACCGTACCCATTGTTGTAGGATCAAAAGCACCATTCTTTTTACAAAAATCGATAGTTTCTTGGTATAAACCTGCATAAGAACTATCAGGAATTACAGCCTTTGTGTCTTGTTGTTTTCCTGCTTTATTCCACATTTGTCCAGACGTACGAATCATTGCAGGCATAGAAGCATCAATAATTACATCCGAAGGAACGTGTAAATTGGTAATTCCTTTATCAGAATTTACCATAGCAACATCAGGATTGTTAGCGTAAATAGTTTCGATATCTGCTAAAATTTCCGCCTTTTTATCTGCTGATAATTCTTCAAGATTACTTACTAAATTTCCGAATCCGTTATTAACATCAACGCCAATTTTTTCAAAAGTTTGATTGTGTTTTGCAAATAAGTCTTTAAAGAAAACACGTACTGCATGACCAAAAATAATTGGGTCAGAAACTTTCATCATCGTTGCTTTCATATGTAAAGAAAATAACAATCCTTTTTCTTTAGTGTCTGCAACTTGTTCTGCTAAGAAAGCTAATAAAGCTTTTTTATTCATAACAGATCCGTCAATCACTTCACCAGCTAATAAAGAAACTTTTTCTTTTAACGTAGTTGTATTTCCGTTAGCATCCGTATGTACAATTTTTACATCAGTAGCGTTGTTTACAGTTACTGATTTTTCGGTATGTGCAAAATCTCCAGCAGTCATGGTAGAAACATGCGTTTCTGAATTAGAAGCCCAAGCGCCCATTGAATGCGGATTTTTACGTGCGTAATTTTTTACAGCCTTTGGTGCTCTACGGTCAGAGTTTCCTTCACGTAAAACAGGGTTTACCGCCGATCCTTTTACTTTATTATAACGTGCTAAAATTGCTTTTTCTTCATCGGTATTTGCTTCTTCCGGAAAATCTGGTAAAGCATAGCCTAAAGTTTGTAATTCTTTTATTGCCGCTTTTAATTGCGGTACAGAGGCAGAAATATTTGGTAACTTGATAATATTTGCTTCTGGTTTTTTAGCTAAATCTCCTAAAAAAGCCAGCGCATCTTCTACTTGTTGCTCTTTTGTTAAAAAATCTGAAAAGTTGGCAAGAATTCTACCCGCTAAAGAAATATCTTTAGTTTCTATTTCTATGTTTGATGATTTTGTAAAAGCTTTTACAATAGGTAAAAACGAACGTGTAGCTAACGCAGGAGCTTCATCCGTTTTTGTGTACATGATTTTAGCAGTTTTGCTCATATAGTAATTGTTTTAAGGTGGTATTTATTAAAAATACACACAGTAATCGTTAATTTTATTTTGAAGTACGGCAAATTTAAGAATTACGAGCGAGTTTTTTGATGCTAAAATGTTATTAATTAAGGTGTTTTGTTGTGAATTTGATAAAAAAAAGAAAGAAATATGTGTTTTTGATGTCAAAAATAAAAGCCATGTTATACAATTTCTTGTAGTAACATGGCTTTCTTTAAAATAATATTTATTTTGATATTGCTATCAAATACAGCAGTGTTCTGTACTTTTTTTAAAGCCTGCTTTATTATTTTAAATTGAAACATACATTTTACAAGTTTTTAATTTGTAAAACAGCAATGTTTCATTGTCTTTAAGTTAATAATCACTGTAAATCAACCTTACTTATAACAGCTACTTACAAATTAATTGAAGTAAATTTAATTAGAATTGATAAATGAGTTTAACACATTTAAAAACAATATATAAAGAACGTTTTTTCTGAATTTACTTTTATTGTTTAAAAAACACGTCTAAAAACAATAGGTTGCTGTAAATTCTACGTTAAAGATATAATTATTTTTTAAGTATTGTTGTTTTTTAAGAGTTTAAATATCAAGAAGATATGAACCTAAGTTATTAACAATTGTGAATAAAAAAAGCATCATATGTATATATGATGCTTTTAATTTTTTGAGAAAAAGAAACGTATTAGTTTCTTTTTTCTTTAATTCTTGCTTTTTTACCAGTAAGACCTCTAAAGTAGTAAATACGAGCTCTACGTACAACACCTCTTTTGTTTACTTCTATTTTTTGAATAGCAGGTAAGTTTATTGGGAAAATACGTTCAACTCCTACAGTACCAGACATTTTTCTGATAGTAAAAGTTTCTGATGTTCCAACTCCTCTTCTTTGAATTACAACTCCTCTAAAAAACTGAGTACGTACTTTTTCACCTTCTCTAATTTCGTAGTATACAGTAATTGTATCTCCAGCTGCAAATTCTGGTAATTCGTTTTTTGTTACAAATTCTTCTTGAACAAATTTTACTAAATCCATGGTAATCTTGTTTATATAGTTTTACTAAATAACATTCACGATTCTCGTCAGAGGTTATTTTGTGGCTGCGAAATTAATCAAAATATTATAAAATAAGAATTTTTATAAGGTATTATTTGTTAATTTTTTAAGATTAAAAACGCGTAGGTTATTCTTCTAATAAATCGGGTCTTATATTTTTAGTGTGTTCGTAGGCTTTTTCGTTTCTCCAAGCATCAATTTTAGGGAAATTTCCAGACAATAAAATATCAGGAACTTTCATTCCTTCATATTCGGCAGGTCTTGTATATACTGGTGGTGATAGTAAATTGTCTTGAAAAGAATCTGTTAAAGCAGATTGTTCATCGCCTAAAACACCAGGAATTAAACGTACCACAGCATCACACAAAATGGCAGCTGCTAATTCACCACCTGTTAAAACATAATCGCCAATAGAAATTTCTTTGGTAATAAATTTATCGCGTACCCGTTGATCTACACCTTTGTAATGCCCTGTTAAAATAATGATGTTTTCTTTTAACGAAAGCGTATTTGCAATAGATTGATTTAAGGTTTTTGCATCGGGAGTCATATAAATAATTTCATCATACGTTCTTTCGGCTTGTAATTTAGAAATGCATTTATCAATAGGTTCTATCATTAAAACCATGCCTGCGCCACCACCAAATTGCGTGTCGTCTAACTTTTTGTACGATCCAATTCCGTAATCACGTAAATTATGAAAATGAATTTCAGCCAAACCTTTATCAATAGCACGTTTCATCATTGAATGTTCAAACGGACTTTTTAGTAAATCTGGGGCAACGGTAATAATATCTATTCGCATGTTGGCAAAGATATATTTTTTAAAGTAAAATTACATAGCAAATATCTTATTGAATTTCTTCGGAAGTGCTTTTGTAATGTTAATTTGTTCTTTCGTAAACGGATGTTTAAATTTTAAAGTTGATGCATGTAAATACAACCCTTTTCCGTTTAAAATTAATTCGTTAATACAGTGTTCTTTATCGCCTAAAATAGGATTTTTTATCGATAATAAATGTTTTCTTAATTGGTGTTTTCGTCCAGTTTTTGGTGTTAACTTCACTAAATTTAAGGTATCAAAACGTTTTGATAAAACGGTTTTTAAAACCTCATAGCGTGTAAAAGCATTTTTAGTATCAATAGGAGTATTAATTACGCCTTTTTTTTCCATTTTTCCGATGGTTATTGCGTGGTATGTTTTTTCAATTTCCTTGTTTTCAAATAATTGATTTAAAGCGATAATACTTGCACTTGTTTTTCCGATTAATAAAAGGCCGCTTGTGGGATAGTCTAATCGATGTACTGGTCTTGGGCGAACAGCATTTATTAAGGTGCTTTTTGTTAGGTTTTGCAGTAAAGCATTATCTATCGTTGCAAATGAATTACCACTTACTAAAATACCAGAAGGTTTATAAATAATGGCTAAGTAATCGTCTTCAAAAAGAATTTCTAACGGAAAATTAAATTGTTTAAAAGTGGTGTTTTCTCCTGTTTTATATAATTCTATAAGCTCATTACCATTTATAAATAGGGCAGTAGTGGCAATTTTACCATCTACTAAAATCAATTCTTTTTTAATTGCTTTTTTTAAACCAGATTTAGTCGGAATTGTTTTAAAAATACCAACTCCGTATTCTTGTAATCGAATCGATTTTTCTAGTGAGGGAACTTTATGAGTTTCTGATATGGTCATTATCTTTTGAAAATCCTTTTTTTAGCATCATTCTAAATTTACTTTAATATATCAGAATGCTATTTTAATCGATATGAATCATTTATTATGTGAACCTGAAACAAGTTCAGGTTGACGAAATTGGTTGATGATTATCATTAAACATCTTGTGATTATTTGGCAAATAACTGATCAATATCTTTAAAAGCTTTAAATTCTAACGCATTGTTTTCGGGATCGTTAAAAAACATGGTTGCTTGTTCGCCAACTTTACCTTTAAAACGAATGGTTGGTTGGATGATAAAATTAATACCTAATTTTTTTAACCTTTCAGATAAAGTATTCCAATCTTTCCAAGTTAAAACAACGCCAAAATGAGGTACGGGTACATCGTGTCCGTCAACAGGATTTGTAATTGCTTTTGTAGGTAAGTAATTTTCCTTTTGATGAATAACTAATTGATGCCCGAAAAAATTAAAATCTACCCAATGTTTACTACTTCTACCTTCTTTACACTGTAAAATGTCTTTGTAAAAAGTTCTACACTTTTTTAAATTCTGAACAGGAATGGCTAAATGGAATGGTTGTGCTTGCATTATTTTTAAAGTTTTAAAGTTGAGATTTCTCTACTGCGCTCGGAATGATATTTGTTATAAAATTTCATTTTTGTTAACTGAATTAAAATCCAACTGCTTTATCATCTCCTCTTGGGTCTGCGCCACCTTCTAGTTTTCCGTTAGGTAATACCAAAATACCTTCAACTTTACCAATAACAGGAGTATCTTTTTCATTTAAAAGATATCCTAATTTTTGTAAGTTTTGTGTTACATTTTTATCAAAACCATTAGGTTCCATCATAATAACATCTGGCAACCATTGATGGTGAAAACGAGGTTGATTAATAGCTTCTTGCATGCCCATTTTAAATTCATGAACGTTTAAAATGGTTTGTAAAACAGAAGTGATAATTGTAGATCCGCCTGGGGTTCCTACCACCATCCAAAGTTTATTGTTTTTTTCTACAATTGTGGGAGTCATTGAACTTAACATGCGTTTTTCTGGAGCAATTTCATTCGCTTTTGCACCAATTAAACCAAACATATTTGGTACACCTGGCTTGCTGCTAAAATCGTCCATTTCGTTATTTAAAAAGAAACCTAAATCTGCACAATATAATTTAGAACCATAAGCGCCATTTATGGTAGTTGTAACAGAAACGGCGTTTCCGAATTTATCAACAATAGAATAGTGAGTGGTTTCGTTGCTTTCAATCATTTCAATATTACCATGAGAAACGGTTTTAGAACTGGTTGGTTTTTTAAAAGAAAAATTATCCATTCTATATTTTGTATATTCTTTACTAATTAAAGTGTCTAACGGAATTTTAACAAAATCAGGATCTCCTAAAAAATAACTTCTGTCTGCATAAGCACGCCTTTCAGCTTCGGTAATAATTTGAATTGTTTTAGTTGTATTATGTCCAAATTCATCTAAATTAAAAGGTTCAATAGCGTTCATTATTTGTGCTAAACAAATACCTCCACTAGAAGGTGGTGACATAGAAATTACTCGTAAATCATCATATTTAAAAGTAATTGGAGTTCGCCATTGTGCCTCGTATTTAGCTAAATCTTCTTCGGTTATAATTCCGCCATTAGCTTGCATAAACTTAACTAATCGTTTGGCAGTTTCTCCTTTGTAAAACTCGTTTTTACCATTTTTTAAAATACGCTCTAAAGTTTTTGCTAACGCAGGATACTTTATGGTGTCGTTCTTTTTCCAGAGTTTATCAAAAATAATTGAATCTTTATTTACTTTACGAAAAGAAGGTTGGTGTTTTTTGATACGATTTTCTTGTTTTTTAGTAACAATAACGCCTTTTTTAGCTAAAGCAATTACAGGGGTTAATATAGTTGAGATTGGTAAAGAACCAAATTTTTTATGAGCAGCAAAAACTCCGGCTACTGTACCAGGTACACCAACAGCCATGGCTCCGAGCGTACTTTTGTTTTCAATAACATTATTGTTGTTGTCTAAAAACATGTTTTTAGATGAAGCTAAAGGTGCTTTTTCACGATAATCTAAGGCGCCAATTTCTCCGTTGTTTTTTCGGTAAACCATAAATCCGCCGCCACCTAAATTACCAGCATACGGATACGCAACAGCTAAAGCTAGTTCGGTTGCCACCATGGCATCAAAAGCATTTCCTCCTTTTTTAAGAATGTCGATTCCGATTTTTGAAGCTTCTTCACGAGCGGAAACTACCATTGCATTATTGGTAATTAAACCTGTAATTTTTTCTTTATGAGACGTTTTTTTACAGCTTACTATAATTGATAGAAAAAAAACAAGTGCTAAATATTTTTTCATAAACTTAATTGGTTTTGTTTATTTTTTTGTTGCAAAAATTACGCAAGTCTTCAAAAAATAAAGTAAAATCATCTTCAAATAATTGGTAATGAATTAGTAAATCTTCCGAAGCTAAATTCATTTGAGATTTGCCTTGGGTTCTTTTATTCATGCCATTTAAAACCAACTGAATTCCTTTAGCAAACTGATAATTATATAGCCAGTTATATTGTATCATATAAGGTAAAATTCCTTGTGTTTTTTCAGGGAGTATTTCAATGTTTTCTTGTAGTAATTGATATACAGATTTTGCATAAATGTTTAATGGAATAGCGGAGTATTTTTGCCAGTTTTTTGCTAAAAAATGGTCGTAAAAAATATCAATAATCACTCCGTCGTAATGTCGGTAGCGTTCGTGTAAACGGCGTTTGCTTTTTCTAACAATTTCATGCGCATCTGTATAAGTATCAATTTCACGATGTAAAAGAATGCCTTTTTTAATTTCTTCGTTAAAATGATCAAATTTATTCCCTTTAATATGATCGGCAATAAAATTACCAATCATTAATTCGGTATTGTTGCCCGATAAGTATAAATGTGCTAAAAAATTCATTTGATAAATGTAAACAAAAAGAGGCTGTTTAAAAAGTAATTGAAATTGCCATTCTGAATTTATTTCAGAATCTTACCATATTGCGTATCAATCAATATGAGAACCTAAAATAAATTTAGGTTGACAAAAACGTCACTTTTTAAACAGCCTTTTTAATATTTGTAAACTGTTGTTAGTTTTTAGCAGGAATATTCTTTAAAATTTCTAATAAAAATTTCCAATATTTTTGTGTTGATGATATTTGAGCACGTTCATCAGGTGAATGTGCACCTTTAATATTTGGCCCGAAAGAAACCATATCCATGTCAGGATAATTTTGTCCTAAAATTCCACATTCTAATCCAGCATGGCAAGCAGCAACGTTTGCTTTTTCACCATGTAAGTTTTCGTATAATTTATCTACAACTTTAAGAATTTCAGAATTTACGTTTGGCAACCAACCTGGGTACGATCCTGAAAATTCTACATCAAAACCAGCTAATTCAAAAGCCGAACGTAACGAGTTTGCTAAATCCCATTTGTTAGTTTCAGATGATGAACGTGTTAAGCATCCTATTTTAATAGCGCCGTCTTTAACAATTACACGAGCAATATTGTTAGAGGTTTCTACCAATCCTTTAATATCTGGACTCATGCGATACACACCGTTTAAAGCAGTGTAAAGCGCTTTAATTAACCCTTCTTGAACACCTAAATCCATTACGTTTTTAGGAGTGTCAATAACTGTTAATTCAATAGATAAATTAGGTTCTAATGTTTTAAATTCAGCTTTAATATTGTTAATTAATTCATGAATTTCAAACAAAAAAGGTTCTTTTGATGCGGTGTCAATCACTACGTTAGCAAAGCTTTCACGCGGAATAGCATTTCGTAAACTACCTCCATTAATTTCAGTAACTCTTAATCCGAAGTTTGTAAAACCATCAAATAATAAACGGTTCATTATTTTATTCGCATTCCCTAATCCTTTAATGATGTCCATTCCAGAATGTCCTCCGTTTAAACCCGTAACAGAAATTTTAAAAGTACTAGTATTATCAGGTGTTGTTTCTTCTTTGTAGGTTCTGGTAGCAGTAACATCTACACCACCAGCACATCCCATACCAATTTCATCATCTTCTTCGGTGTCTAGGTTTAGTAAGATTTCTCCTTCTAAAATTCCGCCTTCTAATCCCATGGCACCTGTCATACCAGTTTCTTCATCAATTGTAAATAAAGCCTCGATAGTTGGGTGAACTATGTCTGTAGCTTCTAAAACAGCCATAATAGAAGCAACGCCTAAGCCATTGTCGGCACCAAGAGTTGTTCCGTTTGCTTTTACCCAATCTCCATCTATAAACATTTTAATTCCTTCAGTATCAAAATCAAAAACAGTGTCAGCATTTTTTTGATGCACCATATCTAAATGACTTTGCATTACAATGGTTTTGCGATTTTCCATTCCGGCAGAAGCAGGTTTACGGATAATTACGTTACCAACTTTGTCAACCATGGTTTTAAGATTTAGGTTTTTACCAAAATCAACCATAAACTGAATCACTCTTTCTTCTTTTTTTGAAGGACGAGGAACAGCGTTTAAAAGTGCAAAATTTTTCCAAACAGCTTTTGGTTCTATGTTTTTAATATCTGAATTCATTGTAAAATGTTTGTTTAAATTTAAAGTACGAAGATACTTTTTTTAATCGCAGGGCGGTAGCCAAAAAAGTGATTATTTGCTGGATGTTTTTTATGGAATAATTGATGTGATGTGTAATGCTGTTTGCTAATTGAAAAATTGTAAATTCGCGCCATGGATTTTTCGTCAAAATTATTAGAAAGAGCAGTAGATGAAGTGAGTAGATTGCCAGGTATTGGTAAGCGAACTGCGCTTCGTTTGGTGTTGCATTTGTTAAAGCAGCCGAATGAGAACACCAAGTTTTTAACTGAAGCTTTAACGCATTTAAGAAACGATGTAAAATCGTGTACTAAATGCCATAATATTTCGGATACTGTTTTATGTGAAATTTGTAATAACCCGAATAGAAATGCAACGATAGTTTGTGTTGTTGAAGATATTCGTGATGTAATGGCAATTGAAAATACAGCACAGTTTAGAGGCGTATATCATGTGTTGGGTGGTAAAATATCGCCTATTGAAGGTGTTGGTCCTCAGAATTTACAAATAGAATCTTTAGTAAATAAGGTAAAAGATGGTGAGGTAAAAGAATTGATTTTCGCATTAAGTTCTACGATGGAAGGAGATACCACTAATTTTTATATTTATAAGCAAATAGAACAGTTTGATGTTACAACATCAACCATTGCACGCGGAATTTCAGTTGGTGATGAGTTAGAATATGCTGATGAAGTTACGCTCGGTAGAAGTATTGTAAATCGTATTCCTTTTGAGCAATCGATAAAAGGGTAAAAAAAAGTGAAGTTTAAAACTTCACTTTTTTTATTTACTACTCTAATTTTTTATCCTCATCAATCAATTCTTTTTCGAATTTATCCCAAGATTTTTTTGCTCTAATTTTTTTGTAAAAACGAATTCCCATCATTAATAAAACCCCGAAGAGAATAATACCCACTACGCCCCAAATCCAATTAATAGCGCTTTTTAAAACCACTAAAAATACTACGGCAAATAAAATAACTGTGGGAGCTTCGTTAAATATACGAAGCTTAGTAGGGGTGTATTTAATTTTATCAACCTGTAATTCCTTGTATATTTTATGGCAAAATCCGTGGTAAAAATACAAAGCCAATACAAAGGTTAATTTTATGTGCATCCAAGGAGTTTCTAAGTATGTAGGATTTTTATAAAGCATCCAAAAGGCAAAAAAACTCGCTAAAAATAATGAAGGCCAAGTAATAATATACCATAAACGTTTGGTCATTAATTTGTATTGAGTTTGTAAAATTGATTTAGCAGGTTCGTCTTTTTTTTCAGCTTCTACGTGGTAAATAAATAAACGACCTACATAAAACAGTCCCGCAAACCAGGTTACTACAAAAATAATGTGCAATGCTTTTACGTATAAAAAATCCATGTTTTTGTTTTTAAGAGAGGTTTCGACTGTGCTAAACCTAACATTAATTGTTTAAAATTCGTTAATCCATCCAGCTAAAACAGCTACCCATTCGTCGTTGTCGTTAATACACGGAACGGTATGAAATTCCTCTCCGCCAGCTTCTAAAAACTCATGTTTACCTTCCATCGCTATTTCTTCTAGCGTTTCTAGACAGTCAGAAACAAAAGCAGGAGTAACCATTGCTAATTTTTTAACGCCATCTACTTCAGCTTTTCTTACAATAGTTCTATCAGTATAAGGTTGTAGCCACGGATCAACACCTAAACGAGATTGAAAAGAGGTAGAAACTGTGTTTTCATCTAAACCTAATTCAGAAATCACGTTTTTTGTTGTTTGATAGCATTGATGACGGTAACAAAACTCGTGTGCTTTTGAAGGAGTGTTACAGCAGCTTCCATCTATTTTACAGTGACTTTTTGTAATGTCTGATTTACCAATATGACGTTCTGGAACTCCGTGATACGAAAACAGAATATGATCGTATTCTTTATCTGTTAAATAATCTTTAATACTGTTTGATAACGCTTTGATATATTCAGGTTTGTTGTAAAAAGCAGGAACATCTGTTATTTTCATTTCAGGAAAGAACTCTTTGCGAATTTCTTCAGCTAAAACCACAATAGTTTCGGTAGTTGCCATAGCAAACTGCGGATATAGCGGAACTAACATTACTTCGGTAACACCTTTGTCGTGTAGTTCTTGCAATCCTTTTTTAATAGTCATTGTACCGTAACGCATTGCTAAAGCAACAGGTACTTCGGTTTTTTGTTGTACTTTTTTTTGTAATCGTTCCGATAAAACAATTAATGGAGATCCTTCTTTCCACCAGATTTTTTTATAAGCGGCTGCCGATTTTTTAGGGCGTGTGTTTAAGATAATCCCTTTAACAATAAATGAACGAAACCAATAAGGAACATCAATTACGCGTTCGTCCATTAAAAATTCTCCTAAATATTTTTTTACATCCTTCGGATCAGTGCTTTCAGGTGATCCTAAATTAACTAATAAAGCTCCTTTCATTTATATGGTTTTCAAAGTTTTAAAAATGTGTTTTTTAAAACGATTTTATGTTTTTAATTTCTTAATTGATTTGTAACTTCATATAAAGCAATACTTAAACTATGTATTACATTCATAGAAGAATTACGACCGTACATAGGTATTGCAACCGTTGCATCCACTAAATTAATATTTTCAATTCCGTTTCTTTCGCTTCCCAAAAGTAAAACTATTTTTTTTGTTGATGTAAAATCAAAATCTTGAATATTAATACTTTCATCAGCAATTTCAATTCCTATAATTATATTTCCTTCTTCTTTTAATTGAAGGATTAATTGATCGAAATCGGTATATAATTCATGCTCAATTTGTGTTATGGTATTGCGAGCAGTACGTTTTACATTTCTGTTGTCTATGGATGGAGAACTTTCGTGTAAAAATATTTTTTTAACTCCGAAACTTTCAGAAATACGAAAACACATTCCTATGTTTTCAGGAGTTCTAATAGCATCACAAACTATGGTTACTGGAAATTGTTGTTGCTTATTTTCGATGTCGTAATGGGTAAGTTGTTTCATTTAATTATTTTGTAAGCTCATTACGTATTGTTTTGGTGTAGTGCCAAATTTCTTTTTAAAGGCAGCTATAAAATGACTAGAAGTACTGTAGCCCACCTGCAAGCCAACTTCGTTTACATTAAATTGATTGCTTTCTAAAAGTTTACGGGCATGCTCCATTTTGTAATCAAATAAAAAGCTATAAACCGTATCGCCATAAATTTGTTTAAAACCTTCTTTTAGTTTTTTTAAATTCAAACCAACTTCAGTAGCTAATTCTTGCAAAGTTGGTGGTTCGCTCATTTTAGAAATAATGATGTCTTTTGCTTGCCTTATTTTTAATATTTCTCGGTCATCTACTAAAAACGGACAGTATTCGCTGTCGGTATTTTCGCCTGTATCAAAATGTAAACTTAAAAGTTCGTATGTTTTCCCTTTCACATAAAGGTCTCTCATAGAGCTATGGTTCTTGGCAGTTAAAATTTGCTGAAGAACCATTAAGGTATTTGAACTGATTTCTGTATTGTCGTAATATTTTTTGTTTTTATTGTCATCACTTAAAAAAGGAATATAACTTGCTTCTTTAGAAAAGAGCGCATGAAATTTTTCGATAGAGATTAATACCGAAACCAAAGAGGTTTTTGGTAAAATTTCTAAATTTATAGGTAAGTTTTGTTGCGGATTGTATAAAAATATCGAATGCTTGTCTAGTACATTAAATGTATAGTTGTTGCTGTTAAAATGAAACTTGCAATTCCCTTTTACACAATAATGTAGCTGTATATAAGAGTTGTCAATGTCTCTTTTAAAATATTCGGTTTCGTTAGAATTATTTTGGAATTTTAACACAAAAAAACCTTTTTCTAACAATACTTCTCTAAATGTACTTTCGGCGATGTTTTTTGACATAAATCAAAATAAAATTTAAAATAAATTATTTAGAACGACTCTAAATTGAAACACCTTTAATAGTTGATTTCATTGCAAAAATACACTTTCTGTGAATTTTATGGCTGTTTTTAGATTAAAAAACATCGAACGACATTAAAAGTTCTTTGAGCGACATTTTTTTTTATTTTATCTTTATATTTTTGAACGACCTTATTGAAGAAGATTTAATGACAGCATATAAGCATAATAAGAATTTATACAACATAGGTGTTAGTTATAAAAAAGCTGACGCAACTATTAGAGGAAAGTTTAGTGTTTCGAAAGAAAATCAAATAAAACTTTTAGAAGAAGCGAAAGAAAATGGCATTGATGGTATTTTTGTTTTATCTACTTGTAATAGAACAGAAATTACTGGTTTTGCAGAGCATCCGTTTCAATTAATTAGTATGTTATGTAAATATTCTAACGGAGCCGTAGAAGAGTTTGCCGAAGTATCTAACGTATATAAAAACAACGAAGCCATAAACCATTTGTTTAGAATGGGGACAGGTTTGGATAGCCAAATTTTAGGAGATTACGAAATTGTTGGTCAGTTACGTCAGGCATTTAAGTTAGCAAAAGAAGTAGGAACTACCAATGCGTATTTTGAGCGATTGTTAAATAACGTAATGCAAGCTAGTAAGCGTGTAAAAAACGAAACAAGATTAAGTTCGGGTACAACTTCGGTTTCTTACGCAGCAGTACAATACATTATTAAAAATTTACCAAACTATAATTCAAAAAACATTTTAGTTTTCGGATTGGGTAAAATGGGTAAGCATACTTGTAAAAACTTAGCAGAATATACTCAAAACAAAACCGTAAGTTTAATTAATAGAACAGAAGAAAAAGTATCTGAATTTATAAAAGAACATACTTCAATTAGAAATGCTAAATATGCAAATTTAAAAGAAGAAGTAAATAATACCGATGTATTAGTAGTGTCAACAGGCGCTAGTTTACCCGTAATTACAAAAAACGAGGTTACTTCTGATAAAAAAATACTAATATTAGATTTATCAATGCCTGCCAATGTATCAAAAGAAGTGGCAGACCTAGAAAATGTAACCATGGTAAATGTAGATGACTTATCTAAAGTTACCGACGAAACCTTAGCGATACGTACACAAGAAATTCCGGTTGCAGAAGCTATTATAGAAACTCATAATCAAGAATTTCAAGAATGGTTAAATCATCGAAAATTTACACCAGCAATAACCGCATTAAAAGCATCGCTAAAAACAATTCAACAAGTAGAAATCGCTTTTCATAAGAAAAAAATAAAAGATTTCGATGAATCTCAAGCAGAAGTAATTACTTCAAGATTCATTCAAAAAATAACCACACAATTTGTAAAACACTTAAAAGCCGAAGAAACTTCAGTAAATAATAGTATTGAAGTAATGGCAAAAGTATTTGGGGCAAATTTAGAAACTATCCATGCAGAAGACAATTAGAATAGGTACCCGCGAAAGCCAACTGGCTTTGTGGCAAGCGAACAAAGTTCGTAAAGAGTTAGAAGAGTTAGAATATAAATGTGAAATTGTTCCCATAAAATCTACAGGAGATATCGTTCTAGATAAACCTTTGTATGAATTAGGAATTACAGGAATTTTTACTAAAAATTTAGATATCGCAATGTTAAATGGCGATATTGATATTGCTGTACATTCTTTAAAAGACGTTCCAACAGTTTTACCAGAAGGAATTATTCAGGCTGCCGTTTTAAAACGTGCCAATTATAATGATATTTTGGTATTAAAAGACAACGAAGAGTTTTTTGGTCAACCAAACGGAATCATTGCAACAGGTAGTTTACGTAGAAAAGCACAATGGTTAAATCGCTATCCTACGCACAAAGTTGTTGGTTTACGAGGAAACGTAAATACGCGTTTAGAAAAGTTAGAAAATAATGATTGGAACGGAGCTGTTTTTGCTGCCGCAGGATTAGAGAGGTTAGGAAAACGACCAGAAGGGGCAATTAATCTTTCTTGGATGATTCCGGCACCAGCACAAGGAGCTATTATGATTACAGCTTTGGCTGATGATGACTTTTCTAAAGATGCTTGCGAACAACTAAATCATTACGAAACACAGGTTTGTGTAGGTATAGAACGCGAGTTTTTAAACTTGTTAGAAGGTGGTTGTACTGCACCAATAGGAGCTTTAGCTTATGTTGATGCAAAAACTGAAGAAATAAACTTTAAAGGTTTATTATTAAGTAGAGATGGTAAAAAGAAAATATCAGTAACTAAAAATGCTAAAATGGGGCGTCATCGCTATTTAGCAAAAGATTGTGCTGATTATGTAATAAATAGAGGCGGAAAAGAATTAATGGCAGAAGATGAGGTAATTGAAAAAGATTTTTCGATTTACTCAACTAAAAAATTCTCTGAATTACAGAAAAAATTATTACCAACCAACGTTAAGGTTGAAGATAGTGATTTTATAAAAATTCGTTTTAATCGTATTGCACCTAAAGTTGTTAAAAACGAAATTGAAAACGTAATAATTACCAGTAAAAACGGGGTGGAAGCAATTACAAATTCTTTTACTTCGGATGAATTAAACTTTAAAAATATTTATTGCGTTGGTCGTAGAACCAAAAAGTTAATAGAGCAACGTATTGGTAAAGTTGCACACTTTGAAAAAAATGCACAAAAACTATCAGAATATTTATCAAAAGAAATAAAAGGACAAGAAGTTACTTATTTCTGTAGTGATTTACGTTTAGATACTTTACCAAATGTTTTAAAAGAAAACGATATTACGGTAAACGAAGTTGAGGCGTATAAAACAATGTACAGTCCAAGTAAAGTTGATGAAAAAGTAAACGGGGTATTGTTTTACAGCCCATCAACAGTTGAAAGTTATATGCAAAAAAATGCTGCCAATAAAGTGGCATTTTGTATTGGAGAAAGTACCGCCAAAGAAGCTCGTAAACATTTTAAAAATGTACAAGTGGCAAAATTACCAACAGTAGAAAGTGTAATCGAGTTGGTAAATTTACATTTTGTAAAAGAATAAATAACATTATACCGAGTGCAGTTGAGAGGTTTTAAAACTAAGTCTCGACTGCATTCGACTTGATAAGTGACAAATTATGTTTAGAACAAGAAGACTTAGAAAAACAGAAAGTGTACGAAGATTAGTAAGAGAAACTAACTTATCTGTAGACGATTTCGTGTATCCATTATTTATAGAAGAAGGAAAAAATATCATAACTCCGATTGATTCTATGCCTGGAATTAACAGGTATTCGTTAGATACGATTTCTAAAGAGTTAGACGAAGTAGTTGCATTAAATATTCCGGCAGTAATGCTATTTGGTGTTCCTTTATCAAAAGATGAAATAGGAACAGAAACTTGGAATGATGATGGAATTATGCAACAAGCCATCCGATTTATCAAAAAAAACTATCCAAGTTTATATGTTATTACTGATGTTTGTTTTTGTGAATATACAAGTCACGGTCATTGTGGTGTAATACATAATAATGATGTAGATAATGATGCAACCATTGTAAATTTAGCAAAACAAGCAGTTTCACATGCAAAAGCAGGAGCAGATATGTTAGCTCCTTCTGGTATGATGGACGGAATTGTAGCCATGCTTAGAGAATCGTTAGATAATACAGGTTTTGTAGATTTACCAATTATGGCATATTCTGTAAAATATGCATCGTCTTATTACGGTCCTTTTAGAGAAGCGGTAGATTCTACTCCAAGCTTTGGAGATAGAAGAACCTATCAAATGGATGCATCAAATAGAGATGAAGCCATAAGAAGAGCTACTTTTGATGATCAAGAAGGCGCTGATATTTTAATTGTAAAACCAGCATTGTCGTATTTAGATATCATAAGAGATTTAAAAAATAATTTTGATCGACCAATTGCATGTTATAATGTAAGTGGCGAATATGCAATGATAAAAGCAGCTGCCGAAAAAGGTTGGATTGACGGTGAAAAAGTAATGATGGAAACTTTACTTTCTATGAAACGTGCCGGAGCAAATATTATTATTACTTATTTTGCTAAAGAAGCAGCAAAATTATTATTAAAAAAATAAGTTTAAAATGTCTCCTCGAGTACAATTGTGAGGTCTTAATTAAGATTTCGACTGTGATCGACACGACAGAATGGTTTAAAATATGGAATTCAAAAAATCACAAAAATTATATAAAAAAGGATTAGTAAACCTTGTAGGAGCTGTAAACTCTCCAGTAAGAGCGTTTTCTTCAGTAGGTGGTAATCCGTTATTTATAAAAAAAGCAAAAGGAAGTAAAATTACCGATGTTGATAATAATACTTTTGTAGATTTAGTATTGTCTTACGGACCGATGATTTTAGGGCATCGTCATAAAAAAGTACAAAAAGCAATAACAAAAGCGTTAAAAAACGGATATTCTTTTGGTGCCTCAACAGAAAATGAAATTAAATTAGCAAAAATTGTTTGTAATGCTTTTCCTGGAATGGACAAAGTTCGTTTTGTAAACTCTGGTACCGAAGCTGTTTTAAGCGGAATTCGTTTGGCAAGAGCTTTTACAGGAAAAGATAAAATAATTAAATTTTCAGGTTGTTATCATGGGCATCAAGATGCGTTGTTAGTAGCTGCAGGTTCTGGTTTAGCAACTTTAAGTTTACCAGGTTCTAAAGGAGTTCCTGAAGGAGCCGTAAAAAATACATTGATAGCAAATTATAACGATTTAGAAAGTGTAAAAGCACATTTTGACGAGCATGATGATATTGCTGGTGTTATTTTAGAGCCAATTGCTGGTAATATGGGAGTTGTGATTCCGCAAAACGATTTCTTAAAAGAATTAAAAAGTTATTTAGAGTCTAAAGGAGCGTTGTTAATTGTTGATGAGGTAATGACTGGTTTTAGATCTAAATTTGGTGGAGCACAAGAATTATTAGGTGTTGAAGCAGATATTACTTGTTTAGGTAAAGTTATCGGAGGAGGTTTTCCGGTAGGAGCTTACGGAGCACGTAATGAAATTATGGAAATGGTAGCACCATTAGGAGGAATGTATCAAGCAGGAACGTTAAGTGGAAATCCGATTGCAATGGCAGGAGGAATTGCAACATTAACCGAATTGAAGAAACAAAATCCGTATGAGAAATTTAATGAAATAGCTCAAATTATTGAAGTGTTTTTATTAGAATCTGCTAAAAAAAATGGAGTAGAAATTACGGTAAATAGATTCGGGTCTATGGTAAATCCTTTTTTTACCAACGTAACAGTAACTAATTTTAAAGAAGCTCAAACTTCTGACACGAACAAATACGCAACATTTTTTTGGGAAATGATGCACAACGGAGTTTTCTTACCGCCATCGCAGTTTGAAGCTTGGTTTTTATCATCAGCATTAACCGAAAAAGACCTTCAAAAAATTGCAAAAGCAATTGATAAAGGAATGGAAGCGGTTGCTAAAATGTAAAAATGAATATTTATGAGAATATCTTTAGCTATTTTTTTTAGTGTTTTTATGAGTTCTTGTCCTACTAATAATCAAGACGTAAACATGATAACATCACTATTTAAAGCAAGTTTAAGTGGAGATGGTTCTGAAGGTTTTGTAAAAGAAAATTTGGTAATAAACTCTAAAGAAGAGTGGAAAGAATTTTTATTAAAAGCAGACGTAACTAATACTATTTCTACGGAGTTTAAAGACGCTGTTGATTTTAAAAAAAACACCATATTAGTTGCTATTGATGCTAAAAAAACTACAGGAGGATTTTCAATAGAGATCTCAAAAATTATAGAAAACAAAGGTAAGTTACAAGCCATTATAACATCAAAAGGACCAAAACCAACTGATATGGCTATGATGATACTTACACAACCAATACATATAGTAAAAATACCAAAAAACAACAAAGAGATTATTTTTGTTACTAAATAATATGATTAAAAACGATTTATTTTTAAGAGCCTTAAAAGGAGAAACTGTTGATCGCCCACCAGTATGGATGATGCGTCAGGCAGGAAGATATTTACCAGAATTTATTGAAATCAGAAAAAAATATGATTTTTTTACACGTTGTAGAACTCCTGAATTAGCTTCAGAAATAACAGTTCAGCCTATCAGAAGATACGGTATGGATGCCGCTATTTTATTTTCTGATATTTTAGTAATTCCGCAAGCAATGAATATTGAGGTGCAAATGAAACCAGATTTTGGGCCTTATTTACCAAACCCGATTAGAGATCAAAAAGGATTAGATACAGTAGTTGTACCTGATGTAAATGACGAATTAGGGTATGTGATGGAAGCTATTAAAGCAACCAAAGAAAAGTTGAACGATGAGGTGCCTTTAATAGGTTTTGCAGGGTCTCCATGGACAATTTTATGTTATGTTGTACAAGGGCAAGGATCTAAAAATTTTGATAAAGCAAAAGAATTTTGTTTTACAAAACCAGTTTTGGCACACGAATTGCTTCAGAAGATAACAGATACCACAATTGCTTATTTAAAAGCAAAAGTTAAAGCAGGTGTAAATGCCGTTCAGGTTTTTGATTCGTGGGGAGGAATGTTATCTCCAACCGATTATCAAGAATTTTCATGGCAGTATATTCAACAAATTATTGATGCATTAAAAGAAGATGCTCCAGTAATTGCTTTCGGAAAAGGGTGTTGGTTTGCTTTAGATACAATGGCCAAGTCAGGAGCAGCAGCACTAGGAGTAGATTGGACGTGTTCGGCAAGAAATGCTCGTTATTTAACCGGAGGAAATATAACCTTACAAGGTAACTTTGATCCGTCTAGATTATTGTCTCCACCAGCTGAAATTAAAAAAATGGTACACCAAATGATAAATGATTTTGGTAAAGATAAATATATTGTTAACTTAGGGCATGGAATTTTACCCAACATTCCGCTTGAAAATGCAAAAGCATTTATAGATGCGGTAAAGGAGTATAAATCCTAACAAACAACCCCTTTAAATTACTAAAAATGAAGAAAATAGTACTTTTTTTAACCTTGTTGCTAGCTACTCAAAGCTTTTCTCAAAAGAAAATATATTACAAAGATATTGTTGATGATTGTATTTCAATTGCAAGTAATGATGCTGCAATGTTAGACGATGTTGTGTATAATTGTATAAAAGATAAGTATATTTCTAATTATGATTTTACATCAATAACTGGAGAAACTATTAGTACAGACAAAATAGAAGTGCCTATTGTTTTACTTACCGCAGCAACATGGTGTGCACCATGTTGGGGAGAAATACCAGCTTTAAATAAAATGGTAGAAAAGTATGATGGAAAAGTAAAGTTTATAATGCTTTTTTGGGACATGGAAAAGGGTGTTGAAAGAATGGCAAAGAAGCTTGATAAAAGAATATTTTTAGTGCCATCTAAAGAAAAAATGGCAAATAAATCATCTATAAAAGTTTCAGGTTTTATTCATAAATTAGATTATCCATCGGCATATTTAATTAATAGTAAAAAAAGAATCTTAGATTTTAAAAGAGGTGCTTTATCTCCAACAAAAGAAATGGGATGGGATGAAGTAAATAAAACAAATGAAGAAGAATTAGATACTTTTATTAAAGCGGTCTTATAATTTTTTAAAATATAAATAAAAACCTCTTTCTTACAAGAAAGAGGTTTTTTTATTTAAAATAGCATATGATTAAACAAGTAATAAAAGGAGTAACTGCCTATTTTGGAGCATTTCAATTAATTTCTAAACTAAAATTATGGAAGTATTTTACCATCCCTATAATTATTAGTGTTTTAACAGCCGTTTTAATAGGTACACTATCTTACGCATGGTCTGATAATATTGGAAATTACATTACTGATTTTTGGAAATGGAAATTTGGTAAAGAAACATTTAAAATAATTAGCACTTTTTTTAGCGGATTGTTAATAATTGTAATCGGTTTAGTTTTATACAAACACATTGTAATGGCTTTATCGGCACCTTTTATGAGTCCTGTATCCGAAAAAATTGAAGAACATTTAGTCGGGAAAAATAAACATTATAGAAAAACATCTTTTAAAGAACAATTAATTAGAGGAATTCGAATAAACATAAGAAACCTTTTTAGAGAACTCTTTTTTACCGTTCCAATTTTATTGTTAAGTTTTATACCTATTATAGGTTTCTTTTCTGCTATTTTGTTATTTATAATGCAAGCCTATTATGCAGGTTTTGGTAATGTAGATTATACTTTAGAGCGTCATTTTAAATACAAAGAAAGTATTGGTTTTGTAAAAAATAATAAAGGTATTGCTATAGGAAACGGACTCGTATTTATGTTGTTTTTATTGGTGCCTTTTATAGGCGTATTATTCGTTTTACCTTTATCGGTAACAGCAGCTACTACCGAAACTATTAAGCAAATACATCAAAAATAAATATTAGAATAAGTATTTTTGTGAATCAAGAATTATACAAATGAAAGATCAGTTTTATACATATATCCAACAATTACAAGATACGATAACCTCTAAATTAGAAGAGATTGATGGTGAAGCAACGTTTAAAGAAGATAATTGGAAACGTACTGAAGGAGGTGGAGGAAGAACTCGAGTTATAGAAAACGGAAATATTTTTGAAAAAGGAGGTGTAAATATCTCAAAAGTTTTTGGTGAATTACCAGAAGCATTACGTAAACAATTTGGTGTTGAGAGTGGCGATTTTTTTGCCTGCGGATTGAGTTTAGTATTGCATCCTAAAAATCCGTTTATACCAACAGTACATGCCAATTGGCGTTATTTTGAAATGTATGACGGAGATGGAAATATTGTAACCCAATGGTTTGGAGGTGGTCAAGATTTAACACCTTATTATTTGTTTGATGAAGATGCTACTCATTTTCATACAGTTTGTAAAACAGCCTGCGATAAACATAGCCTTGATTTTTATCCGAAGTTTAAAGAAACTTGTGATAACTATTTTTGGAATGCACATAGAAATGAAGCTCGTGGAATAGGAGGTTTATTTTTTGATTATTTAAAAGAAACAACAGCGTTTTCAATGCAAAACAGGTACGATTTTGTAACAGAGGTAGGAAATAGTTTTTTAAATTCTTATGTACCCATTGTAGAAAAAAGAAAAGAAATACCATATAATAAAGAGCATAAAGATTGGCAAGAAGTAAGAAGAGGTCGATACGTAGAGTTTAATTTGGTACATGATAGAGGAACACTCTTTGGGTTAAAAACTAACGGACGTATTGAAAGTATTTTAATGAGCTTACCACCAACTGTTCAATGGAAATACAATCACCATCCAAAAGAAGGAAGTGAAGAAGCAAAACTTTTAAAAATTTTAGCAAAACCTAAAAACTGGGTATAATTGCTGATAATCAACTAGGTTAATTTAAATGCGAAATATTTAAAATAAAAATGATTTAACATGTTTTTGTTTTAAAAAAAGTTGTTTTAAAGGCTTGTTTTTGCGAATTATTTAAATAAAAAATGAACGCAGATTATTTTTTATAGATAAAAATTTAAAAAAACGAGAGGTTTTTAGTAACTTCGCAAACGTTTTAAAAACTTATACTATGGCTAGATACGAATTGAAGTTGCCTAAAATGGGCGAAAGTGTTGCAGAAGCAACGATTACTTCTTGGGTTAAAGAAATTGGAGAAACTATTGATATTGATGATACGGTTGTTGAAGTAGCCACAGACAAAGTAGATAGTGAAGTGCCAAGTGAAGTAGAAGGAACTTTAGTTGAGATTTTATTTGAAAAAGATGCCGTTATTCAAGTTGGGCAAACGATAGCAATTATTGAAACAGCAGGAGGGGATGTTACAACAAATGATGCACCTAAAAAAGAAACAATAAAAGCAGCTGTAGTTGAAATTGAAAAAACAGTTGAAAAAGCTAAAGAGTCAGTTTTAGAAGGAAATATTGACACTTCGGATAGTGATCGTTTTTATTCGCCTTTAGTTAAAAATATAGCAAAAACAGAAGGAATTTCTTTTTCTGAATTAGAAACTATTAAAGGTACAGGAAAAGAAGGTAGAGTTACTAAAACAGATATTTTATCGTATTTAGAAAATAGAGGAAATCAGCCAAAACCTATGGCAACTGCAACGAAAGCAGCAACTCCGAAAGCAAAAGTACAAGCAGCTCCAGTAACTTTAAATGGTGAAGATGAAGTTATTGAAATGACACGTATGGGTAAATTAATTGCCAAACATATGGTAGATTCTGTACAAACATCAGCTCATGTTCAATCTTTTATAGAAATTGACGTAACAAATATTGTTACTTGGAGAAATAAAGTTAAAAATGCATATCAAAAAAGAGAAGGAGAAAAGTTAACCTTTACACCAATTTTTATGCAAGCAGTTGCTCAAACAATAAAAAAACACCCAATGATTAATATTGCTGTTGATGGCGATAAAATTATTAAAAGAGGAAATGTTAATTTAGGAATGGCAGCAGCTTTACCTGACGGAAATTTAATTGTACCAGTAATTAAAAATGCAGATCAATTAAGTTTAGTAGGCATGACTAAGCAAGTAAACGATTTAGCAGGTCGTGCACGTGGTAATAAATTAAAACCAGACGATATTCAAGGAGGTACTTACACGGTAACAAACGTAGGTAGTTTTGGAAGTATTACAGGTACACCAATTATTAATCAGCCACAAGTTGCTATTTTAGCTTTAGGTGCTATTGTAAAAAAACCTGCGGTAGTTGAAACTCCTGATGGAGATTTTATAGGAATCCGTCAAAAAATGATTGTTTCTCACTCTTACGATCATAGAGTTGTAAACGGTGCATTAGGAGGAATGTTTATAAAAACATTAAAAGAAATTTTAGAATCTTGGGATGTAAATCAAGATTTTTAAATTAAAAAATAAACTTTATAAAAGGCTTAAGATATTTTCTTAAGCCTTTTTTGTTTTATGTATATTAGCAGCAAATAATAAAAAATTTAATAATGAAAAAAATAATAATAGCATTATTGTTAGGTGTAACAATGGTAAGTGTTGGGCAAGAAAAGGTATTACTTCGTTTAAATTACGAAAAAGGAGATACTTATGAAATGAACATGAAAATGTCTCAAAATATGGGTGCAACCATGTCTATGAATACCAATATGATAATGCTTCAAGATGTTAAAAGTGTATCAGGAGATGAATATGAGATTGATTCAAAAATTACTAAAATAGTAATGAACATGTCGCAAGGAGGTATGCAAATGTCTTATGACTCAAGTAAAAAAGAGGAAGAGTTAGATCAAACAGGAAAAATGATGAAAGCTCAAATGGGACCAATGTTACAGGCTGTAATTACAACAAAAGGTAATAATTTAGGAAAAGTTCTTGAAACTACAGTAGTACCAAACGTTCCTGGAGCAAGCGATTTAACTCAGCAATCTAGCAGTGTTATTTATCCAGAGAATGAAGTTTCTGTAGGTGATACTTGGACGATGAATAAAGATAATAAAGGAATGAAATTTAACTTTGTATATAAAGTTAAAGAAATTACCTTAAAAAACGTATTGTTAGATATTTCTGGTACTGTAGAAGGAATGGCTACAGGAAGTATTACAGGATCTATGAATTTAGATAAAAAATCAGGGCTTCCATTAACTTCTATAATTAACATGGCTATGAAAGTTCAAGGGCAAGATTTAAAAACAAATGTTGACATGACCATGGTTAAAAAATAATAGACTAGATATTGTAAATATTTTAATAAAAGCTCAGTTTTGTAACTGAGCTTTTATTGTTATGAAGAATAAATGTTTTTAAGAGCAGTTTGTAATTCAGTAAAAATAAAAGAATAATTTTCTACTGTTTTTTTTGATGAAATTCTACTTCCTTTTAGTAAAATTATGGCTAATTCGCCTAAAATTAATTTTAAGACAATAGCAGGTATATTAAAAATAAGTACCGGTTTACAAATTACTTTAGATAAGGTTTTAGTAAAATGCTTGTATGTTTGATGTTCTGGCGCTACGGCATTATAAACACCTCTGAAATTATTGTTTTCTATTGATTTTATGTACAAATTACATAAATCATCAATATGAATCCAAGGCATGTATTGTTGTCCACGACCAAGTATTGATAAAAAAAACGGAGTATTAATTTTTTTGAGTGCACCATCTTTTTTTGATAAAACAATCCCGGTTCTTAAAATACAAACAGGAATATTTAAGTTTTTAAATTGAAGAGCCGCAGCTTCCCATTTTACACATATTTTTGATATAAAATCGTTTCCAGGTTTATCTTTTTCTATAAATATTTTATCAGAAGTTACAGCTCCGTAATAGCCGATCCCTGAAGCTGAAATAAAACCTTGTAACGGAATTTTTAGCTCTTTTGTTTTTTTTAATAATAAATCGGCTGATTTTACTCGACTATTAATTAATTCTTTTTTTCGGTTATTGGTCCAGCGTTTATCTGCAATTCCTGCACCTGCTAAATGAATAATATGTGTAACATTTTTAAAAGCGTTAACATCAATATATTCTTCAGAGATGTTCCATTTAAATTCATTTTTTAACTTCGGATTTCTTGAAAGAATTACAACTTCATAATTTTTTTCTTTTAATTTTTGGCAAAGTTGTTTTCCTACCAATCCAGTTCCACCAGTAATTAATATTTTAATCATTTTTACTATTTATAGGTAGTTTTAAAACACGATCAACAAAACCAAAAATTTCTTTCTCAACAGTTTTATATTCTTCTGTGAAAAAATGAGAAGCAATAGAATGATTTTTGGCTTCTGGAATTGCAATTTTGTATTTATTCTTATCAATAGTTGAAATTTGAGCAAACATTTCTTTCATTCTTTTTACCGAAACTGTTTTGTCTTGCTCTTCTTCATTTTTATAATAATAAGCCATAAATAAAGGTTGTTTTATTTTTTCAAAAACTTCTTTTTTCATGGTTGCTTGTATTAATAATTTTAATTCGATAATAGCTTCAACTCTATATTTAGCATACCAATATTGTTCAGCTCCGCTAGGAGGAATCCATGTTTGATAATTACCTTTCATAATCAATTTTAAAAGTTGTTTTCCCCATGGTTTTGTTACTAAATTTGAGTTTGTATCGTACACATCAATATTAGGAGAAGAGAGTATTAAAGCTTCAATATCTGGGTTTTCAGAAGCTAAAAATAAACCTGCAGTTGCACCAGTACTTACACAAAATAAAATTACTTTTTCGCCTAATTTTTTACCAATAGCAATTGCTTTTTTTGCAGAATCTAAATAACCTTTGGCAGTAAAATTAAGTAAAGGTTCTTTATCTTTTAAGCCATGTTTGTATAATCTTGGGGCGTATAAATTGGCGCCATATCGTTTTGCTATATCGGTGTAAACAATTTCGGATTCGGCTGGACTAGCCGAAAAACCATGCAAATACACAATTGCATATTTAGTTTTTTTAGGAATACTATCTGCCCAAATTAAACGAGACTGGTTCCCTTTTCTTATAGTAGAATCTTTATTTTCTTTTTCAATATCATTTTTAATATCTAATAAACTTCTATTGTCTTCTGTAATTTGAGTAGTTAAAATTACTGGTTTAGGTTTAGGTCCTAAAAGATAGGCAACAATTAAAAAAATAATTAAAAAGCTTAAAAATTTGAGTGTTTTTTTCAATGTTAAAATGTTTTATTAATTAGTTCTAGATTTTTTGTTTTTATCACAAAACTCAATAATTTCTTTAATTCGTTTTAAACGAGTAGCTTCTCTTTTTGCTTGATGTAGCCAGTATAAATAGTTTTTTTTATAGCTAGGAGCAAAATTTTGGTAGTTTGTAAAAGCAGTTTTATTTTTATCAAATTCCATTTGTAAATCTTGCGGAATTATTAATTGATCGATACTGTCTAACGTAGCCCAAGAACCATTTTGTTTTGCTTTTTTTATAGTATCTAAACCACTTTTGTGCATTAATTTGTTAGCAGATAATTCTTTTATGTATTTTTTATTTAAGGCACTCCAAATACTTTTAGGCTTTCGTTTACAAAAATATTGCCTGCGTTTTCCGTTACCTAAGCTTTTTACCGTAGCATCTATCCAGCCAAAACACAAGGCTACTTTTACAGCCTCTTCCCAACGCATAGATTCCTCTTTATTTTCAACTTTATAAAAAATTAAATAAATCCCTTCGGATGTGTTATGGTTTTTAAAAAGCCATTCTCTCCAAGCAACGTCATTTTTAAAATAAAGTTCAGGTTTCTCTAACATTAACGCATTATTTTATTTGGAAAAACAACAATACTTTCATGACCATTTTTACCCACAGAAGAAACTCCAAAAAAGAAGTTATCAATAACAATTCCATCTAAAGTAAATTCGGTAGCCTTTACGTATCTAGAATTGTCCCAAGTAGGAGAAGTGGTGTCTCGCCAATAAATTTTATAACCTTTAGCGCCATCAACTTTTGTCCATTTTAATTTAGCAGCAGCCTCTACAATACCACCAATAGCAACTTCTTTGGGAGCAGGAGGTGCCCAAGCTAAACTAGCTAAGTTAATAGCATTTACCGCAGTTAATTTTTTAGCATAATTAAAATTAACGTGTTCAAAGGTATCGCCGTACTTAATTCCGTTTTCAGTTCTAATATCTTGATGTTGTTGTGTGTAATTTTCATGTGCCTCCATAATTCTAATTCCTGCGAAGCCTAAATCATTAAAAGGTCTGTGATGACCACCACGACCAAAACGATCTAGTCTATAAATTAGCATCGGATTCATTTCTGGCATGTAAGTTTTAGTGTTTTTATGAATATAACGCGCTAATTGACGAGAAATACCATCAACTTCACCACCATAAAAACGACGCATTCTTCGTTGTCTTTCGGTTTCGTTAGCAGGTACTGGTTCTGAAAAAATTCTAAAACTTCTATTATCAATTACTCCATCAACTCCTTTTATGTTTCCAATCATATCGTTGTTTAAAATACCTATAATTTCCCAGTTTTTTTCTTTGGCATATTTAGCTAATCCTGCACCGCCAAATAAACCTTGTTCTTCACCCGAAAGACCAACATAAATAATGCTACTTTCAAATTTATATTTACTTAAAACTCTTGCAGCTTCAATTGTACCTGCCATTCCAGAGGCATTGTCATTTGCTCCGGGAGCATCGGTAGTAAAATCCATAGTGTTACTTGCGCGCGAATCAATATCACCACTGATAATAACATATCTGTTAGGGTACTTTGTTCCTTTTTGTATAGCAACAACATTTACAATCCAAGCATCATGTGGTACTCTTCTGTTTCCTTCTTTGGTAACAAAATCTTTTTGATAGATTGTGTTTATGCAGTTGTTACAATTTGAAGATATTTTATCAAACTCGCCTTTAATCCATCGACGAGCGGCGCCAATTCCACGAGTGTTAGAAATGGTATCAGAAAAAGTATTTCTTGTACCGAATTCAGTTAATGTTTTTATATCTGCTTTAATTCTATCCGAAGAAATAGTGTTTATTATATCATAAATTTTAGCATCGGTTTGAGCTATCAAGTTAGATGTTATGATGATTAAAAGTAAGGTTATTTTTTTCATGAAATTAATTTTTATAGTGCCAAAAAGGAATGGTTACAAGTGAGTATTTAAGCGTGTCTTTTTTACGTTTTTGTTTTCTAGTGATTTCTAATAGATGTTTCCCTTCCTTTAAATTATTGATATTTAAATAGGTTTCGAAACCAAATTTTTTATTAGAGTTTGTGGTTCCAATAAAATCTGACTCGTAAAGTTTAGCATCAATATATACATCATGCACTTGGTTAAAAGTTTTAAAATACACATTTAACAAACTGTCTCTTTTTTTATAATTAATTTTTGGCATGCTGGATGTTGTAAAATTTAATTCTGATTCTAAACCTCTTAAATCTGTTATCGGTTTTAAACCTTTGTTAAATTTAAATAAACGATCTTCAATAATAGGTTTGTATATCATAAACACTTTTAAATGTTTTGTTGTAATTATTTTAGAAGGAATTGAAGCTGTTTTTATAAAATCATTATTAAGAAGTAAATCTTCGTAATTATTGGGGTTGGCATAGTTTTTTGATGAAACTCTATCAACAGATAAGTAATTAGAGGTTTTATAATAATAGCTAGAAAAAAACAATGATATGGTAAAAAAAGGAACCAAAATAAGGCTTAATCTTCGCCCAAATTTATTGTCTAAAAAATTATAAACTAATGGGCGGTATAAAAAAGAGAGAGTAATAAAACTGTAAATTCGGTATAATGGAAAATATATTTTAGAAATCCATTTTTTCTTTTTTAAGTAACCTTGCGTAATAAAATCAATAAAGGTTAAAAAAGCACCAAAGAGAATAAAACATATTAATGCGCCGCCAAAAATATTTTTAAAAGTATTAAAAAAGCTACTTGTTGTTTCGGGGTCAATAACAAAAAAAACAACTAATAAAATAGCAGCTATAAAAGTAATACAGGCAAGAAAGTAGAATATTAATAAAAAAGAAATAGCAAATAAGATGCTACAATAATCTTCTAAATTGGCGATGTATTTATCAAAAGAGCCTATTTTTTTTTGAAGAAATTTGGTGAATTTCGGTGAGTAAGCAAGCTCGTTATAATCAATATCTCCAGAAACATATCTTAGTCCTAAAGCGCCAATCCACAAACCTCTTAAAACAACATGTATTAAAAGATTAAAAATAAGTATCCAACAAGAAATTTTTAAAGCAAACCATAGTAATATTTCTGTTAACCTATTATTAAAGTTAGCAGTTAATAAATATTCATCAATATGCGGAATTGCAGAAAACAAACCAAAAATTGAAAATCCAGAAATTAGTAATTCTAGTTGCCAACTTTCTTGTTGTAATTTGTCTAATAAATCTTTAAAAACCGAGCTTTTATAATCTTTACTCATAATTACCTCTTTAAAAGTTTAAATATACACACTTTTTAAACACAAAAACCACTTCAAAAAAGAAGTGGTTTTATATATATTAAAAAGTAAATTTTATTAATCGTCTAACTTTTTAGTTAGGTTAAATCCTGTAAATAAACCTAAACCAGCCATAAAAAATATTAAAGCAGGGTAAATAGCTTCTTCATCAATAGTGGTATAAGTATCAACGATAGAGGCGATAAAAACACCTAAGCCAATTCCCATTAATAGTAAGGCTAAGTTTAAAATAATAACTCTTCCTGTTAAGGTTGAACGCTTTTTTTCGCCCGACATAAAAATTTTGGCATCTACTCCTTTTTCAATTAATGCTAAACGTTCTTTATTTCTTGTTGAAAAGAATAAATAAAAGATTCCGAAAATTACTGCGAATAAGAACATAAATACAATTGCTGCTTCCATATTTTAAAATTTAAATGATTATTTTTATTGTGTTTGCAAGTATGACTATGGTAAACTAAAAAAGGTTACAAAAAATTTAAAAAAAATTTAATTTAAAAAATGTGTAACCTTTTTTTATTGATTACTGTCAAAAGAAAAGATGACAACTATTAACGACCAATTATATATAGATAAAGTTTTAAAAGGCGATACCAATGCCTATGCTTTGTTGGTTGATAAATATAAAACAATGGTTTTTACATTGGCTTTAAAAATGGTAAAGAATAGGGAAGAGGCCGAAGAAATTTCTCAAGACACTTTTATAAAAGCATTTAAAAATTTGAGTAAATTTAAAGGCGATTCAAAATTCTCTACCTGGTTGTATAAAATAGGATATAGAACCAGTTTAGATAGCATAAAAAAGGAAGCAAAAAAATACAATACAGATACTATTGATGAAATTACCATTAATAAAATAAGTAGCACAGAAAATATTTTAAATACTATTGAAAAAAAAGAACGTGCTATTGTAATTAACAAATGTATGTTAAGTTTACCAGAAGATGAACGTACCATTTTATGGATGTTTTATTTTGATGAGTTAAGCTTAAAGGAAATTATTGAAATAACAGATTTTACTGAAGCCAACGTAAAAGTAAAATTACATAGAGCAAGAAAAAGGCTGCTAAATATTGTAAAACAAAATGTTGAACCCGAATTAATAGCGCATTATGGGAGAAATTAAACAAAATAAAGAGTTAGAAGCTTTTACAAAAAAGTATATAAAAGAATTAAAAAGTGAAAATCCGTCTGTAAATTTTACAGCAAGTTTAATGGATGTTTTACAAAAAGAAAATTCAATTATTTATAAAGCAACTCCTTTAATATCAAAAAAAGGATGGTTTGTTTTAGGCGGAATTTTAATTGCAAGTATTTTATATGTATCAAAAGGTACATCTTTAGCATGGATAAAAATGCCTAAAGTAAAAATGGATTATTTTTCAAATATTCAGATGTCTCATTTATTTGATAAAATAGCAGTGTCTAACACCATGTTATATGCTTGTTTCTTTTTTACAATAATGATTTTTATACAAATTCATTATTTTAAAAATCATTTTACAAAACATTTAAATTCATAAAAAAAACCGCATTAAATATTTAATGCGGTTTTTTTTATGAATTATTTTATTGAAGTAATCCAATTATCAATTTTGGATTCTAATAAAGCTAACGGAATACAACCCGTTTCTAAAACTTGATTATGAAATTCTCTAATATCAAATTTATCTCCTAGTTGTTTTTTAGCTTTGGCACGTAATTCACGTATTTTTAATTGCCCGATTTTATAAGACAATGCTTGCCCTGGATTAGCCATGTAACGTTCAATTTCTGAAATAATACTTGCTTCACTTTCGGCTTCATTATCTAAAGAATATTGAATTGCTTTTTCACGGCTCCAACCTTTGGCGTGCATTCCTGTATCAACCACTAAACGAATTGCACGGTGCATTTCCATACCTAACATTCCAAAATATTGATAAGGATCGGTGTATAAACCTAATTCTTTTCCTAAGTTTTCTGTATATAAAGCCCAACCTTCACCGTAAGCGCTGTACCATAAAGTTTTTCTGAAATCTGGTAAATCTTCATTTTCTTGCGTTAATGAAATCTGATAATGGTGGCCAGGTATTGCTTCATGTAAAAACAACGCTTCATCAGAAAACACATTGTATTTTGTTGCATCAGGAATTGGCGTGTAAAATACACCAGGACGTGTTCCGTCTAAAGAACCTGGATTGTATTCTGCACTTGCAGATGCCTCTCTAAACTTTTCTGTTTGCTTTACCACAAACGGAGTTTTAGGTTTGTTACCAAATAATTTTTCTAATTGCGGTTTCATTTTATCATGAATAGCATTAAAATTATCAATGATTTGTTTCGGAGTTGTGTAAGGCATTAACTCTTTGTTTTCTCTTACAAAATTGAAAAAGTCTTTTAATTCGCCTTTAAAACCAACTTGAGTTTTAACTTTTTCCATTTCAGCTAAAATTCTAGCAACTTCACTTAAACCTAAGTTATGAATTTCATCGGCAGTCATATTGGTAGTTGTGTAATTTTTGATAGCATGATTGTAATATGCCATTCCGTTTGGAATAACAGAAATACCGCTACTTTCTCTACCTGATTGTAAATATTTGGTAGTTAAAAATGTATGCATAGAATTGAAAATAGGAATTAATTTTTCTTTTAGCATATAGGTATATCTGTGCGTTAGCCTCTTTTTTTCATTGTCAGAAAAATTAGCAGGAAACATGTTAATTGGTGTATAAAACAAATGTTCCGTTATTTTAGTTTTAGCTAAACCTTCAAATTGCGGAATTATCTTTTTTATTAAAGATGTAGGTAAAACATATCCTTCTTTAGTTCCTTGACGCATGTTTTTAATTGCGATTTGAATCCAATCATAAAAACCATCTAATCTTTTTAACCAATTTTCGTAATCTTTTACTGTTTTAAAAGGTTGTGCACTGCTACCGCTACCTAATTGCCCCATGGTTAAATTGATTGTCCACATTTGATTTATCGGCATTAAAGCATCGTTTTTAAAACTATTTTGCGCCAAAACCATATCACAATCCCAAGCTAAAACAGCTTTACTCATTTGTTCACTTTCTGTTAAATCAGCATCTTTAAATTTTGCTAATTTCGATTTATAATCGGTATAAAAAGCTATGGTTTTTTCTTGATATTTTTTTGATATTGTAATAAGAAACTGATCGTTAAAGCGATTATCACCAGCAAAAGTGGCATTTATCGGATTTAAAATTAATTTACCTTCATTATAATCTTTTAAAAGTTGATTAAAAGCGGTGTTTTCTTTTACAGGTGTTAAAACGGCTTCTTTTTTCTCTTGTTTACAAGATATAAGTAACGAAGCAACAGCTATAATAGTTAAGAAGATTTTCTTCATGATTTTGTTTTTTTGATTGCAAACAAATATACCAAAAAGAAAAAGAGGTTATTTTATAAAAGTAAGTACTTGTTTTAAGTTTTATTAGGATTGATAATTTATTTAAAATTAGGTACAATAAATTTTTTATCCAATTTTTGTTCCGTTTTTTACAGGTTTGTCAGACGATAATAAAGTAACTTCTTTATCGTTTCCTAATCCGCCTAAAATTAAACATTCACTCATAATATTGGCAATTTGTTTTTTAGGAAAATTAACAACGGCAACAATTTGTTTACCTATTAATTCATCAGTAGTATATAATTTAGTGATTTGTGCCGAGGTTTTTTTTATCCCAAAGTCGCCAAAATCGATTTGCAATTTATACGCAGGATTTTTAACTTCTTTAAAAATATCCGCAGAAAGGATGGTACCAATCCGCATTTCTACTTTTTCAAAATCACTCCAAGTTAAATTATTATTTTCCATAGTTTATATTTAATAATCGTTGGGCAGCAGCAAAGGGTGTAGTTTTTCCGTTTTCTAAACTTAAAACTTCATTTTTAAGCACTTCTTTAATTTTAGGATTGTTATAAAAATTATTTTTTAATTGCTGATTAATGGTTTCTAACAACCAATAATTATTTTGTTCATTTCTTTTTTGTTGAAAATATGCATTGTTTTTTACCAACAACATATAGTCATTAATCATAGTATCAATAGCATCAATTCCTTGATGATTTAAGGCACTAGATAATAAAACTTTCGGCTGCCATTTACTGTCTTTTGGTGGATATAAATGTAAAGCTCTATTAAATTCAACTTTAGCAATTTTAGCATTTTTTTCGTTACCACTATCAGCTTTATTAATAACAATAGCATCTGCCATTTCAATAATTCCGCGTTTAATACCTTGTAATTCATCGCCTGCGCCTGCTAATTTTAGTAATAAAAAAAAGTCGGTCATAGAGTGTACAGCAGTTTCAGATTGCCCAACGCCAACGGTTTCAATAATAATGGTATCAAAACCAGCAGCTTCACATAAAATAATAGATTCTCTAGTTTTTTGAGCAACTCCACCCAAAGAGGTTCCCGAAGGAGAAGGACGAATAAAGGCATTCTTGTCGGTCACTAATTCTTCCATACGAGTTTTATCACCTAAAATACTTCCTTTATTTACAGAACTACTTGGGTCTACAGCTAAAACGGCTACTTTTTTACCTACCGAAGTTAAGTGTTTACCAAAAGCTTCAATAAAAGTACTTTTACCAACGCCAGGAACACCAGTAATACCTATTCGAATAGATTTGTTGGCGTGTGGTAAACAAGCTTCAATAATTTCGGTAGCTTGTTTTTGATGCTTGGTATTGGTACTTTCTACCAAGGTAATGGCTTTGCTTAAAAACGGAATACTACCTTTTAGAATTTGGGTAATAAATTGATTAGTAGTTGTTTTTTTTCTTCGGCTAAATTTTATTTTTTCTGCGGATGCTGTACTGGTTGTTTCTGGTTGAGAAACACCATCTTTTTCGGTAAGTGCAGATTTGTTTTTATGCGTCATTATAAAGGTAAAACGAAATAATAATGTAAATTTAAAAATAAAAAGGCAGCAAAATGCAACGTAACATAAAAAGTATCGTCTTTAGTATAAGAAATCAAAAATGAAACCAACCAAACAGCTACATCAATCCGTAATAGATGCGTGTAAAAACAATAATGCAAAAGCACAAATGCAATTGTATGATTTGTATTGCGATGCCATGTTTGCTGTAGCAATTAGGTATGTAAAAGATAAATTTATTGCTGAAGATGTGATGCAAGATGCTTTTATAAAAGCTTTTAAAAATATATATAATTATAAAGAAGAGGTTGCTTTTGGTGCTTGGTTAAAGCGGATTGTAATTAATCAAAGTATAGATTGGTTAAAAAAGAAAAAGTTAGAATTAGTATCAATAAATGAAGAAACAAGCAGTATTGTAGATGAAGATGATTGGAAGGTGTCGCCTACTATTTCGCATCAAGAAATTGTAAGTTGTATTCAAAATTTAAAAGATAAATATAGAGTTGTGTTAACTTTATTTTTATTAGAAGGATATGACCACGGAGAAATTTCACAAATTTTAGGAATTTCAGAAGTAACTTCTCGTACACATTTATTACGAGGAAAAAAGAAAGTAAAAGAACAGTTAAAAACAGTATATCATGTCTAAAGATATTAGAGAAATACTAAAAAAAGAAGTTGAAAATTCAGTAGAATTATCAACAAATCATAGGCAACGTTTTCAACAAAAATTGATGGAGGAATTACAAGAAAAACCATCAATTAAAAAATCATATAAATGGCTGTATGTTGCAGCTTCAATAGTTTTATTGGTAAGCTTAGGAATTCAATTTTACCCAACGAATACAATTGAAACACCGATAAAAGAAATACCAGAAGAATATAAAAACAATATAAGTTTAGGTACTATTTCGCCCGAGTTAAAAACGGTGGAGTCATATTATGTAAATACCATAAACTACGAATTAAGTCAGTTAGAATTAACAGACGATACGAAAGAATTTTTTGATGGTTATTTTGCCGAAATAGGCGAGTTAACCAAAGAATATAAAACCTTAACCCGAGAGCTCAATACAAAAGGGATTAATGATAATACTATCAATGCATTGATTGGAAACCTGCAAATGCGTTTACAGCTGTTAAAACGTATGCAAAAACAATTAAAAGAACTTAAAAATCCAACTCAAAATGATATTCAAAATATTTAAAATAGCCGTTTTTTCATTATTAACAACAGGTGTTGTTTTTGCTCAGAAATACGATAAAAAAATTAGTGAAAATTTTACAACCAATAAAGATGTTGTTGTAAACATAAATGCCTCAAATGCTGATATTGATGTAACTACATGGAACAAAAACCAAGTATCTGTAGAAGCTATTATTGAAGTAGAAGGACTTGATAAAAAAGCCGCCGAAAAGTATTTTAAAAATTGGCAATTTGAAGCTTTAGGGAATAAGAACAAAGTACAAATTAATGCAAGCAAAAATAATTTTCATTCGTTTGATAATAACAATTTTGTGTTTTTTAATTCCTCTAAAAATAACTTACCAAAAGTTTATCAATACGGTACAAACGATAATGTTATTGTAATACCAGAGATTTCTGAAATGCCAGAAATACCTGAGATGCCAGAAATTGAAATACCAGAAATTAATTTTGAAGAAATTGTTACAGGTTTAGAAAACATTGAGTTTGATTTTGATAAATACACGAAAGATGGTAAAAACTACTTTTTTCAATGGAAAGATGGTGTAAATGACATCACCATAAAATCTAAAAAAGAATGGGAAAAGTTTAAGAAAACAAAAAAATATAAAAGGTTTAAAAAAGATCAAGAAAAGAAGAAAAAAGAATTTAAAGAAAAAATTAAACAGCTTGAAAGAGAAAAAAAGGTTGAATTAATAAAGTTAAAAAGAGAAGTGTTAAAGAAAAAGGTTAACGCTAAAAGGCAACAGTTAATAAAAAAAAGAGAAGCACAACGATATAATCTTGAAATAAAAAGAGAGGCGTTAAAGAAAGCGCAAGAATCACTTAAAAGCACAAAATTAAATTTCGCTTTTTTAAATAAATCAGGATCAGTTACTATAAATGGTAAAAAAGTAAAAATAACCAAGAAAATCATTATTAAAGTACCAAAAAATGCAAAATTCGATTTAAACACACGCCATTGTAAAGTTAAATTACCAAAAACAAAAGCATCCGGAAAAGTAAGTTACGGTACTTTTAAAGCTGATAATTTAAACGGAAGTCACTTAAACGTATCATTTTCGCCTGTAACCATCAATTCATTAAATGAGAGTACTTTGTTTTTAAATAACGTATCCGATGCTAATTTAGCATCGGTTACCAATACCAAAATAAGTTCAACTTCGTCAGAAGTTGTTCTTGTTAACGTTTATAATGATGTTGAGGTAAATAGTAAATTTGGAGGTTTAAAAGTCAATAAAATTCACCCCAATTATCATACTTTTAAAGTTGATTTAAATTCATCCGAAGCTTTGATAAATATAGCTAACATAAATAAAAAATTAACGTATGTTATAGGAGGTAAAGCTAAAAATTATCCTAATAAACCAGCAATAAAATTTTCGGTTAACGATTCTAAAAAAGAAGTAAATGGTAATTTTAGCATATCAACAGAAGATAATATGGTGAAAATCATTGGTAAATACAGTCAGTTAGTACTTCAAAAATAATAGATTGTATTAAAAAAATACCTTTTAAAATTTTATTACTTTCCTAATAAATTCCATTTCATTATTCTTTATAAAGTGCCTATCTTTAGCATCTGTAAACAGTCACTTTTTCAATGGAATTATACAAAGAAAATCAACTAAAAGTATACAACTCTTTAACAAAAACAAAAGAGCTTTTTAAACCTGTAACCGAAGGACGCGTAGGAATGTACGTTTGTGGACCAACGGTATATAGCAACGCCCATTTAGGAAACGTACGTACGTTTATGTTTTTTGATGTGGTGTATCGTTATATGTTACATTTAGGGTATAAAGTGCGTTATGTACGTAATATTACTGATGCAGGTCATTTAGAAAATGATGCTGATGAAGGAGAGGATAGAATTTCTAAAAAAGCACGTTTAGAGGAAATCGAACCGATGGAAGTGGTACAAAAGTACACGGTAGATTTTCATGATGTTTTAAAAAATTACAACTTTTTACCACCAAGTATAGAGCCAACTGCAACTGGGCATATTGTTGAACAGATTGAAATGATTAAAGAAATCATGGAAAAAGGTTTGGCTTACGAAGTAAATGGTTCTGTTTATTTTGATGTTTTAAAGTACAACGAAACTGGCAATTACGGAATCCTTTCTGGTAGAAAAATAGAAGATGCAATTCACAATACTCGAACTTTAGATGGGCAATCGGATAAAAAAAATCCGCAAGATTTTGCACTTTGGAAAAAAGCAGATGAACGCCATATTATGCGTTGGCCTTCTCCTTGGAGTGATGGTTTTCCTGGTTGGCATTTAGAATGTTCGGTAATGAGCACAAAATATTTAGGCGAAAAATTTGATATTCACGGAGGTGGAATGGATTTAAAATTTCCGCATCACGAGTGTGAAATAGCGCAATCGCAAACCTGTAGTGGTGTAACGCCTGTAAATTACTGGATGCATACCAATATGTTATTGTTAAATAGCCAGAAAATGGCAAAATCTACAGGAAATTTTATTTTACCAAACGAAATTTTATCAGGAGAAAATAGTGTGTTGCCAAAAGCATTTTCGGCAAGTGTAGTTCGTTTTTTTAACATGCAGGCCAATTACAGAAGTATTTTAGATTTTTCGGGAGAAGCTTTAGAAGCATCAGAAAAAGGACATACAAAGTTAATGGATGCTGTTAATTATTTAGATAAAATTGAAACAAGTAATACATCAACCTTTAATATTACTAGTTGGAAAAATGATTGTTATGCGGCAATGAATGACGATTTTAACACGCCTGTTTTAATTTCACATTTATTTGAAGCTGTAAAAAACATCAACCAAATAAAAGAAGGAAAAGCAACTTTAACTGCTGCTGATTTAGAAGATTTTACCAAAACCATCAATGCTTTTGTTTTTGATGTTTTAGGATTGATGAATGAAGCAACCAAAGGTAATAATTCTGATAAATTAAGCGGAGTTGTAGAAATGTTGATTCAAATGCGAAAAGAAGCACGCGAGAACAAAGACTGGGCTTTATCCGACGAAATTCGTGATAAGTTATTAGCTTTAGGCATTCAATTAAAAGACGGTAGAGAAGGAACAAGTTTTTCGGTTAATTAATTTTGAAGAAAATTTTAACATATCCTTTTATAATGCTGGTGCGATTTTATCAAACAGCAATTTCGCCATTTACACCAGCAACGTGTAGGTATTCGCCAACATGCTCTAGTTATACAATTATAGCATTACAAAAACACGGTTTGTTTTATGGCGGTTGGTTGGCTTTAAAAAGAATTTTTAGCTGTCATCCTTGGGGAGGTAGTGGTTACGATCCGGTGCCAGAAAAAAAGAAATAGTAATTTTTAACTCGAACATTATTTAAAAACAAAGTAATATTTGTTAAAAATAGAAATGTAGTTTGCAAGATTATTTAGTGAAAATAAATTAAAAATGGGTTGCGAATAGTCGAGACCTGACATAAATAAAAATATAAATGAATTTTTTATCCATAGTATGGGATTTAGATCCTGAAATTATAAAAATAGGAAGTTTTGGTGTTCGTTGGTACAGTTTAATGTTTGTAGCAGCTTTTGTATTAGGACTTCGGTTTATGAAGAAAATTTATATAAATGATAATATTTCGGTTGAAAAACTTGATCCTTTATTTATGTATGTTTTTGTTTCTATGTTGGTAGGAATGCGTTTAGGAGATGTTTTCTTTTATAGTTGGGATTATTACCAAAACCATTTATTAGAAATTATTTTACCAATGAAAAAATTGGCTGATGGTTCATGGAAATTCACAGGTTTTACTGGTTTTGCAAGTCATGGTGCTGCCATCGGTATTCCTATTGCTTTATATTTTTACGCTAAAAAACATTTAAATAAACCATGGTTGTTTATTTTAGATAGATTAGGAATTATGGTTGCCTTAGCTGGTTTTTTTATCCGTTTAGGAAACTTTTTTAATTCAGAAATTTACGGAAAACCAACAGGAAGTAGTTTCGGAGTAATTTTTAAAAGAGCAGGAGAGACGGTTCCTTCACATCCAACACAATTATACGAAGCATTTAGTTATTTAGCCCTGTTTTTTGCTTTATGGCATTTTTACTGGAAAACAGATAAAAAGAATCAATCAGGATTTTTATTCGGATTATTTATGGTGGTACTATGGTCGTTACGTTTCTTTATCGAGTTTTTAAAGAAAGCCCAAGTTGATGGTAGAGAAGATTGGGTATTTAACTCATTAAATACGGGACAAGTATTAAGTATTCCGTTGGTATTAATTGGTTTTTGGTTGATGTTTAGAAAAACAAAATAGATAGATTTTTAGTAAAATAAAAAACCTCTAAGTAGCAATTACTTGGAGGTTTTTTTTATGTACTTGTTTTTTTGATTAAAAGAAATCAAAAGAATAACTGTTTTCGTAGGTTTTAGTTTCGGCTAAATTTAGCATACCAGTTTTATCTTTTAAAATTTGATTACTATCATCACTATCAGAAATTCCCATCCAAGGTTCTATACAAATAAAAGGAGTACCTGTTTCTTTTGTCCAAAAAGCTAAATATTTCCAATCCGGAAAGTGTAAATGAATTCCGTGAGCGTGTTTTTTTGATTTTAAAGAAACCGTTTTAGATGTAATTCCTTTGTATATTAAAGTATCAAAAGATGTAAATAAATCATACGATAAATCGATTTTTTGACCAAGATTCACTTTTTTAGAAGCGTTGTTTCTAAATCCCGTTTTCGGATTTAAAAATAATTGTGTAGGTGTTTCTTCTTTTTCAAACTCAATAAAATAATCATTAAAAGAAGTGTTTTCAATTAAAGGACAGTTAAAAGCAGGATGTGCACCAATAGAAAAATAAATAGTTTGATTATCTAAATTAACAACTTTATAAGAAACAGAAAGTTGACTATCTTTTAATTCATAACAAATCTGTAAGCTAAACTTATAAGGATATTTAGCTATCGTTTTTGTAGAATATAAAAGTTGAAAAGTAACTTTAGTGTCATTTTTAGTTAAAACAGTAAAAGAAGTATCTCTAGCAAAACCATGTTGAGGTAATTGATACTTTTCGTCATCAATTTTATAAGTATTTTCTTTAAGTTTACCTACAATGGGAAATAAAATAGGAGCGTGACGCTTCCAAAAAGAAGCATCACCATTCCATAAATAATTTAAGTTAGTTTTTTTCGAATATATTTTTGAAATTTCAGCACCTAATGTGTTAATTTCAATCTTTAAATATTCATTTTCTAAAATAACCATAATTTAATATTCAATTTTATCTTGTTTTTCTGTCCATTTTTCAAAAGGTTCTAAGGCAATTTTTCGCCCAACTTGTTCAAACGGAATGCTTCTTTTTTCGTAAGGTAACGGAATTTCTTTGTAAATAAATTCGTCATCAAAACCAATATTAGCAGCATCAACTTGATTGCTTCCGTAATACACCTTATCTGGTCTAGCCCAATAAATTGCTCCTAAACACATAGGGCAAGGTTCGCAAGAAGTGTATACAATACATCCATCTAACTGAAAAGACCCAATGTTTTTACAAGCATCTCTAATTGCAGTAACTTCGGCATGCGCCGTTGGGTCGTTGGTTGAGGTAACTTTGTTATTTCCGCGACCTATAATTTCTCCGTCTTTTACAACAATACAACCAAAAGGACCACCTTCGTTATTTTGCATTCCTTTTAAAGCTGCTTTTACAGCTTCACTCATATATTCTTCGTGTGTATTCATCATCTTTTCTTTTAATATGATTAATTATTTTCGCTAAAAAAAGCTGCATAAATTATGCAGCTTTTTTTAGCGTTTACAAAATTAAGTATTTTATTTTAATCCTCCAGTCATGTCTTCTGGTTTTACCCATTCGTCATATTGTTCAGATGTAACATAACCTAAACGTACCGCTTCTTCTTTTAAAGTTGTTCCGTTTGCGTGTGCAGTGTTAGCAATTTCAGCAGCTTTATAATATCCAATTTTAGTATTTAATGCAGTAACTAACATTAAAGAGTTGTTTACTAACTCGGTAATTCTATCGTGGTTAGGCTCTATACCAGCAGCACAGTTAATATCAAAAGATACACAAGCATCTCCAATTAATTGAGCAGATTGTAATACGTTAGCCGCCATCATTGGTTTAAATACGTTTAATTCGTAATGTCCTTGCGTACCACCAACGGTAACAGCAACGTCATTACCCATAACTTGTGCACAAACCATAGTAATAGCTTCTGCTTGCGTAGGATTCACTTTTCCAGGCATAATAGAAGAACCTGGCTCGTTAGCAGGGATAATTAATTCACCAATTCCACTACGAGGCCCTGAAGCCATTAAACGAATATCATTAGCAATTTTATTAATTGAAACCGCTAATTGTTTTAAAGCTCCGTGTGTTTCAACTAAAGCATCGTGTGCAGCTAATGCTTCAAATTTATTTTCGGCAGTAATAAAAGGTAAACCAGTAAATTCTGCAATGTATTTAGCAACTAAAATATCGTAACCAGCAGGTGTGTTTAAACCTGTACCTACCGCTGTTCCTCCTAAAGCTAATTGACTAAGGTGTTCAAGAGAGTTGTTTACAGCTTTTAAACCAAAGTTTAATTGTGCTACATAACCAGAAAATTCTTGACCTAAAGTTAACGGAGTTGCATCCATTAAATGGGTACGACCAATTTTAACAACGTCTTTAAAAGCTTCTGATTTTTTTTGTAAAGTATCGCGTAATTGCTCAACTCCAGGAATAGTAGTTTCTACAATTTTTTTATAAGCAGCAATGTGCATACCTGTAGGAAACGTATCGTTTGATGATTGCGATTTATTTACATCATCATTTGGTTGAATGGTTTTTTCACCTTCACCAATAACTTTACCTGCAATTTCATGTGCTCTGTTGGCAATAACTTCGTTACAGTTCATGTTAGATTGCGTACCAGAACCTGTTTGCCAAATTACTAACGGAAATTGATCGTTGTGTTTACCTGCTAAAATTTCGTCACAAACTTGAGCAATTAAATCTCTTTTTTCGTTAGATAAAACGCCTAATTCAGCATTTGTATAAGCAGCCGCTTTTTTTAAGTAAGCAAAACCATATACAACTTCTAATGGCATAGACCCAGCAGGACCAATTTTAAAGTTGTTACGAGAACGTTCGGTTTGTGCTCCCCAGTATTTATCAGCAGGAACTTCAACGTTTCCCATGGTGTCTTTTTCGATTCTGTATTTTGTCATTTTAAAATGATTTAAAAGGCTATAATTTAACTAAAATCAAAATTACAAATTCTAAAAGTTTTAGTACGTGATTTTTGTCAGATTTTATTGCTTGAAAAGAAAAATAGTTTTAATTTTGCTGCATAACAATTATTAATAAGAAACAAATGTTAGATTTTTCAGAATTTTCAGGATTGGTATTATTCATGTTTATTTTTACAACCGGATTTTGGTTGTTAATTTTCTTATTAACATTTGTAGTTCCTTACTGGATTGGCGGAACAATTTGGGAGAACTTAAAATTAAAAAGAGAAGCAAAAAAAGCTGCTGAAGAAGCTAAGTAATTTTTGTAGATAAAATAATAGTAAAAAGCTCGTTTATAATAAACGAGCTTTTTTTGTATTTATATTTTTTTTAAGAAGCTATTTCCCGCTTTCCGCACTCGCTTTTTTTGAAGAAAAATCAAAAAAGAGCTCAAACAATTGCTGCAATCGGGGCTAGGCAATTAATTAAGAATCCGTTTTTCGATAAATTAATAATATTTATATAATGCTGGTTGGTTGCTATATGAAGGCATAGAAGAGTCGAAATTTATTATAAAGACCTCACAGGTTTTAAAAACCTGTGAGGTCAAAAATACTACTCATAGTAAATTAATTACAATTAGTGTTTACTTTTAAATAGCGGTAACTGCGTTAGGGATTGAATGGTTTGTTTGAGCTCTTTCATAAAAAAACACACAAGTTTAAAACTTGTGTGTTTTTTTATGAAAAGCGAGTAATGAAAGCCCGCTCGAACGCCCAAAATAAAATTTTAACCGTCGTAACCTTCACCGCCACCACCGTCGAAATTTTGATTTTTTTGTGCTTTATTTCGTTGGTTTTTATTTTGATTAAAACGATACGTAAAACTTAAACTAATTTGACGTTCACGCCATTGAAACTCTCCGTTAGAAATGGTTGATGGATTTTCTCTTCCGCCATAATAAGTAGTGCTTTCTCGTTTACGAGAGTTGAATAAATCGCTTACATTTAATACCAAAGAGGCTTTGTCTTTTAAAATATCTTTACTAAAAGCTAGGTTTGCCATAAACATTCCTTCTCTATCGCTTTGTGCGTTGTTTTGTGGTCCTCGGTACATTAAACGTGTTTGCCATTGTATTTTTGCAGGCAATGTAATACGAGAGTTAAAACGAGCAAACCAGCTACTTTCGTTTACCTCGGCTAGGTTTGTGGTAACTTGCGATCCGTCTTGTGCGGTGTAAGTGTACGAAAACGCATCCGTATTAAATTTAAAGTAGTTAAAACTTGCTGATAAACGTACTTTTTTTGTTGGATTGTAGTTTGACGTAAATTCGAATCCGTAACGAGTTTCATCATTTAAATTTAAAGGTTGACTAACAAAAACGTTGGTTCCGTTTCTTTCTTCAATTATTGAAACACGTTGAATTTTATCTGTTGAAAGTTGGTAATATAATGAGGCTCCTAAATTAAATTTTCTGATTTTTGTGTTGTAACCTAAATCGAATGAACTTGTAAATGTTGGATTTAAATCTGGATTTCCTCTAAATACATTGGTTGCAGAGCTACGACTTTCAAACGGATTTAAAAACCAGTGACGTGGTCTTCTTAAACGTCTGCTGTAACCTAAGGTTAGGTTTTCGTTGTCGTTTAATTCGTATCCTAAATTAATGGTTGGAAACCACTCTGTATATTTTTTTTCTGATTTTTGATTTGTAGTAATTACCTCTAAATCAATTTCGGTAATTTCGGTACGAAGTCCTAATAAATAAGAGAAGTTATTTATTTTACTTCCGTATTGGGTATAAAAAGCATAAATGTCTTGCTTAAATTCGATGGCATTTGATGGGTCGAAATTTGAATTCGGATCTAAAATGTTTACTCTAAAATCTGATTCTAAATTTTGTAAAGTAGCTTTATGTCCGATTTCAAATTGACTATTTTCACCGATAGGCAATACATAGTCTATCTGAAATAATTTTTCTTTAGAGTTTGTAATTTGCGAATTATCTTCAGATAAAATATCGTTTACTTTAATTGGCGAGTTTTCTGTTTGTTCGCTATCACCGTATTGTAAATCTATAGATATTTTTTCACCGTTATCATTTAAGTTATTGGTGTAATTTATAGAGTATTGTTTGTCTACGCCGTCTTCATCTTCGTTTTCAACTCTATTTTCGTTTAAAAGTACTTGTGTTGGGTCGTTAAATAAATAACGATCGGTAATATTGGTTGCAATATCATTTCCGTTAGATTTTCGATATACAAAGTTACCTGTAACCGAACTTTTTTTGTTGATATAATATTCTAAACCAACAGAAGCATTAAAGTTTTTGTTTTCTCTATCAAAAGTTCTGTCTTCAACTTGTGTGCTGTCTAAAGTTCCGTTAGTTAAATATGAAAATTCAGTTTGTGAGTTTCCTGGACCTTTACGGTATGAGTAACCAAGGCTTGAAAAAAGATTTATTTTTTTTGTTCTGTAATTTAAATTAGGTGCCACTCTAAACATATCAGGATTACCAACAGTCGCATTTAAAGAACCGTTAAAACCAGTAATTTTTCCTTTTCTTAAAATAATATTTAAAATACCAGCAGTTCCTTCAGCATCATATCTGGCAGATGGTGAGGTAACAACTTCTACTTTTTCAATAGCATCGGCAGGTAAATTTCTTAAAGCATCAGTACCCGTTAAACCTACCAAAGCTGATGGTTTTCCATCAATAAGAATTCTAACATTTTCATTACCACGTAAACTAACGGCTCCTTCGGCATCTACACTTACCGATGGTACGTTGTCTAAAACATCAGAAGCTGTTCCGCCTTTTACTGTCATGTCTTTACCTACGTTATATATTTTTTTATCTAAACGGATTTCAACAGTAGATTTTTCGGCAATAATTTCTACTTCATTTAAAGTTTCTGCGTCTTCTGAAAGTAAAATTGTTCCTAAATTTTTACTTGCTGTTAAGTTTTGTGTTCCTAAATTTTTTGATTTAAATCCGATAAACTCAACCTTTATACTATAATTACCTGAAGGTGCATCTACAGAAAATTTACCTTTTATATTTGTAACACCTCCTAAAACTTGCTTTGTTTTAGTATTGGTTAATACCAAAGTTGCATATTCTAAAGGTTGTTTGGTTTTGGTTTCTAAAACCGTACCAGAAAGTGTAATTTTTGAAGCTCTTTTTTTAGTAGATTTTTGGGCTACAGTTGTAAGGCTAACGAGTAAAAAAAGAAATAATATTTTTTTCATTGTAGTTTGTTTATAGTCTAGATAAGACAGCAAATTTCTTTAAAGGTTTAAAGAGGTTTAGTTAAAGGAATGTTAAATAAAAAAAGGTCGCTAATGCGACCTTTTTAAGTATGAAAAAATAATTTATTTTTTTCTAGATTTTTGCTGAGCTGCTTGTTGCTCTTGGGCTTGTTTCATGGCATTATCTAAACGCTCACGGAACTTGCTTTTAGCTTTTTCAGGCTTCTTTTTATTTTCTTCAATTTTAGCGTGAATTTTAGCTTCATCAATTACATAGTTTTTAATTACTAACATAATTGCAATGGTTAATAAGTTTGATATGAAATAGTATAAACTTAATCCACTTGCGTAGTTATTAAAGAAAAATAACATCATAATAGGAGAGAAGTAAATCATATACTTCATCATTTTACTCATATCTGGCATTCCTTCTTGCGTAGGCGCTTGCATATTTGCTTGTTGACTTTGGTTCATTTTCATGTAAAAGAAAATGGCTATAGATGCTAATATTGGAAATAAACTTACGTGATCTCCGTAAAATGGAATGCTAAATGGTAATTGATAAATCATATCGTAAGATGATAAATCATTTGCCCATAAAAAGCTTTTTTGTCTAAACTCAATATTTGTTGGAAAAAACTTAAATAAAGCAAAGAAAACAGGCATTTGTAGTAGGGCGGGTATACAACCAGACATCATACTAACTCCCGCTTTTCGCTGTACCGTCATAATTTCTTGCTGACGTTTCATTGCGTTTTCTTTACCAGGATATTTTTTGTTGATTTCTTCCATTTCTGGACGAATAACCTTCATTTTTGCACTTGATAAATACGATTTATAAAGTACTGGCGACATGATAATACGAACAACAATGGTCATTAAGATAATAATCAATCCGAAGTTACCAATAAATCCTTTTAATAAGTTAAATACTGGATGGAAAACAGTACGGTTTAAAAATCCGAAAATTCCCCAACCTAAATCAGCAATTTCATCTAAACTTGTTCCTTCGTATGATTTTAATAAATTGTAATCTGTTGGTCCGTAAAACCATTGCATATTATAATTTAATTCTCCGTTTGTTAATGTTAAAGGAGTTTTTAAACCGTACGTTTTTGTAAAAACACTATCTTTTTCTTCGCCAGCAAAATCAACCGATTTTAAACTAGCGTTGCTAAATGGAGTATCAGAAGATAAAATTGTAGAAAAGAAATGTTGTTTATAAGCAATCCAATCAATATCGTTGGCTACTTCATCGTCATTCATTTGTAAATACTCTACTTCGTCATCAGCTTTATAATAATAGTAAGAGTACATGTTTTCGGTTTTTAAACTTTTTTCATGTCTAAAACCTTTTAAGTTCCAATCTAAATTGATTGCCTGAGAGCTATTAATTACATTATTTAATCCTTGAGAACGCACAGCAAAACCAACACGGTAATCGTCTTTTTTAATTTCGTATCGGTATTCTAAAAATTGAGTTTCAGATACTTTCAATTTCATAGAAAGTACTTGTATATCACCATTTTTAGTTAACGTAGGTGTAAATAATAAATCTTTAGTATTTAAAATACGATTATCAGTAGTACCAAAATTAATATTAAAAGATGCATTTTTATCTTTCACTAAATATAAAGGAAGCGAATCGTAGGTTTTAAAATTTTTGATTAAGGCCTCAATTATTTGTCCACCTTTATTATCAATAGTTAATTTTACTAGGTCGTTTTCTATTGCAGTAACTCCTTCTTTACCAGTAGAAGCACCATAGGCAAAAGCACCTAATTTATTTTTTAAAGCAATTTGTTGTAACGAATCGTTTACAACAGCAGTTTCAACAGTGTTGTTTGCAGTATTTGCTACTTCGGTAACTTGCTCGGTTTTTGTAGTGTTTTCAGGAGTTACTTCTGGTTTACGGGTGTTCATCCACCAAAGTAATATTCCTCCTAATAAAAGCATTCCTATAAAGGAATTTAAATCAAATTTTTTTTGTTCCATTGATTATGTGTTATAATGTCAACTTGTCATTTTATGTTTTTCTGATTATTGAAAAACCCGACAAATGTAGTAAAACCCTATTGATATTATTAGGTTTTACGGTGATTAATTTTGATGCTATTGGTAGTTCAAATAGCGTTCCAAATTATTGATAAAAAAATCCTGTAATTAAATAACTACAGGATTTTTAAATTTATTTTTTTGATTGTTCTAAAGCGGCTTTTATAAATCCGACAAATAATGGATGTGGATTTAAAACGGTACTTTTATATTCTGGGTGATATTGTACACCAACAAACCAAGGGTGTGAAGGAACTTCAACAATTTCTACCAACCCTGTTTTAGGATTTACACCAGTAGCTTTCATTCCAGCTAATTCTAACTGCTCTTTATAATCGTTATTGTATTCGTATCTATGGCGATGACGCTCACTAATTAAATTAGCTTTATAGGCTTCAAATACTTTAGAATCTTTAGTTAATTCACAATCCCAAGCACCTAAACGCATTGTTCCACCTTTTTCAGTAACATTTTTTTGCTCTTCCATTAAATTAATAACTGGATGTACTGTTTTTTCGTTCATTTCGGTAGATTCGGCTTCTTTTAAACCTAAAACATTACGAGAATACTCGATAACTGCCATTTGCATACCTAAACAAATTCCTAAAAAAGGAATGTTATTTTCACGTACATACTGTACTGCGGCAATTTTTCCTTCAATTCCGCGATCACCAAAACCAGGAGCTACCAATACACCATCTAAACCTTTTAATTTAGTTGCAGCATTTTTAGGCGTTAGTTCTTCTGAGTGTATCCAACGTACATTTACTTTTGCTTTGTTTGTTGCACCAGCATGAATAAAAGCTTCGGTAATTGATTTGTATGAATCATGTAATTCAACATATTTACCAACCAAACCAATTTCTAAAGTAGCGGTAGGATTTTTATAAGCATTCACAAATTGATTCCATTCTTGTAATGCAGGTTGTTTGCGAGTAGATAAGTTTAATTTATCTAAAACAACATAATCTAATCCTTCTTTAAACATTAAATTAGGAACATCGTAAATTGTTTCAGCATCTAAAGACTGAATAACATCTTGTTTTTTAACATTGCAAAATAAAGCAAGCTTACGTTTTATAGTGTCGTTAATTTCATGTTCAGAACGACAAACAAGAATATTAGGACTTAAACCACTTTGCATTAACATCTTTACAGAATGCTGTGTAGGTTTGGTTTTTAATTCGCCTGCAGCTGCTAAATAAGGAACAAGTGTTAAGTGGATAATAATGGCGTTATCTTCACCTAATTCCCATTGTAATTGACGAACAGCTTCAATATACGGTAGTGATTCAATATCACCAACGGTTCCGCCTATTTCGGTAATTACGATATCATAATCGCCAGTATTCCCTAAAATTTGAATACGATGTTTAATTTCATCAGTAATATGTGGAATTACTTGTACCGTTTTTCCTAAAAACTCACCTTTACGCTCTTTGTTAATTACTGATTGATAAATTTTACCAGTAGTAACATTATTAGCTTGTGAAGTAGGAATGTTTAAAAAACGTTCGTAATGTCCTAAATCTAAGTCTGTTTCAGCTCCGTCATCAGTTACATAACATTCACCGTGTTCATACGGGTTTAATGTTCCTGGATCAATATTAATATATGGGTCTAATTTTTGAATAGTTACAGAGAAACCACGTTCTTGTAATAATTTCGCTAAAGAAGCGGCTATAATTCCTTTTCCTAGTGATGAAGTTACGCCTCCTGTTACAAAAACGTATTTAGTATTGTTCATGGTGTTGTTAGGTTTGGGCAAAAGTAAGAAGTCTAACAATTCGAACAAATAAAAAAGTGAAAAAACATTGATTAAAATTGCTTATTTTTGTGAAGTCAAAAAAATATTAAAAAAAGTAAAACTAGTATTTGTCAGACCAAAAAACTGTTGTATATTTGCCCACGCTTTTAGCAGACGGAATTTCATAAAAGCAAACATATAATTAAAGACGATTTTAAAAATATAAATAATGCCGAAAAGAACGTACCAACCATCGAAGAGAAAAAGAAGAAACAAACACGGTTTCAGAGAAAGAATGGCATCTGCTAATGGACGTAAAGTATTAGCTAGAAGAAGAGCAAAAGGAAGAAAGAGCATAAGTGTATCTTCAGCTCCAAGACCAAAAAAATAATGATTAACAATTGTTAATATATTTAAGGTGTTACTATTTTTTAGTAACACCTTTTTTGTAGATATAATATTTTTTATTTTTGAGAAAAAAAACAACAACACAACAACACAAGTAAAAATGCCTAAAAATCAAAATCTTAAATCTATTTTAATAATCGGATCTGGGCCAATTGTTATTGGACAAGCCTGTGAATTTGATTATTCTGGATCACAATCTTTACGATCTTTACGTGAAGATGGAATTGAAACTATTTTAATCAATTCAAATCCTGCAACAATTATGACTGACCCATCAATGGCAGATCATGTGTATTTGTTGCCTTTAACTACAAAATCTATCATTCAAATTTTAAAAGAGCATCCACAAATTGATGCCGTTTTACCAACAATGGGAGGTCAAACAGCATTAAATTTATGTATTGAAGCTGATGATAAAGGAATTTGGAAAGACTTTGATGTAAAATTAATTGGGGTAGATATTGATGCCATTAATGTTACTGAAGATAGAGAGCAGTTTAGAGAATTAATGATTAAAATTGATGTGCCAATGGCGCCACAAGCTACTGCGACATCATTTTTAAAAGGAAAAGAAATTGCACAAGAATTTGGTTTTCCGTTAGTAATTCGTTCTTCTTATACCTTAGGTGGGGCAGGAGCTTCAATAGTTTATGACCCAAATGATTTTGACGAATTATTACGTAGAGGTTTGGAAGCATCGCCAATTCATGAGGTGATGATTGATAAAGCAATGATGGGATGGAAAGAATACGAGTTAGAATTATTACGTGATAAAAATGATAACGTAGTAATTATCTGTTCTATAGAAAATATGGATCCGATGGGAATTCATACTGGAGATTCTATTACTGTTGCACCAGCAATGACGCTTTCTGATAAAACATATCAAAAAATGCGTGACATGGCAATAAAAATGATGCGTTCTATTGGTGATTTTGAAGGTGGATGTAACGTTCAGTTTGCAGTATCACCAGATGAAAAGGAAGATATCATTGCTATTGAAATTAATCCACGTGTGTCGCGTTCATCCGCTTTAGCGAGTAAAGCAACAGGATATCCTATTGCAAAAGTAGCTACAAAATTAGCGATTGGTTACACGTTAGATGAATTAGAAAACGGAATTACAAAATCTACTTCAGCTTTATTTGAGCCAACATTAGATTATGTAATTGTAAAAATACCTCGTTGGAATTTTGATAAATTTGAAGGTTCTGACAGAACATTAGGTTTACAAATGAAAGCCGTTGGTGAGGTAATGGGAATTGGGCGTTCTTTTCAAGAAGCATTGCACAAAGCAACACAATCGTTAGAAATTAAACGTAATGGTTTAGGTGCTGATGGAAAAGGTTATAAAGATTACAACCAAATTATTGATAAATTAACCAACGCAAGTTGGGATAGAGTTTTTGCGATTTATGATGCTATTGCAATGGGAATTCCATTGAGTCAAATCTACGAAATCACAAAAATTGATATGTGGTATTTAAAGCAATATGAAGAACTTTTTCAATTAGAAAAAGAAATTTCTAAATACACGATCGAAACTTTAGAAAGAGATTTGTTACTGGAAGCGAAGCAAAAAGGATATGGTGATCGACAGATTGCACATATGTTAGATTGTTTAGAAAGTCAAGTTTACAGTAAAAGAGAAGAACTTAAAATAAACAGAGTTTACAAATTAGTTGATACTTGTGCAGCTGAGTTTACAGCAAAAACACCATATTATTATTCAACTTTTGAAAATGATATTGAAACTGCTGAAGGAAAAGTTTTTGTTGAAAACGAAAGTGTAGTTACCGATAAGAAAAAAATAATAGTTTTAGGTTCAGGACCCAACAGAATTGGACAAGGAATTGAATTTGATTACTGTTGTGTACACGGAGTTTTAGCGGCGGCAGAATGTGGTTACGAAACAATTATGATTAACTGTAATCCAGAAACGGTTTCTACTGATTTTGATACCGCTGATAAATTATATTTCGAGCCAGTTTTTTGGGAGCATATTTATGACATCATCAAACATGAAAAGCCAGAAGGTGTAATTGTTCAATTAGGTGGGCAAACTGCTTTAAAATTAGCTGAAAAGTTAACGAAATACGGAATTAAAATTATTGGAACATCTTTTGAAGCATTAGATATTGCTGAAGATAGAGGACGTTTTTCTTCAATGTTGAAAGAAAATAATATTCCTTTTCCAGAATTTGGTATTGCTGAAACTGCAGATGAAGCTTTAACTTTAGCAGATGAATTAGATTTCCCTATTTTAGTAAGACCTTCTTATGTTTTAGGTGGTCAAGGAATGAAAATTGTCATCAACAAAGAAGAGTTGGTTGAGCATGTTGTTGATTTATTAAAAGGAATGCCTGGAAATAAATTATTATTAGATCATTATTTAGATGGTGCAATTGAAGCTGAAGCTGATGCAATTTGTGATGCTGACGGAAATGTGTATATCATCGGAATTATGGAACATATTGAGCCTTGTGGAGTGCATTCTGGAGATTCAAACGCTACCTTACCAGCCTTTAATTTAGGTGAGTTTGTAATGCAACAAATTAAAGATCATACACGCACAATTGCTACTGAATTAAAAACGGTTGGTTTGATAAATATTCAGTTTGCAATTAAAAACGATACGGTTTATATTATTGAAGCAAATCCAAGAGCTTCTCGTACAGTTCCTTTTATCGCAAAAGCATATAAAGAACCGTATGTAAACTATGCAACAAAGGTAATGTTAGGTGAGAAAAAAGTTACAGATTTTGATTTCAATCCACAATTAGAAGGATATGCAATTAAGCAACCTGTTTTCTCTTTTAACAAGTTTCCGAATGTGAATAAGAAATTAGGTCCAGAAATGAAATCAACAGGAGAAAGTATTCTTTTTATAGATGATTTAAAAGACGATCAATTTTACGATTTATATGCAAGACGTAAAATGTATTTGAGTAAATAAAATTATAAGCTAAATTTTTAAAAACCGAAACTGATATAGTTTCGGTTTTTTTTAACAAAAAATTAATAAGTTGCATATGCAACTATATTTTAATTAAAGAGTATTTTTACATGAAATTTTAAGATAATTTTATGGGAATCGAAAACACTTTAGCTCCTTGGTTAGGAAGGACTTCTAAAATGATTGATAATCATGTTCAAGAGCTTTTTTGTAAAAAAGACATTTGTTTAACTAAAATACAATGGGTTTTTTTGAAAAAAGTACAAGAGCAAAACGGAGTAGCGCAACAAGAACTTGCTTTTTTAACTGGTAGAGATAAAACATCGTTAACAAGGCTTGTAAACACAATGGAAAAGAAAAATTTGGTAGCTCGGATTCCATCAAAATCAGATAAGCGAATTAATAACATTCATATTACTAAAAAAGGAATGTTGTTATATGAAGAAACCTTACCAATGATAGAAAAATTTGTGAATTCTTTACAAAAAGACATTTCAGAGCAAGAAATAGCACAAACCATAAAAGTAATTCAAAAAATACAAGAAAACTTAAATATAAAATCAGCTAAAAGTTGCAGTAGCAACTAAATATATAAATATGAGAAAACTAATTATAGTAGGAGCCGGAATTGTAGTACTTGGGTTGTCGTTTTTAATATCTAATTTATTAAAAAATAGTAAAAAAGCCGCTAAACAAGAAGTTGTTAAAGTAGAAAAAACCGTTTTTGTTAAAGAAGTTAAAAACGGAGAAGTAGCTATAAATATTACAGCGAATGGAAACTTAGTTGCTAAAAATAAAGTGGCCATTTTTTCTGAAGTACAAGGTGTTTTAAAAGGAACAGGTAAAGAATTTAAAGCAGGTGTTTCTTATAAAAAAGGGCAAACGTTATTACATATTAATAGTCAAGAGTTTTATGCATCTATTCAGTCGCAAAGAAGTTCATTACAAAATTTAATAGCTTCTATTATGCCAGATATGCGATTAGATTATCCTGAATCTTTTAAAAAATGGGATGTATATTTAAAAAACTTCAATATAAAAAGTATTGTAAAACCGCTTCCTGAGCCAAGTTCTGATAAAGAAAAGTATTTTATTACTGGTAAAAATATATATACAAATTTTTATAATTTAAAAAATTTAGAAGCTCGATTAAGTAAGTATAATTTACGCGCTCCTTTTAACGGTATTCTTACAGAAACATTAGTTACTAACGGAACTCTTGTAAGAGTTGGGCAAAAAATGGGTGAATTTATAGATGCATCTGTATTTGAATTACCATTGTCTGTTAATGCAGGTTTTGCTGATATTTTACAAGTAAATAAAAAAGTAACGCTTTATAATTTAGAAAAAACAAAAACTTGGATAGGAAGAGTGGCAAGAATTAATGGTAAAATTGATCAAGCTACGCAAACTGTTCAGGTATTTATTGAAGTGAAAGGAAAAGATGTAAGAGAAGGGATGCATTTAGAAGCAAATGTGCCTGTAAAAACGGCAACCGAAGCTATTGAAATTGATAGAAAATTATTGATAGAAAATAATTCGGTTTACGTGGTAAAAAACAATGTGTTAGACTTGATAAAGGTTAACCCGATTCATTTTAACGAAAAAACAGTAGTTGTAAAAGGCTTAAAAAATGGAGATAAATTAGTAGAAAAACCAGTGGCAGGAGCTTATGTTGGTTTGCCTGTAACTATTTTTTCGGCTACTAAAAACACTGCAAAAAAATAAGATATGAAAAAAGTAATCGCATATTTTATAAAATACCCCGTAGCAGTAAACATCATTATTATTGCATTTGTAATTTTAGGAATTTTAGGTTTTTCTTCTTTAAAATCGTCATTTTTTCCGTTAACGGATGCTAAAAATATCACGATAAATGTAGCTTATCCAGGTGCTTCTCCACAAGAAATGGAAGAAGGTATTGTTTTAAAGATTGAAGATAATTTAAAAGGATTGGTAGGTGTTGATAGAGTAACTTCAACATCTTCAGAAAATTCAGCAAATATATCTGTTGAAGTTTTAAAAGGCTATGATATTAACGTGGTTTTGGCAGATGTTAAAAACGCGGTAGATAAAGTACCTAATTTTCCATCAGGAATGGAGCCTGCTGTAATTGCTAAAAGAGAAAAAATTGCAGAAACTGTTAGTTTTGTGGTTACAGGAGATGAAATTCCGTTAAAATCACTAAAAAATATTGCAAGAGATATTGAAAATGATATTCGTAGAATTGATGGGATTTCGCAAATTTCTGTGTCAGGTTACCCTGCTGAAGAAATTGAAATTGCGGTTAGAGAAAACGATTTATTAGCTTATAATTTAACGTTTAATCAAGTTGCAAACGCGGTATCTAAAGCAAATATTTTAACCTCAGGAGGTTCTGTAAAAACAGATGCTGAAGAGTATTTAATTCGCGCAAATAATCGTTCGTATTATGGTGATGAGCTTGATAATTTAGTGGTAAAAGCTGAAACATCAGGAGCAATTATTAGATTAAAAGATGTGGCAACGGTAAAAGATATTTGGAACGAAACACCCAATAGAAATTTTTATAACGGAGATTTAGCGGTAAGAATTCAGGTAAATAATACCAATAATGAAGATTTGTTATCATCTGCAGAAAAAATTAATGATTATATAAAAAAGTTTAACAAAGAACACGATAACGTACATATTGAAATTACAAGAGATTCATCAATAACCTTAAATCAACGTACCGAATTATTGTTTAAAAATGCGTGGCAAGGAATGTTGTTGGTAATGTTGTTTTTGTCATTATTTTTACGTCCTCGATTAGCATTTTGGGTAGCTGCAGGGTTACCAGTAGCCTTTTTCGGAATGTTTATGTTGGCTGGTTATTTTAACATCACCATAAATGTATTATCATTATTTGGGATGATTATTGTAATCGGTATTTTGGTGGATGACGGAATTGTAATTGCTGAAAATATTTATCATCATTATGAAAAAGGTAAAAACCCTATTAGAGCGGCAATTGACGGAACGATGGAGGTTGTGCCCCCAATTATTTCGGCAATTACCACAACAGTTTTAGCGTTTTCAGTATTTTTCTTTTTAGATGGTGATATTGGTGCTTTTTTTGGTGAAGTTGCTACTGTGGTTGCATTAACATTGATTTTATCTTTAGTAGAGGCTTTAATTATTTTACCAGCTCACGTTGCGCATTCAAAAGCATTAGATAGAAATCAAAAATTATATGCTTTTAATAAATATGCAGAAGATTTTATGGATTTTATGCGCGATAAATTATACGCGCCAGCATTACGATTTGTATTAAATAATAAATTCTTCGGATTGGTAATTCCGGTTGCTTTATTGATGATTACTATTGGCGCATTTCAAGGAGGAATTATTAGAGGAACTTTTTTTCCATCCATAGCGAGTGATAGAGTTTCGGTAAACTTAACAATGCCACAAGGAACCAACGAAAAAATTACAGATAGTATTATTTCGATTATTGAAGCTAAAACTTGGGAGGTAGAAAAAGAATTTACAGAGAAATATGCAATTACAAACGAACCTGTAGTTGAAAATGTGTTAAAACAAATTGGCCCAGGATCAGCAAAAGCATCATTACGAATTAACTTATTACCAGGTGAAACAAGAACGTTTAGTTCTGGTGAAATTACCAACGAAATCAGAAAAAGAGTAGGAGAAATTTATGGAGTAGAATCGTTAACTTTTGGGTCTGGTGGAAATTTTGGAGGAAGCCCGGTTTCAGTTTCTTTATTAAGTAATAATATTAAGGAATTAAAAGCTGCAAAAACAGAGTTAAAAGCTGAATTAACTAAAAATCAGAATTTAAAAGATATAACAGATAGTGATCCGCAAGGAATTAAAGAAATTAACATGCGATTAAAGGAAAACGCGCATTTGTTAGGATTGAATTTAAACGATGTAATGTCGCAAATTAGAAGCGGATTTTTTGGTCGTCAAGCGCAACGTTTTCAGCGTGGTCAAGATGAAATTAAAGTTTGGGTTCGTTATGATAAAAAAGAACGTTCATCAATTAAAAATTTAGATGACATGCGTATTGTTACACCAACTGGCAGTAGAGTTCCGTTATCTGAAATTGCAACGTACACTATTCAACGTGGTGAAATATCTATTAATCATTTAGATGGACAGCGCGAAATAAAAGTAAATGCCGATTTAAAAGATGCGCAAGGAAGTGCTACCGATGTTTTAGATGATATTAAAACAAGGTTAATGCCGCAAATTAATGCAAAATATCCGTCGGTAACCGCATTGTATGAAGGTCAAAACAGAGAAGCATCAAAAGTTTCAAGTTCAGCGGCACTTGTAGCGCCAGTAATTTTATTGCTAATTTATATTGTAATTGTATTTACATTCCGTTCTTACGGCCAGCCATTTATGTTGTTAATTATGGTGCCGTTTAGTTTAATAGGAGTTGCTTGGGGGCACTGGTTTCACGGATTTCCTGTAAATATTTTATCATTTTTAGGAATCATTGCCTTGGTAGGAATTATGGTTAATGATGGTTTGGTATTGATAAGTAAATTTAACAGTTATTTAAAAGAAGGGATGAAGTTTGAAGAGGCTTTATTTGCAGCAGGTAAATCTAGATTTAGAGCTATATTTTTAACAACCATAACTACAGTTGCAGGTTTAGCTCCTTTAATTTTAGAAACAAGTCGTCAAGCACAATTTTTAATACCAATGGCAATATCTATTGCTTACGGAATTGTAATTGCAACTTTTTTAACGCTATTAACTTTACCCGTTTTATTGTCTATTTCAAACTATTCGAAAGTATATACAAAATGGCTTTGGGAAGGTAAAAAACCATCAAAAGAAGAGGTTGAAAGAGCAATTATTGAGTTAGAATCAGAAAAAGAAGCAGTAGAATAATAAAAGAAAATTAAGATGAAAACAATATATTTAAGTATCCTTTTTTTATTTGTAAGTATTTCTTTTTACGGACAAGAAGTTTTATCAAAAGAAAAAGCGGTAGAAATTACTTTAAAAAATAATTACGATATCAGAGTTACTAAAAATAATGTAGCTGCCGCTAAAAACAATAAAAGTATTTATAATAGTGGTTATTTACCAACTGTAACTGGAAATGCAGGAGCAACGTATAGTAAAAATGACACTGATAATGAGTTTGAAAATGGTACTACCAATTCGGTTACTGGCGCTGAGTCTAAAAACTACAATGCTTCTATAGGTTTAAATTACACTCTTTTTAATGGTTTTAACAGGCAAAATACATTTAAACGTTTAAAAGAACAATATAATTTAACCGAATTACAAGCACGTCAGGTAATTGAAAATACCTTAACAACATTGTTTTTGGCGTACTATGAAGTAGGAAGATTATCTGAAAACGAAAAAACACAAAAAGAAACATTGGCAATTTCTAAAAGACGTTTACAAAGAGCTACTTATAGTTTTGATTATGGTCAGAACACAAAATTAGATGTGTTAAATGCTGAAGTTGATGTAAATAAAGACAGCATTACTTATATTGATGTAAAAAGAGAATTAGCAAATGCTAAAAGAGATTTGAATGTAGTTTTAGGTAGAAGTGTAAATACGCCAATGACAGTAAATACAAACGTAAATTATGCTGTTGATTTAAATTTAACAGATGTTTTACAGCAAGCTAAAAGTAACAATGCAAATTTATTACAAACAAAAAAGAATATTGAGTTAAGGCAGTTAGATGTTAAAATTAATAAATCTGGATGGATGCCAAATGTAGGTTTAACAAGTTCGTATGCTTGGACAAAAAGTAATAATGATGCAGTAAATGCATTTAGTCCAATTTCTAACACCCGAAAAGGTTTAAATGCTGGTGTAAATTTATCTTGGAATATTTTTGATGGCGGGCGCACAAAAACTAATGTTACCAACGCGAAAATAGCGTTAGAAACACAAGAAATTCAAAAATTACAGCAAGAAGAGCGTTTAGAAAGAGATGTAAATAATGCGTGGGAAACTTATCAAAATGCCTTGTTTTCGTTACAAGTTCAAGAAAAAAATGTAATAACCAATAAGCTTAATTTTGATAGAACTAAAGAGCGTTATAAATTAGGACAAGTTACTTCTATTGATTTTCGTCAAGCTCAAGTAAATTTAATAAATGCTGAGTTAAGTGTAAGTAATGCAAAATATACTGCAAAAAATGCAGAATTACAATTGTTGCAATTAGCAGGAAGTTTATTAGAAAATAAGAACTTTTAGAGCTTTATATTCTAAATAATGTACAAAAATCCGAAGTTTTTAACTTCGGATTTTTGTGTTTTATAGCTCAATTTTTACTTTATAGTTTTCTAATTCTTTAACATAATCATGAGGTGTAAAATCTTCACTGTCAAATTCATCTTGACGCTTTTTTTTCATTTCAATTCGTTTTACAGCTTTTAAAAAACGACTTACCTCAATATCATCAATAACAATTAAACCAGGAACTTCAATACTTTTTCCTGCTTCATTTTTAGCAACCATAGTAAAATAAGAGGAATTACAGTGTTTTTTTTCTCCAGTTCTAATGTTTTCAGCATCTACACGAACACCAACAACCATCGAGGTTCTTCCTACATAATTTACTGATGCTTTCATGGTAACGAGTTCGCCAACTTCAATCGGATTTAAAAAATCAACTGTATCTACAGATGCTGTTACACAGTATTCACCAGAGTGTTTAGAGGCACAAGCAAAAGCAATTTGATCAAGAAGAGATAAAATATATCCACCATGAATTTTACCACTAAAATTGGCATGTACAGGTAACATTAATTCTGAAATTGAAACGCGTGTTTCTGCTACGTATTTGTGTTTTTTACTGCTCATTTTCTAATTGTAATCCTCTAAAATGTGGAGAAACTTCTTCATCTACCTTAGTAACAAAATATTTTGTATCACCTAACCAAAAAAAGGATCCAAAGCGCTCTTTGTAAGTTACTTTAACATAACGACCTTGGTATTTTTTTAAATCAGCAATAACTTGCTTTTTTTTACTTTCAACAGAAAAAGAAAAAATTTGAGCTCCAGATATTCCTTGACTAATTTCGCCCTCCCATGTTTTAGTGAAAACTCCTTTATGGCTAATTTTTATTAATTCGCCAGAGCGAACTCCTTCGCTATAAGGTACAAAATATATAAATGCGTAATAAAAACTAGCAATTACTATAATAACTCCAATAATGTAGGCTAATACTTTTTTCATAAAACAAAAGTAATATTTAGAAATTATAAATAACATATATTTTTTAGTGAGTATTCTAGTTGATTGCTTAAAAGTTATTGATGATGAAAATTATTTCGCTGTTTATTTTTGTTTTTTGGTTGTTTGTGTGTGTTTTTGTGTTGTTTGTCTTTTTTTAATTTAACTAAAAGCAGATGGATTTTCGTGTAATTAATCATCAATATTATATATTTGCCAAAAAATAAAATATGAATTACATTTTGTTCGACGGTGATGTTCGTAATGCATTATTACCATTAACCTATACAAAACCAGTTGCAGATATTAGAGTAGGTATTTTAACGATTAGAGAAAAATGGGAAAAATACTTAGGTTTAACTACAACAACCGTAACAGAAGCATATTTAGAAGAAAAGTATCCAATGGTAGAAATGGAAGAAAATGTGTTACTTAACGCTTCTTTTTTACCAACTAAATCATTGATAGCGCAAGTTAAAAATCTAACTAAAAATCAAGCTATTTTTAAAGGAGAGGATGTTATTGCTTTTTTTACTGAAGATACACAAGAAGCGGTAGATTTTTCTGTTTATGAGCAAATAGAGTTTGAAGAGGAAATTATTCAAATAAAAAACACTTGGGATATTTTTGCTTTAAATGACAAAGCAATTAGAAACGATTTTGATTTAATTACTGAAGGAAGAACTTCTGAACCGATACCAGAAACGGTTAATTTTATAAATAAAGAAGATATTTTTATTGAAGAAGGAGCAGAGTTAACATTTGCTTCTTTAAATGCATCTAAAGGACCAATTTATATTGGTAAAAATGCAAAAATTATGGAGGGATCGGTTGTTAGAGGCGCTTTAGCAATGTGCGAAAATTCTATCTTAAAAATGGGGACAAGAATATACGGAGCAACTACTTTAGGCCCTCATTGTAAGGTTGGAGGAGAAATAAATAACGTTGTTTTAATGGGGTATTCTAATAAAGGTCATGATGGATATTTAGGAAATTCGGTTATAGGAGAATGGTGTAATTTAGGAGCAGGAACGAACAATTCTAACTTAAAAAATAATTATGCTGAAGTAAAATTATGGAGTTATGAAACAGGGCGTTTTGCTAAAACAGGCTTACAGTTTTGTGGTTTAATTATGGGAGATCATTCTAAATGCGGAATTAGCACAATGTTTAATACCGGAACCGTAATAGGCGTGTCTTCAAATATTTTTGGAAGTGGTTTTCCAAGAAATTTTGTGCCATCATATAGTTGGGGAGGAGCTTCAGGATTTACAGAGTATAAAACAAATAAAGTTTTTGAAGTAGCTGAAGTTGTTATGAAAAGGCGTAATATAGAATTTGATGAAAAAGAGAGAAAAATTCTAGAACATGTTTTTGAAGAAACAAAAAAATACAGAAATTATTAAAAAATAACCTCGCAATATTGTGAGGTTTTTTCTTTTAAAAACTAACTCTAAAAACTAAATTAGGTGTTAAACCTAAAGAAGTTTTATCTACTTTTCCTAATTCATAAGTAACGGTATTGTTGTTAACAACAGGTATGGCTGTATATGACCTGCTAATGATGTTTTTTTGATTGTATATGTTTAAAATAGAAAACCCTAATTTACCTTTCCAGTTTTTAGAAAAGTTAAAGGAGTAAGTTACAGAAGTATCTAAACGATGGTATTTTGGTAAGCGTTTAGAATTTATATGATCTGTATCTAAGATAATAAGAAGTCCGCCAGTATTTGGATCAGTTATTAATTCATCTGCAGAAGTGTATGGATTTCCTGTTCTATACATCCAACCTAAAGAGAACTCGTAATTATTAAGTTTATATGCGTGCGACCACGAAAAATAGTTTGTAATGTCGTGATTTGCAGGGAAAAATTTATTTTCTAAATCTAAAAACTTAAACCTATTTTTAGTGTACGAATAATTAATCCAAGTTCTATAATTATTAAATTTTTTGTTGATTAGTAAATCAACACCAAAAATTTCACCTTCTCCTATCGAAAAATCTGTTGTTTGATCATTATATCCTCTTGTTTGCGAAGTCATTCCGCTTACATCTTTAATATAAGTTTCAATATCTATTTTCCATTTGTTTTTATTGTAAACAAAACCAGATGAAGTTTGAAAGCTTTTTTGAAGTAGTACATCATCACCATTTACTTGTGCCCAAATTTGATTTTCTAAATCAAAACCTAAGCTAGAAGTTTGAAACTCTACAATTTGCCCTAAGGTTTGATGTTTTTGTTCAAAAGAAGTTTTAAAATTAAGGCTGTTTGTAAGTTTTTTTTCGATGTATAAACGAGGTTCAATTACCGATTTATGTATCCTATCAAAATAATTAAATCTAACCCCTGAATTTATTTTCCAATCATTTGTATCATAAATATACTCAGCAAATAACGAATGTGTATTATTAGTTCCTTTATCCTTTTTTACATTGCTATTGGTAATAAGGTGATTCAAAAAAGTTTTATGATCTAACAGGTATTCTGTTTCATTTGATAAGAAGTCGTAACCGAATAAAAAACTACTTTTATCATTTAATTGATAGTCTAAATTGTATGAAAAACCAATGTCTTTTACAGTATTGTTTTTTATAGACTCTTGTATAATATAATTATCGATATAATTATAATTTCCTGAATAATTTAATTTAAAACTAGAAAAGTAGACTTTAAAGTTGTGTGCTAATTTCGGGGAAAATTCTTTATTCCATAAAAAGCTCAATCCATTATTTTTAATGTTTAAATTATCTAAATAAACATCTCTATAATATGGTATTTTAAAACTATTAGAAAGTTTGTTTTTAGTGTGTAAAAAATTAAAAGATAAAGTTTCATTAACAGATGGTTTAATGGTTAGTTTTGCCGAATAATCAGCAAAATAAAAATTATTATCTCTGTTAAAGGGAATGTTTTTGCTAAGAATATTCCTTTCTTGATTGGCATCAAAAGTTTGAAATACCTTGTTTGATAATTTATTAAAAGTAAAAGAATTAATTATATCTGTAAAAGAGCGTCTAAAAGATGTGGTAAAAGCTACTTTTTTTGATAAAGGAATCTTAATAAAAGCATCGGCATGGGTCATGTTAAATCCAAATCCTCCTGATGTTTTTGTAGGAATACTGTCATCAGTTTTTATGTCTATTACTCCAGATATTTTATTTCCATAACGAGCTTGTGTTCCACTTTTAGAAAGGGTTATTTTTTTAGATGTATATGGGTTAAAAGCAGATAATGTTCCAAAAAAATGTCCAGAATAATACATTTTTATTCCATCCCAAAAAATCAAATTCTGATCAGGTGTTCCACCTCTTATGTATATTCCAGCTGCAGATTCATCTGGACTTAATACACCTGGAATAATTTTTAAGCTTTCTAAAACATCAGGCTCTGTTAAACCGGGCAATACACCAAGTTGTTGCGGTAAAATAGAAATAGAACCATTTTTGTTTTTGTTGATACCAGAGGTAACATAATTGTTAATTAAAACTTCGTTTAATACATTGTATTGGTAACTTGTTTTTTGAATTGTAATAAAGTAATAGCGATCGTTTATTTTATTAAATTTCAGAGTAGTTCGAAGTTCAATTTCGGCTATCAGTTCAGTTAACAAACAATTGTTTTTTGTAAACGAAAAAGTTGTTTTATCAATTAGATTAGAATCAAAAGAAAACTTGATTTTAAAATTGTTTTCAGTCTTCTTTAAAACATCTAATATTGGCATATCAAAAAAGGCAATGTCTATTTTTTCTTGAGAAAAAATAGACATTGTTAAGCATATAAAAAGAATACTTAATTTTTTGTGCATTAATTAGGTGTTAATATAACCGAACTATTTTCTGCTAATTTAAATGAAATTTTCATAGGAGCAAAAACAGTTTTTAAGGCAATATTAACATCGTTATGAGTAAAAGCACCAGTAAAACGTTTAGTTGTATCTATTTTATTGGTGTTAATATTTAAGTTATATTGTTTTTCTAGAGTTAAAATAACGTTACTTAAAGGCGTGTTATTAAAAGTGCTTTCACCATTTATCCAAGATGGATTTTCACTAGAGAAAATCCAGTTTTCAGAGGTGTTTTTATAAACTCTAAAAGCTTTTCCTTTGGTTAAAATAATTTCATTTTTATTTTTAGAAATTGCTTTTACTTTTCCTTCAAAACATTGCACTTCAAAGAAGTTTTTCGAAGCATTTACTGTAAATTTAGTACCTAAAACGGTAACATTACCTTCGTTTGTACTAACAGTAAAAGAGCTTCCTTTTTCTACTTCAAAATAAGCTTTACCACTTAAAGTTACAAGTCTATTATTATCCCAATTTTCTTTGTTAAATTTTAAATTAGCATCTGCAGAAAGTTGTACGATAGAGTTGTCAGGAAGCTTTACAGTTGTTTGCTCACCATATTTTGTTGAGAAATTAGCAACTGAATTATCGTTATTATTTAAAAAGAAAACTGTTAAAAGAAGTATTACTGACGCTGCAGCGCTATACATCCATTTAGGGGCAAGTTTTATAACTTTTAAAGTAGCTTTCTTTTTAGTTAATTTTTTTGAAATTTTTGTAAAACTATCAGTTTTATTAAAATCAGGAGCTTTTAATTGTTGAGCTGCATCATTTATTTTTTTGAATTGATGAAAATCATCAGACTCTTCAAATTGTTTTAATTCGTCAGGAGACAAGTCATTTGCAACCCACCGAGCTAAAAAAGTATCCTCTGTAAATTTATTTTTCATAATTCTGTTATACTAGCGATTTATATAAAAACAATTAAAATGTTAATTACCCTAACAATAAATGTTTTTTTGTTAAATTTTACCAATTTGTTCTTTAACAATTAATAAAGCTTTACTCATTCTTTTCTCTACAGCCTTTACTGATATGCCAACAATTTCAGCAATTTCAGTATATTTTTTTTTGTCAATTCTACTTAAAAGAAAAACTTCTCGTTGTTTTTCTGGCAAATCGGCTATTGTTTTTTTTAGTTTTTGATAAAATTCTTCTTCTTCTAAAATAAATTGCGGAGTTTCTATTGTTCTGTCAGGAGCAAGGCTTCTTCTTTGGTGTTCTAAAACCACTTTTTTATGAGCCACCTCATTTAAAAAATGGTTGTTTGCAACGGTGTATAAAAAAGATTTAGCTTTTTCAAACATTATTTTAGAGCAGTTGTTCCAAAGTTTTATATAAGCTTCTTGAACAACATCTTCCGCCTGTTGCCTACTACCACATTTGTAATAAATGTAATTTCTTAGGGATTGAGAATGTTTGTTAAAAATTTCTTCAAAATTTTTTTGCTCACAAACAGATTTTAGGGGAATTTTATTCACAAAGTTATTTTACTAATAAGGGCAAAAGTATAAAATTGAAATTAAGAATTACCGAAAAAAACAGATAACTACATTAGTATTTTTTATAAATTGGTAGTTTTAGATGAGATTTTTCATAATGTGGTGTTTTTTTATAGATATAATATAATTGAGCATAAGTGTTTTTAGCAAAATTTAAATCGTTTTTAATTTTATCGTCAAACTCATTTTTAATCTTCGGATTGTCTTTTAAAAATTGTTCAGCAACATCCTCAAAAACATAAGATGAAAATCCTTCTTTTTGCTGTAAAATGGTGTCAAAAAAGTTCCAGTTAAAAAACGAATCTGTAGCAGCTGCTTCTAAAGTTTCAATAATGTATCGAACTCCTTTTTGTTGTGTAGAAATATAAAGATCTCCTTTTTTAAATTTAACAACAGCTAAGGTTTCTTTAACAGTGGTGTTATAATGCAAGTAATGTCCTTCGTAAGCTGATTTTCGAGTGTCAAAATTATCGACGTGTTGGGTTGCGACATTTATAAGTGTGTCATTTTTAAAACGAGTAAATTTAATGTTGTTATTTTTTAACCTTTCTATAATTTTATGCCAACTTTGTTGTAAAATATAAGCTTCTGGAATGTTTATTTTTTTGGTTGCTTTAAAATTATTGTAGTAAGTTGTTTTTTTAGTGTAGGGCTTATTTTTATCATAAAATAATCGTTTTCCGTTGGTTACTTTGCTATCAATATAAGTGCCTTCGTAACCTTTAAAATTTAATGTTGTAGGATTTTCTTTATCCGCAGTAAAAACAATTGGATATGTTTTTTTTACCAATAAGTCTTCCAAATTTTTCTTTCGGAGTGCTTTAATTTTTAAAGAGTTTTTTTCTGTAAAATCTAAGGTAGATAATAGTAACTCATAGGTTTGTGTTACTCTAATTTTATACGGTTTTAACATGTGTGTTTCTACCATTAACCCTAAAGTATTGAATAGTGTTGTATAGCCAGTTGAGTATCTTGGAGAATCGTAAAATTGCGACCATCCTTTTTCGGGTGTATTGCCCCAAACATTTACGTAAGGTGTAATTATAATTTGTTTTTCTTCTAATGATTTTTCTATAAACGGACGCATTTCGGTTTCTAAAAAATCACCAAGTTTTCCGCCTAGTTTGTTGTGTTGCGTAAATAAATGTGTAATTGCATATTGGTAATCGGCACCATTGCTTACATGGTTATCTATAAAAACATCCGGATTTATGGTGTGAAATATTTTAGCAAATTCCGCAGCATTTTTGGTGTCTTGTTTTATAAAATCGCGATTTAAATCATAATTACGTGCATTTCCTCTAAAACCATATTCTTTTGGGCCATTTTGATTGGCTCTTGTGTGCGAATTTCTATTTAAAGCTCCGCCAATATTATAAACCGGAATTACGCAAATTAAAGCGTTTTTGTATGCTTTTTTTAACGAGTCATTTTGTACAATGTTTCTTAAAAGTAACATAGATGCGTCTATTCCGTCAGACTCTCCTGGATGTATTCCGTTATTAATTAAAATTCGGTTTTTAGATGAATTTTTTAATTCCTTTAAATTGATTTTTCCGTCATTATTAAAAACAACTAAGTGTAATGGTTTTCCTGAATCTGTTTCTCCAAATTCAACTAAAGATATTTCTTGATAAGCTTCTGCTAAATTTTTGTAAAACGAAATAACCTCTTTGTATGTCGGAGTTTCTGTTCCGTTTGAGGTTTCGAAAAGTGTTGTAAAATTGTATGCTTTTTTGTCAATATTTTGTTTACATCCGATGCAAATCAATAATAAAAGAACGCGTAATTTTTTCAAAATAAAAGAGTTTTAAATTTTAACAGCATCAGGTACCAAACCAGTGTAATCACCATCGTTTCTAATAACATCGCGTACAATTGATGATGAAATGTAGCTTTTACCAGAAGAGGTTAATAAAAAAACGGTTTCTATTTCTGATAGTTTTCTGTTAGTATGTGCAATGGCTTTTTCAAACTCAAAATCAGCAGGATTTCGCAAGCCTCTTAAAATAAACTCCGCATTTTCTTCTTTACAAAAGTTTACGGTTAATCCGCTATAAGTAACTACTTTAATTTTTGGTTGATGCTTAAAAGTTTCTTCAATAAAACGTTTGCGTTCATCTAAAGAAAACATGTATTTTTTATCGGCATTTATACCAATTGCAATTACTAATTCGTCAAATAAAGTAACGCCGCGTTCAATAATATCTACATGTCCCAAAGTAATTGGGTCAAAAGATCCTGGAAAAATTGCTTTTTTCATAAAATTAGGTGTTTAAAAGGTTTTTTTTGGTTTTGATTAGCCGAAAAAACAACCATTTATATCTTTTTTAATTATTTGAATAATTTCATCTAAATGTGTCGATTTAGGAAAAGGTTTATACAATTCCCATTTTTCATTAGCTCGCATCCAATATAAGTTCCATTCTAATTTAGATTTATAAAATCGGATTTTAGCAAACTCGATATGATTTTTTTCTTTAGGATCTAACCAGTTGGGTCTAATTTCGTAAAGAATAGCGATGTTTTTATCAAAAGAATATCCAAAATCTAATTGTTTTCTAATTTCTAGATCTTCAGGGCGTATTGATGCTACAAAATTTTTAATTGTAGCTTCATTAATATTTATAGTCGTGTTTTCCATTTTATTTTAAGGCAGTTTCTATGGCGTTACCAAATAATTCGGTTAACGAAATACCTGCGCAATTTGCTTGTTGTGGTAAAATACTAGCTTCGGTTAAGCCAGGAACAGTATTCATTTCTAAAAAATGAGGTTCGTCGTTTACAAAAATGTATTCAGAGCGAGAAAATCCGCTCATATTTAAAATTTCGTACACGCGTTTTGCAATTTCGCTAACTCTTTTTTCTTGTGATTTTGAAATGCGTGCAGGTGTTATTTCTTGTGATTTTCCTTCGTATTTGGCTTCGTAATCGAAAAAATCATTTTCTGATTCAATTTCGGTAATTGGTAAAACAGTTGTGGTTCCTTTATATTGAATAACACCAACAGAAACTTCAACACCGTCTAAAAAACTTTCAATCAATATTTCTGAATCTTCTTTGTAAGCAACCTCTAAAGCAGGTATTAATTCTTCTTCGGTATGAACTTTTGAAATTCCGAAGCTAGAACCCGCATTATTAGGTTTAACGAAACAAGGTAAACCTACTTTTTTAATAATTTCATCAACATTTATAGAGTCTCCTTGATTTAAATATACTGATGTTGCTGCCGGAATTCCGTATTGTTTTACAACACTTAAGGTATCGCGTTTGTTAAAAGTTAATGCCATTTGATAAAAAGGAGCAGAGGTATGTTTTAAACCAATTAAATCAAAATACGCTAAAATAGTTCCGTTTTCACCCGGTGCACCATGAATTGCATTAAAAACAACATCAAAAGTTATTTTATTGCCATTTACATCCGCAGAAAAATCGTGCTTATTTATAGGGTGTTCTTGCTCATTATCATCTACTAAAACCCATTTATTTTTTAAAATATGAATTTTATAGGCGTTGTATTTTTGATTGTCAAGATGTTTATAAACTACTGCGCCGCTTTTTAAGGATATTGCTACTTCAGAAGAATATCCGCCCATAATAATAGCTATGTTTTTTTTCACTTTAAATGCTTTTGATTTATTTTTTAGCAAAATAGTTGCCCTAAGTTTATACAAACTTACCAAAAAAACTCGTTTAAGAGTTTATGAATTAAAAATAGTAATATTTTTACTGTAAATTTGCGCCATCTTACAAAAAAATGATATGAGTAATATTTCTGAAAAAAATAAAAGTTTATTTCAATTTATAAAAAGCAAAACATTTTTAATACAGATAGGAATTGCGATTGTTTCGTTGTTTTTATTTGTTTTTGCGTTACAATGGTGGTTAGGGGTTACAACCAATCACGATCAAAAAATACAGGTGCCAAATTTGCATAAAATGTCGTTGGCAGAGGTTGAGCAAAAATTAGAAGAACTTCATTTAGATTTTATTATAATTGATAGTGCTACGTATAATCCTGATTATCCAAAAAAATCGGTTATAGAGCAAGATCCAGAAGTAGGTGATTTTGTAAAAGAAAAACGTAAGCTATATTTAACGTTAAATCCGTCGAAATATAGAGACGTAGAAATTCCTGATTTAAACGGACGTACAAAAAGACAAGCAACCACCCATTTACAATCGCAAGGTTTTATTGTGGGTAAAAAGGTTGTTAGAGTAAGAGATATAGGAAAAGATGTTGTTAGAGGTTTGCTGTATAATGGCAAAAGAATTACTCCGGGAACAAAATTACCAAAAAAGACAACTATTAACCTTGTTTTAGGAGACGGAAACAGGTAACAAATTTATATAATTGATTCATGCAGGAAGATGTAAACTTAGCTATAGAAAACGACGATTTATACGAACATCATAGGTTTGTAGCAACCGAAGGACAAGAGCCTTTGCGTGTAGATAAATTTTTAATGAATTTTATTGAAAATTCTACACGAAATAAAATTCAGCAAGCAGCCAAAGCAGGAAATGTTTTGGTAAATGAGGTGGTTGTAAAACCCAACCATAAAGTAAAGCCAAAAGATGTAGTTCGGGTGGTTTTAGCGTATCCGCCAGCCGAAAACTTATTAGTAGCCGAAGATATTCCGTTAGATATTGTTTACGAAGACGATGCTGTAATTGTGGTAAACAAACCAGCAGGAATGGTAGTGCACCCGGGTCACGGAAATTATTCGGGAACTTTAGTAAATGGTTTAATTCATCATATAGAAAATTTACCAACCAACTCTAACGAACGCCCAGGTTTGGTACATCGTATTGATAAAGACACGAGTGGTTTGTTGGTAGTTGCAAAGACAGAATTTGCGATGGCGCATTTATCAAAACAATTTTTTGATAGAACTACAGAACGTTTGTACTATGCATTGGTTTGGGGTAATATTGATGAAGATTCAGGTACCATTGAAGGGAATATAGGACGTAGTTTTAGAAACCGTTTACAAATGGATGTTTTTCCGGAGGGAGACCACGGTAAACATGCGGTAACACACTATAAGGTTTTAGAGCGTCTTACCTATGTTACTTTAGTGCAATGTAAGTTAGAAACAGGTAGAACACATCAAATTAGAGCACATTTTAAACATATTGGGCATACACTTTTTAATGATGAACGTTACGGAGGTGATGCAATTTTAAAAGGTACTACTTTTACAAAGTATAAGCAGTTTGTACAAAATTGCTTTAAAACTTTACCAAGACAAGCATTACATGCAAAAACGTTAGGTTTTACGCATCCTACGACAGGAAAATTTATGCAGTTTAACACTGATATTCCTTCGGATATTGAAGATTGTTTAGCGAAATGGCGAACGTATTCAGAGAATTCGAAATACGAAGATGAATAAAATTTTATAGTATAAACTAAAAATATAAGCTCCAATTTTATTAAAAATTGGAGCTTTGTTTTTGTATAAATAAATAACAGTAGAAAATTATTGTAATCGCATATCAACTAAACTCATAATACGCTCAAACTGTTCTTTTAATCCCATGTCAGAATTGTCAAATTCTATCGCATCTTTAGCTAAAATTAAAGGAGAATCTTTACGGGTAGAATCTATTCTGTCACGTTCTTGAACGTTGTGTAAAATTTCCTCGTAATTTACTTTTTCACCACGATCTAATAATTCTTTATAACGGCGGGTGGCTCTTTTATCTGCAGATGCTGTCATAAATAATTTTAATTCGGCATCCGGAAAAACAACCGTACCAATATCACGACCATCCATTACAATTCCTTTGTTTTTACCCATTTCTTGTTGTTCGAAAACTAATTTTTTACGTACTTCAGAAATTGTAGCAACTTTACTAACTAGTTTAGATACTTTAAGTGTTCTAATTTCTTTTTCAACATTTAGGTTGTTTAAGTAAGCTTCAGCAAAACCTAAAGCATCATTAAAAACAAAAGACAATGAAATGTTGTGTAGGTTGGCTATTAAATCCTCTGAATTAAAATGTGTTTCAGAAATGTAATTTTGTTGCATTGCATACAAAGTCACTGCTCGGTACATAGCACCTGTATCGACATAAATATAGCTAAGTTTATTGGCTAATTGTTTAGCGATAGTGCTTTTTCCTGTTGATGAAAATCCGTCAATAGCAATAATAATTTTTGGTGTCATAACTTAAAAAATTAGAGATACAAATATACGTTAGATTTCTGTTTTTTTATCAATATTTTATGAATATCAGTAGGTTTTAAAAAGCTTGATATTTAGTGTTTTACCCTATGTTTTTGTTCTTAGTTGCAAGTTTGATTTACTTTTTATATATTTCAATAATAATATTATGTAGCGAGTTGATTCATTTTTTTTAAAAAAAGTGTATTTTTATCGCCCCTTAAGGAACCCTTTTAAATGAATAAAATAACTAAAAGCATACAAATACTTTTAGCTGTGTTATTTCTCTGTATGCACTGTAATACAGCGTTTTCACAAACTTTAAACACTCCAGTTATTGCTGGTGGTGGTTCTGCCTGTGACCCTACAGGAACAACAAATTTTCCAGTCGATTTTTCTTTTAGCGGAAGTGTTTTTAATTCGGATAATGTTTTTTTTATCGAACTATCGGATGAAAATGGGAGTTTTGCAGATGCTTCTAAGGTAAAAGAATTACGAAAATTAGAAAGTACGGCAGCAAATAATTACAATCAAGCATTTAATATTAGTACGAGTTTTATATTACCAGCAGATACTTTTGGTAAAAACTATAAAGTAAGAATTAGAACAACTTCTCCTGTTATGGAGTCAGAATCTGTTTCTTTTGAAGCATACCACGATATGGTAACTGATTCTGAAATAGGAATTAATAACGATCAAGATTTTGCACTGTGTGATGGAGAAAGTAAAGAGGTTTCTTTAACTACGGATGTTGTTGGAGAGTACCAATGGTTTAGAAGAGTAGGTACTACAGATACGTTGGTGGCTACTACTCAAGATCCTAAATTTACCATAACGCAAGCTGGTACTTATTTTGTAGTGATTGACTACGGAAATTGTGGAGGGCCAAAATCAAGATTTATCAAAGCAATTGGTATTGCCAATTCAGATGCGCAAATAAATGGAGCTGCGGTAATTGAAATTTGTGGCGATGAAGCACATACTTTCGAAGCAACTTCTAATGATACTGCTTATACCTACGAATGGTATAAAGATGATGAGTTAAAACAAACATCTAATTCAAATACTTATACCACGCCAACAGCCGGGCAATTTGGTGTTTATCATTTAATTGTAAAATTAGGGGATTGCGAGGTGAAATCTAACGAAGTTGAATTAAAACAAAAAACAACGGCAGATTTTACTGTAACAACAACCGGTGCTTTAAAAACAATACTTTTACCAGGAGAAGCAAGAGAGCTATGTATTCAGCACGATGCTTCGTCTGCAACTATTCAATGGTATAAAGATGATTCTCCTTTGGGAGCTAGAAGACAATTATGTATGAATGCAACTGGAGCAGGATTGTATTTTGCAAGGGTAACAAAAAGTGTTTCAGGTTCTTGTAATTTAGTGGTAGATTCTGATGTGTACGAATTAATAGCGGTAAAATCTTTTGATGCCGTTATTAGAACTGAAGATAATTACGAAGAATGTATTGCCAATGCAACAACTTTAAGTATTGTTGGGGTAAAAGCAATTGGGATGGATGATGAAGAATATGATTTGTCGTCTGATCAATTAGCAATGCTAAATTATCAATGGAAAAAAGAAGGAGTTGCAATTACAGGAGCAGACCAAGAAACCTATAATGTAAACTCTTATTTAGATAACGGAATTTATTCTTTAGCTGTTAGTGTAGGTTCTTTAGCAACAGACTCAAACGAATTACCAGTACAGCTAATTGTAAAAGATCCTGTAATTACGTCAACCTCTACTTCAAACTCATTATGCCCTGGAGGAGACATTACTTATACAATAGATGCTTTAGTGGCAGGTTATACATACGAGTGGTTTAAAGATGGTGATACAACACCTGTAGCGAGTAATGTAGCAGATTTTATGGTAACAGAAATTGGCGAATATGTACTAAAAATAACAGGTTTTGGTTGTGAAAAAACATTTGCACCTATAAATGTAGTGCTATTTGATGCTTCTGTAGTTGCAGTAACACCTTCAGAAAAAGTAGTGCTTATTCAAGGACAAACTGTTACAGTAACAGCCTCTGGTGCCGAAAACTATGTTTGGTATCAAGGAGAAGATAGTTTAGGTACAGTATTATCTACAAACGAAACATTAGATGTAAGTAATTTAGGTTTTTATACGGTGGTAGCTACAGTAGGCGCTTGTACGGTAGAAAAAACAATAGAAGTTGTAGAACAAGATGATCAAGTAATTGTACCAAATATTGTAACTCCGAATCAAGACGGAATTAACGATACTTGGCAATTATCAAATAAATATGCATTTCAACCTTCGGTAGAAATACAATTGTACAATTCGAACGGAAAAGAAATTTTTAAAGTAACCGATTATAAAAATGATTGGCCTTTAGAAAGTTTAGGGAAACAAAAAATCTTTTATTATAAAATTATAAAAGACGATGTTTTACTTAAAGCAGGAACTATATCTATATTAGATTAAAGATTAAGATGATAAAAAAAATAACAGTATATATCGTATTATTAGTAAGTGTGTTTTCTTTACAAGCACAGGTATCTACTAGTGCACAACAATACAATAGTTTTACGTCAAGAAATTTTATGAAGTCTAATCGTTTTTTAACGGTACCAACTTTTTCTGCCCTGCGTGAAAATAAAGCATCTATAACAGCAATTGTACGAAATAGTAATGTTGATTTTGAAGACAACCCAAGGTTGTATGTTGGAAGTTATTCGGGTAAAATGCGCGAGAATGTAGGAGCAGGTTTTGCTATTTATCAACAAGAAGTAGGGGTTTTTAAAGATTTTGGCGCTTTAGTAAATTACGCACACCGATTACAGTTAAATGAAACGATGGATTTAACCTTCGGATTCAATTTTTTATATAGCAGGCGAAGTGCCAATGCTTTAAAAGTAAATTCAACAGTACCAGATCCGCAAGTAGCAAACTTTCAAGACATTCCAGTAGTTGCATGGCAACCAGCAGTAACCTTATCTTTTGGTAAATTTGATGTAGGATTGTTTTTTGAAAATTTGTTAGATTTTGATTTAAAAAATAGTGAAATGCTTACTTCTTTTGGCGAAAAAACATTTTCGGCACATGGAATGTATTCACATGAATTTACTTATGCATCCGGAATTTTTAAAGGCGCAGATTTACGTACCTTAATAATGGCAAGAAAACCTGGTGAAGATGATTTTAGTATTGGAGGTAATGTGTTGTTAGATTTGCCAGAAGCAGGTTGGGTAAAAGCAGGTTACGATAAAACATACGGTATTTCGGCAGGAATAGGAGTAAATATATCTGAAAATTTAGCCATTGGTTTTAGCTACGAAAAAAGCAAGTTTGCAGCAACTAATGAAATTGGGTTGATTTATAATTTTGGTAAAAAATCTTTTACAAGAGAGCGTCCAAAAAGAAGAGCAGGTAGTGTAAGTGTTACTTTACCAGAAAGAATGCCTAAAAAAGAGTATAAAAATGAAGAACACAACGACTTGTCTGACGAAATACAAATGGCACAAGACTCTATTGATATTTTAAATAAAAAAGTAGATGAGGTATTACGTTTGTTAAAAAATCAACCAGCGCCAATAAAAAAACAGCCAACAATAACGCCGGTAGAAAAGAAAGTAGAAAATAAAGATACATCGTTAAGAAGAAGATCTAATGCACCTTGGCGAGAAAGCGAAGTTACCTACGAAGGTGGTGGAGGTACCATGTATTATGTGGTTTCTGATAAGTTCAAGAACAAAGACAACATAGCTCCTTTAGTAGAAAAGTGGAAACGATTAAAAGTAGAAGCGAAGTATATTTTTGAACCAAAAGAAAAACATTATTATGTGTATATTGATCGATTTGCAAAATTAGAAGATGCAGAAGAAAAATTAGCAGAATTTACAGACAAAAATCGTCAGTTTGAAAAAAATGAAGATAAAAATGATGCTGCGTCGATTAAAATTAAAAAGAAAACAAACGATGCCGTTTATATTGAAAAACTAACAATAGGAAAGAGCGGAGATAGTTATAAGGAACCTAAAAAACAACCACCGGCACGAGTAAGAACCATGTTAAACATGCAAGGTGTTGCCCCTGGATATTATTTACAAGTATATGTAAATGGAAATAAAGCATTGGCAGATAGAAACGTTGATGAGTTAAGAAACGATAATATTGATGCAGGATATTTTATAAATCCAGCGACGGGCTATATGCACACGTATATAGCAAAAGTTGATAGCAGAGAAGAAGCTATTAAACTATATAATAACAATTTAAACGGCTCGTTTTACGATCGTAAAACGATAGTACGTATAAAATAATTAATTTATGAGCCCCCTAAAAATTAATTCCCCAATGATGATGAAAAAATTACTAATTATACTAATATTTCTTGTGCAAATAACCAATGTATTTGCACAAGAAAAGCATGTAGAAGGATATTTAACCGAAGCAGAAAGAAAAGCAGATACTCCTTTTAAAGAGCGTTATAATACAAGAGTAAGAGGTAATATGACCTTTGCGGCGAATAATATATTAAATCGACCTCCTGCAGATACCCCATATAATGGTAGTGATGGAAACCATTCTTTTAATTTACAATACATTGATATAGATGATTTTGTAGATGAAAATGGAGATGGAATTGATGATACATTTTCTTCTTCTAAGTCTTCATTAAATTTACCTAGTTGTTCTAGAGTTGTATATGCAGGATTATATTGGGCAGGTATTTATCCTTATGATAATTGGAATGAAGAAGGAGGAGTAAATACACGTGATGATGACTTTAATACCATGAAGTTTAAAGTTCCAGGAGGTAATTATGTAGATTTAGTTGCAGACAAAGTTGATGCTGTTAAAAGAGAGTTGATTTATGATGATGGAGTACCAACTGAAAAGCCCTATGTATGTTATAAAGATGTAACAACAATGGTTCAAGGGTTAGTAGATGGTGCTGGAGACCCTATACCCAATGGAGATTATTATGGAGCAAATATTAAAGCAACCTTAGGTAAAGATAATATAGGTGGCCGTTTAGGATCATCGGCAGGTTGGGTAATGGTGGTTATTTATGAAAATGAAACACAAAAAAATAAGAAATTTTATATTTTTGACGGTTTTTCAACCATAAAAAAAGCGACAAACCCATATACAGATGTACCTGTAAGTGGTTTTCAAACAGTACCTTCAGGACCCGTTAGAGCCAATCTTATGGTCGCAGCTTTAGAAGGGGATAAATCTATTACAGGAGATGCGCTTCAAATAGAAAGAAGAAATTCAGGGAATTTTGAAACACTAACAACAGGAAACTTAAATAAAACAGATAACTTTTTTAACGGCTCTATAACTCATAACAATACATATTTGCCAGGAAGAGACCCAAATAGTAAAAACACTTTAGGTTTTGATGTAGATATGTTTAGCTTAAGTAACCCATCAAAATCTATCTTAAATAACGGTCAAACAGATACAACACTAAGGTTTACTACAGATGGAGATTCTTATTGGCCTTTTTTATTAGGAATGTCTGTAGAGGTAATTGAGCCAAAAGTTCAATTAATAAAAACAATAGAAGATGCATCTGGTAATGATATTTCAGGACAAACAGTAGGTTTGGGTAATGAACTTTTTTATAATGTCCGTTTTCAAAATGTTGGTACAGACAACGCTAAGAACACTAGAATTATAGATATTTTACCTAAAAATGTTGATTTTTTACCTGCAGATTTAATATTACCACCAGAATTAGAGCATACAAGAACTCAAATATTAAATGATTACGAACCACCAACAGCAGCAAATAGTTTTAGAGGTAAATTAATATTTAACATACCAGATGACCTTGTTGAAGAAAATGATGGTTTTTTTAATATAAAAATAAAAGTAGCAGTAGTTAGTGATTGTAGTCAATTACGAGATGTTTGTTCTAATAGAATATCCAATCAAGCTTTTGCTAATTATGAAAGTGATAGAGGAGGGGCTCCACCTATTAATAACGAAGAAAGTTATGCTGGAATAGATGATTGTAATTTTGGAGTAGTTGGTACCTCAAATTTTTTAGTAGATACTAGTGGTTGTAAATTTGAAAGATCAGAGGTAATGTGTACTGCTAGTTTAGATATTTCAGCAGGTAATGGATTTCTTTCTTATGCTTGGGAAAATGCAAATAACCTAGGGGTAATTATAGGTACAAGTCAAACATTAACGGTTACACAATCTGGTACTTATATAGTAAACAAAGTAGCACCAGCTGGTTGTATATCTAATGAAGAAACTATTCATGTAGTTGGTTTTAATAATGAACCAAACCCTTTAGCTTCTTTTGCAGACCAAGTTTTAACATCTTGTGCAAGTAATAATTTTGAGCTAGCAGAATTTTATTTATGTGGTATAAATGATGAAACAAGAATTAATTTACCTTTTACAGGAGCAACAACAGTACAATGGTTTAAATTAGACGAAACTTCGTGTAATAATGCAGTTGCTGGTTGTGCTAATGTTGATACAGGTTGTACTTGGGTAAACCAAGGACCTGATGATCTAGATAAAACATTTGATACTGATGGACAGTATCGTTTAGATGTTTTATATGATGGACGATGTCCTCAATCTTATTATTTTAATATATATAAGGCCACATTAAACCCTACAATTGTTAAGGAAGACCTTTTATGTGGTAACGATGCGGTTATTAGAATAGATAATATTCCTGCAGGTTATGAATATATGTTGTCTGGCCCTGGTATTGCAACTCCAGCGTTTCAAACAGGTAACAGTTTTACAGTGTCTGATCCTGGAGATTATGATTTAGCAATTCGTTTAATAGGTTCGCCATCAACAGCTTGTACTTATATACAGGAAGATATAAACATACAATCACCATTAATACAGTTAAATGTAACTCAAGGAGATCTTAACTGTGCAGATGATGATATACAAATTACAGCAAGTATTAGTGGTGTGCCAGGAGAGTATTCGTATGAAATTACTAGAAATGGGGTTCCAGAAGCTAGTTCAGGTGGTTTTATAGCAAATGATAGCCAAACATATAGCTTTAGTCAAGGTGGTACTTTTGTTATATCAGTAGAATCTGTAGATGGTTGTATAGCAACAGAAACACTTGTAATAAACAAACCACTACCAATTACGTTATCAGCAACAACAACTAAAAATATTTCATGTGTCGGAGGTACTTCTGACGGAATAATTACATTAACTCCAGGAGGCGGAACATTATCATTAGGTTCAACCCATACAATAAGACTTATTTCAGCACCGGCTTCAGTAACAACACCTATTGTTGTTACAGGAACAACATATGATGTTGCCTTAGGTGATGAAGGCGTTTATATTTTTGAAGTAATAGATAGCAACAATTGTTCAACAACAGCATCAGCTACAGTTGTGGTAGAACCAGAATTAGTTTTTGACGTAGATAGTAGTGATATTTCATGTAATGGATTAACAGATGGTCAAATAGAGGTAGGGCCAGATGCAACAAATGTTACAGGGTATAGTTATTTATATAGTATTGATAACTGGAGTACGAGTAATGGTACAGGAGTATTCTCAGGTCTTTCAGCAAACAACTATACTGTTAAAATTAGAGCATCAAAAGATGATCTAAATGGAAATAGTTACCAATGTGAATACGAAGTTACAGCAACTATAAACGAACCACTAGGTTTAACAGGAGGTAGTGCTGCAGAAACAGATTTATCGTGTGATGTTAATGGTAACACAGTAAACGGAAGTATAACATTTACAGCACCAACAGGTGGAACAGGCGCTTACACTTATTACTATGGATTAGATGGCAGTGGAACATTTACCCCAACAACAGTAACTATGGTAAGTGTGTCAGTTGCAGGAGATTATAATGTAAAAGTAGCAGATGCAAACGGGTGTGAATTAATTTATCCAGATGTAAGCATAGCACCTTTACCAGCAGAACCAGATTTAAGTGAGATGGTAACTTACAATTGTGATGGTACAGGTAACATAACGATAACCCCTTTAGATGCGAGTTATACCTATACATTGGGTGCTACTACGAATAGTACGGGAGTTTTCTCAAGTATTGGCGCGGGTAATTATACAGTATCTGTAAACTACGGAAGTAGTTGTACAAAAGATATTGATGTAACTGTAGCAGGAGATAGAGCCTTAAGCGGAAGTTCAGTAGCAACACCAGTAACGTGTAATGGTGAAAATGACGGAACGATTGTAATTACAGTAAATAATTTAGGAAGTACTGTAGCTAATAATTATGAATATAGTATAGATGGAGGAACAAATTGGTTACCATTAGGGGGAACAAGTACAACTCCATTAACAGTTTCAGGTTTAATAGCAGGCACCTATAATGTAGAAGTACGAGAAACAGGAAATACTTCATGTGAAGTATCAGCAGGAACGGTAACAGTTAACGAACCAACAGTTGTAACAGTAGTTTCTGTAGCAGAAACCAAAGGAATAACGTGTAGATTACCAGCAGGTGCAACCTTAGAACCAACAGCAAATGGTGGAAATGGAGCAGCGTATACGTATGAGTTATTTAATAATGCAGGCGCAACAGGAGCGGCACTTCAAACAACAGCACCATTTACAGATGTGGCAGCAGGAAATTATTGGGTTGTAGCAACAGATGTTACAGGGGTTTGTGCATCAGTACCCTATGCTGTAACGGTAACAGCGCCAACAACATTATCAGTAGTAGCATCATCAGTAGTTTGTTATGATGGAAGTAATGGAGAAGTAACGGTAAATATTACAGGAGGAGAGTTACCATTTGCAGTATCTTTAAACGGTGCAGCACCAGTATCGATAAATACTACGAGTTATACATTTACCGGTCAGAGTGCCCAAAACCACGTAATAACAGTAACGGATAATAATGGTTGTACAGCTACCGATGATACGGATATATTAGCACCATTATCAGGAACAGTAACGCCAACAGATGCAAATTGTGCTGTAAATTCAGGACAAATAGTAGTAAGTGGTTCAGGAGGAACAGGAGCAGGAACATATGAGTATGCTATTGTAGCAGATACGGTAGTACCAGTAGCTGGAGATTATGCAGCGGGTAACAGTCCTGCAAAAGTAGCCTAAGGAAACGTATGATGTTTATATACAAGATGGTAATGGTTGTTCAGCAGTATTTCAAGATATTGTTATCAGTCAAATACCAAATCCAACAGCAAGTACAGTTGTAACACAACCATTATGTAATGCAGATACAGGAAGTTTTAGTTTAACTTTCGGGGCAGGAGAGTCACCATATGATATTGCCGTAGTTGTATCAGGAGGGGGAACAGCAATCGCGCCTCAAACAGGAGTAACAGGTAGCCCTATAAACTTTACAGGATTAAACCCAGGTACCTACGATGTAACGGTAACCGATGCAAATAATTGTTCAATAACTGCGAAAGCAGTTATTACGGCGCCACCATTAGTAACAGGCGGAGGAGCAGTTTCTACAGATTTTGCATGTTCAGGAACAGGAGTAACACAAGGAACGATTACATTTACAGAGCCTTCAGGAGGAACCGGAAGTGGAACATATACTTATTACTATGGATTAGATGGCAGTGGAACATTTACTTCTACCACATCTACTACAGTAACAGGTTTAGCAGCAGGAACGTATGATGTTAAAGTTGGAGATGCAAACGGTTGTGAATTAAACTATACAGATGTAACTATAGCTCCTTTACCAGCAGAACCAGATTTAAGTGAGGTGGTAACTTACAATTGTGATGGTACAGGTAACATAACAATTACGGCAGTTCCATTACCAACAGGAACAGCAACTTATACTTACACATTATTAAATGTAGATGGCACAGCAGTGGTTCCTGCAATACCGAGTAATACAACAGGAATATTTACTAATGTAACAGCAGAGGATTATATAGTTGATGTAGCTTACGGAAGTAGTTGTACAAAAGATATTGATGTAACGGTAGAATCAGGTCAAGAATTACGAGGAGCTTCAGTAGCAACACCAGTAACGTGTAATGGTGAAAATGACGGAACGATTGTAATTACAGTAAATAATTTAGGAAGTACTGTAGCTAATAATTATGAATATAGTATAGATGGAGGAACAAATTGGTTACCATTAGGGGGAACAAGTACAACTCCATTAACAGTTTCAGGTTTAATAGCAGGCACCTATAATGTAGAAGTACGAGAAACAGGTAATGCTTCATGTGAAGTATCAGCAGGAACGGTAACAGTTAACGAACCAACAGTTGTAACAGTAGTTTCTGTAGCAGAAACCAAAGGAATAACGTGTAGATTACCAGCAGGTGCAACCTTAGAACCAACAGCAAATGGTGGAAATGGAGCAGCGTATACGTATGAGTTATTTAATAATGCAGGCGCAACAGGAGCGGCACTTCAAACAACAGCACCATTTACAGATGTGGCAGCAGGAAATTATTGGGTTGTAGCAACAGATGTTACAGGGGTTTGTGCATCAGTACCCTATGCTGTAACGGTAACAGCGCCAACAACATTATCAGTAGTAGCATCATCAGTAGTTTGTTATGATGGAAGTAATGGAGAAGTAACGGTAAATATTACAGGAGGAGAGTTACCATTTGCAGTATCTTTAAACGGTGCAGCACCAGTATCGATAAATACTACGAGTTATACATTTACCGGTCAGAGTGCCCAAAACCACGTAATAACAGTAACGGATAATAATGGTTGTACAGCTACCGATGATACGGATATATTAGCACCATTATCAGGAACAGTAACGCCAACAGATGCAAATTGTGCTGTAAATTCAGGACAAATAGTAGTAAGTGGTTCAGGAGGAACAGGAGCAGGAACATATGAGTATGCTATTGTAGCAGATACGGTAGTACCAGTAGCTGGAGATTATGCAGCGGGTAACAGTCCTGCAAAAGTAGCCCCAGGAACGTATGATGTTTATATACAAGATGGTAATGGTTGTTCAGCAGTATTTCAAGATATTGTTATCAGTCAAATACCAAATCCAACAGCAAGTACAGTTGTAACACAACCATTATGTAATGCAGATACAGGAAGTTTTAGTTTAACTTTCGGGGCAGGAGAGTCACCATATGATATTGCCGTAGTTGTATCAGGAGGAGGTACGGCAATAGCCCCTCAAACAGGAGTAACAGGTAGCCCTATAAACTTTACAGGATTAAACCCAGGTACCTACGATGTAACGGTAACCGATGCAAATAATTGTTCAATAACTGCGAAAGCAGTTATTACGGCGCCACCATTAGTAACAGGCGGAGGAGCAGTTTCTACAGATTTTGCATGTTCAGGAACAGGAGTAACACAAGGAACGATTACATTTACAGAGCCTTCAGGAGGAACCGGAAGTGGAACATATACTTATTACTATGGATTAGATGGCAGTGGAACATTTACTTCTACCACATCTACTACAGTAACAGGTTTAGCAGCAGGAACGTATGATGTTAAAGTTGGAGATTCAAACGGGTGTGAGTTAATCTATACAGATGTAACTATAGCTCCTTTACCAGCAGAACCAGATTTAAGTGAGGTGGTAACTTACAATTGTGATGGTACAGGTAACATAACAATTACGGCAGTTCCATTACCAACAGGAACAGCAACTTATACTTACACATTATTAAATGTAGATGGCACAGCAGTGGTTCCTGCAATACCGAGTAATACAACAGGAATATTTACTAATGTAACAGCAGAGGATTATATAGTTGATGTAGCTTACGGAAGTAGTTGTACAAAAGATATTGATGTAACGGTAGAATCAGGTCAAGAATTACGAGGAGCTTCAGTAGCAACACCAGTAACGTGTAATGGCGGAAATGACGGAACGATTGTAATTACAGTAGAAAACTTAACAAGTACTGCAGCAAATAGTTATGAATATAGTATAGATGGTACTACTTGGTTGCCAATAGGAGGAACAAGTACAACCCCATTAACAGTTTCAGGCTTAATAGCAGGCACCTATAATGTAGAAGTACGAGAAACAGGTAATGCTTCATGTGAAGTATCAGCAGGAACGGTAACAGTTAACGAACCAACAGTTGTAACAGTAGTTTCTGTAGCAGAAACCAAAGGAATAACGTGTAGATTACCAGCAGGTGCAACCTTAGAACCAACAGCAAATGGTGGAAATGGAGCAGCGTATACGTATGAGTTATTTAATAATGCAGGCGCAACAGGAGCGGCACTTCAAACAACAGCACCATTTACAGATGTGGCAGCAGGAAATTATTGGGTTGTAGCAACAGATGTTACAGGGGTTTGTGCATCAGTACCCTATGCTGTAACGGTAACAGCGCCAACAACATTATCAGTAGTAGCATCATCAGTAGTTTGTTATGATGGAAGTAATGGAGAAGTAACGGTAAATATTACAGGAGGAGAGTTACCATTTGCAGTATCTTTAAACGGTGCAGCACCAGTATCGATAAATACTACGAGTTATACATTTACCGGTCAGAGTGCCCAAAACCACGTAATAACAGTAACGGATAATAATGGTTGTACAGCTACCGATGACACCGATATATTAAGTGCAGTATCAGGAACCGTAACACCAACGGATGCAAATTGTAATGTAAATTCAGGACAAATAGTAGTAAGTGGTTCAGGAGGAACAGGAGCAGGAACATATGAGTATGCTATTGTAGCAGATACGGTAGTACCAGTAGCTGGAGATTATGCAGCGGGTAACAGTCCTGCAAAAGTAGCCCCAGGAACGTATGATGTTTATATACAAGATGGTAATGGTTGTTCAGCAGTATTTCAAGATATTGTTATCAGTCAAATACCAAATCCAACAGCAAGTACAGTTGTAACACAACCATTATGTAATGCAGATACAGGAAGTTTTAGTTTAACTTTCGGGGCAGGAGAGTCACCATATGATATTGCCGTAGTTGTATCAGGAGGGGGAACAGCAATCGCGCCTCAAACAGGAGTAACAGGTAGCCCTATAAACTTTACAGGATTAAACCCAGGTACCTACGATGTAACGGTAACCGATGCAAATAATTGTTCAATAACTGCGAAAGCAGTTATTACGGCGCCACCATTAGTAACAGGCGGAGGAGCAGTTTCTACAGATTTTGCATGTTCAGGAACAGGAGTAACACAAGGAACGATTACATTTACAGAGCCTTCAGGAGGAACCGGAAGTGGAACATATACTTATTACTATGGATTAGATGGCAGTGGAACATTTACTTCTACCACATCTACTACAGTAACAGGTTTAGCAGCAGGAACGTATGATGTTAAAGTTGGAGATGCAAACGGTTGTGAATTAAACTATACAGATGTAACTATAGCTCCTTTACCAGCAGAACCAGATTTAAGTGAGGTGGTAACTTACAATTGTGATGGTACAGGTAACATAACAATTACGGCAGTTCCATTACCAACAGGAACAGCAACTTATACTTACACATTATTAAATGTAGATGGCACAGCAGTGGTTCCTGCAATACCGAGTAATACAACAGGAATATTTACTAATGTAACAGCAGAGGATTATATAGTTGATGTAGCTTACGGAAGTAGTTGTACAAAAGATATTGATGTAACGGTAGAATCAGGTCAAGAATTACGAGGAGCTTCAGTAGCAACACCAGTAACGTGTAATGGCGGAAATGACGGAACGATTGTAATTACAGTAGAAAACTTAACAAGTACTGCAGCAAATAGTTATGAATATAGTATAGATGGTACTACTTGGTTGCCAATAGGAGGAACAAGTACAACCCCATTAACAGTTTCAGGCTTAATAGCAGGCACCTATAATGTAGAAGTACGAGAAACAGGTAATGCTTCATGTGAAGTATCAGCAGGTTCGGTAACAATTATAGAACCAGCTGTAGTTTTAGTAACAGATGTTGATGAAACAGCAGGCATAACATGTGTTCCAGCAACAGGAGCAACCTTATCGCCAACAGCAAATGGTGGAAATGGTGGAGCTTATACATATGAGTTATTTGTTGATAATGCAGGAGTACCAGGGGTATCACTTCAAACAGCAATACCATTTACCAATGTAGGAGCAGGAAATTATTGGGTTGTAGCAACAGATGTTACAGGAACTTGTACATCAGCACCGTATGCTGTAACAGTAACAGCACCAACCCCATTAACAGTAGACGCTACATCAGTAGCTTGTTATGATGGAACTAATGGAACAGTAACGGTAGCTATTACAGGAGGAGAGTTACCATTTGGAGTATCTTTAAATGGAGCAGCCGCAGTATCAATAAACACTACGAGTTATACATTTACAGGTCAGAGTGCCCAAAACCACGTAATAGTAGTAACGGATAATAACGGTTGTACAGCTACCGATGATACCGATATATATCCTGTGTTAGAAGGATCAGTTGATATAACTAATGCTAGTTGTTCTGATGGATCAATTCAAATTAATTCTTTAGGAGGAAATGGTACCCATGTGTATTCAGTTGTACCAGCAAACGATCCTGTACCAGTAGATGCAACATTTAATACTACAAATCCTATCAGTAACCCAGCAGGAACCTACGATGTATATATTAGAGATAACAATGGTGCTGTGGGATATTGTGAATTCTTGATAGAAGATGTGGTTATAGCTAATACACCACAGGTAGATATAACACCAACAGCGAATCAACCAATATGTAATGGAAATTTAGGAAGTATTGATGTAATTATTGCAGATGGTCAGGCACCATATGATATTACAGTTGTTGTGTCAGGAGGAGGAACAGCAATAGCTCCTCAGATAGGCGTTACAAATAGTCCTATAAAATTAATAGATTTAAATGAGGGAACTTATGATATAACGGTAACAGATGCTTTAGGATGTTCTGAGACTGAACAAGTTGTTTTAATAGACCCAGTTGCTTTAATCGTAGATATTGTTACTATTTTACCTCCAGGTTGTTTAATTAATCCAGCAGATACGGGGTTTAACTTTATAAACGTAGACCCTGCTGACTATGCACCTAATACCCTACAATACAGTTTAGACGGAGGAGCTTCTTGGGTTGATGCAAATACATTAGCAGATTTAGAAATAAGAGGTTTAAACTCAGGAGATATTGTGCGACCAGCATTGCGTACATCTGATGGTGTTGGGGGAGCAGGAAATACAATATGTATTGATTCTTTTGGTCAATTAGAAATACCATATAATGTTAGCGGTATTGTTGTTACAATAACTCCACAAGGTAATTGTGCAGACGGTTATGAGGTATTGGTAAGAGCAACAGGTGGTTCAGGTAATTATTTATTCTCTCTTAATGATTCTTCATTAGCAGCAGGTTTACCAACTAATAATGGAAATTCTGATGAATATGAATGGACCGGTTTAATTCCAGGTGTAAACTATGATTTCTTTGTAAGAGATGTAAAAGCAACACCTCTTGATGAAACAGATGACTGTATTGAGTTGAATAATGATCCGGTAGACACTAATCCTTTTACAGATGTACAAATTACTGGAGTAGTAGATTTAGAGCAATGTAGTGGTGCATCAAATGGTCAAATTACATTTACACTTAATGATTCTTCAGGTACTTTAACAGGGCAAACTATTAATTGGGTATTACATGATGCAAATACAGATACTGCATTACCTATAACAGGAAGTCAAGCAAATACTGATCCTATTGTAGTAGGAGGTTTGCCAAGAGGTTCTTATTATATAATAATTAGTATACCCGCGGCAACGGCAGGTTTATCTACAGAATGTTCATGGGGTAGTGCTGATTATGAAATTCAGGAAGGAAGCCCAATAACGGGATCGCTAGATGTTGAAAATAATATAACATGTAATATTGATGGTAGTATAGCTATTATTGCTACAGGAGGTTTTCCAGGATATACATACACTGTTAACAGTTACGAAACGGGTAATGTAGGAAATTCAATTCCATTTACTTTATCAGGAGATAGAATTAAGATTGATGACGCTACTTTAGGAGGAGTTACATCTGTTGATGTTGAAGTTTTAGTAACAGATACTAACGGGTGTACCGAAAATTTTGGCCCTGTAACCTTAACATTAAGTCCATCACCAACAATAACCGCAGCAACAGGCAATAGTTGTACTTCAAATAAATCAATAGAGATTACAGTTGCTGGAGGAACACCACCATATAGATATTCTGTGGATGGAGGTACAACATACAGTCCAACAACTACAGACACTACGTATACTATTGACGGTCTTACTACAGGAACCTATAATTCAGTTCAAGTAATTGATGCGAACGGATGTATTAATGTTTTTGCTACTTCAGTAGAATTATATGATATTATAGATTTCAACATCAATTTAGTAACGTTATTAGATTGTGTACCAAACGAAGGCGAGTATGAGATAGCAATCACTTCAGGATCGAATGGAGATTATACATTTGACATTCAGGATTCAGTTCCAGCATCTGTAGATAACGGAACAATTACAGCGGGTAACACGACAGGTAATTTTAATATTCCAGCAGGAACACCGGGAACATATAGTGTAATAGTAACAGATGTAAATTCAGGCTGTTCAATCACTAAGCCACTTGTTGTAGCAGCAGCAGTCGTTCCAACATTTACAGGAGCGGAAGTAGATGCGATTTGTGAAGGAGAATCGAATGGACGAATAGACATTACTACCACAGCAGGTGTTATACCAGTTACTTATGTAGCAACAACAAATCCAGGAGGAGTTGTAACAGGATCTTGGGATGCAGGAGCTAGTGCAATTACAGGATTACCAGCAGGAACATACGATGTAATAGGAACAGGAGCTAACGGATGTACGTCATTAGCACAAACATTTACTATTGATGATTACGATGCGGTATTTGTACCAGCATTAACCGTAAACGCCTTTAATTGTACTGCGGGAACAAATACGACAAACAGTGCAACATTAGTGTTTGATAGTTCGTTAATTACAGGCGGAAGTGGAAATTATACAATAGCATTATTTGATACAAACGGAACGGTAGCAACAGGAAACGATACAGCAATCACTTCAGGATTAAGTATTAGTGGAGACATTTATACCTACACTATTACAGATGAAACAGGCGATGATTATTACATACGTGTAGTAGACAATGCAGGATGTGAAAATGTATCTGTATCAGCAACCTTACCAGCTTTTGAGCGATTAACAGATATTACAGCGAATTTAGTAACAGAGTTGGATTGTAATAATGAAGAAGAAATAACAGTAGTGTTTAATGCTACGATTCCAGTAACAGGTGCAGAAATAACAATTGTAGGTGATGTAACAGGAGCAGGTTATGCGGCAATAGCAGGAGTAGATAGTGGTGTCGTAACAACAGTACCATATACTTTACCAGCAGATACATATACAATTACGGTAACGCACCCAAGCACAGGTTGTGAGTTGAGTACACGTTATCTTGTAGAAGAGCCAGTAGACCATATTGTAAGTGTAACACCAGTAAGTTCAGTATCATGTTTTGGAGGAAATGACGGGTCGGTAAGTTTTGTAATCGATACAACTACTCCATATTCAGGAGCATATACTTATGAAGTATTAACACCAGCATTAGCATCATTACCAACCCCAATAACAGGAATTGGTACAGATGCAAGTGTAGCAGAAGTAGTTTCAGGATTAGCAGCGGGTGATTATGTGATCCGTGTAACGATGACAGCTACACCAGATTGTGTTAGAGATTCGAATGTATTTACTATCGCAGGGCCAACGGCAACAATGGTAGTAACACCAACATTAAACCCAATAAGTTGTATTGGCGGAAGTGATGGAAGTATATCAGTATTAGCAACAGGCGGTTGGGGCGATTACGAGTACCGATTAATAGATGGTACCATAGCAGTTCCAGGAGCAGAAGTACAAGCATATTCAGGAAGTAATTTATTTGAAAACTTAGATGCGGGCGCTTATGTAATTTATGTTAGAGATAGAGAAGGATGTGAATTACCTACAGAGGTAAGTTTAGTAGATCCAACACAAGTTACTTTTACATTAGCAATCAACCACAATGCTTGTAGCGCAGATGGCGGAGTTATTACCGTAAATGCAGCTAACGGAACAGGAAGCTACCGATACATTTTATTAGATGCAGCAGGTACTACTGAATTGCGTAACCAGTTAGACCCTAACAATTCGTTTGTCGGTTTAGCAGCAGGCGATTATAATGTACGAGTAGAAGATAGTAATGGATGTGGAGCAGCAGCAACACAAAGTGCAACTATTAATCCAGATTTAGATTTCAACATCAATTTAGTAACGTTATTAGATTGTGTACCAAACGAAGGCGAGTATGAGATAGCAATCACTTCAGGATCGAATGGAGATTATACATTTGACATTCAGGATTCAGTTCCAGCATCTGTAGATAACGGAACAATTACAGCGGGTAACACGACAGGTAATTTTAATATTCCAGCAGGAACACCGGGAACATATAGTGTAATAGTAACAGATGTAAATTCAGGATGTTCAATCACCAAGCCACTTGTTGTAGCAGCAGCAGTCGTTCCAACATTTACAGGAGCGGAAGTAGATGCGATTTGTGAAGGAGAATCGAATGGACGAATAGACATTACTACCACAGCAGGTGTTATACCAGTTACTTATGTAGCAACAACAAATCCAGGAGGAGTTGTAACAGGATCTTGGGATGCAGGAGCTAGTGCAATTACAGGATTACCAGCAGGAACATACGATGTAATAGGAACAGGAGCTAACGGATGTACGTCATTAGCACAAACATTTACTATTGATGATTACGATGCGGTATTTGTACCAGCATTAACCGTAAACGCCTTTAATTGTACTGCGGGAACAAATACGACAAACAGTGCAACATTAGTGTTTGATAGTTCGTTAATTACAGGCGGAAGTGGAAATTATACAATAGCATTATTTGATACAAACGGAACGGTAGCAACAGGAAACGATACAGCAATCACTTCAGGATTAAGTATTAGTGGAGACATTTATACCTACACTATTACAGATGAAACAGGCGATGATTATTACATACGTGTAGTAGACAATGCAGGATGTGAAAATGTATCTGTATCAGCAACCTTACCAGCTTTTGAGCGATTAACAGATATTACAGCGAATTTAGTAACAGAGTTGGATTGTAATAATGAAGAAGAAATAACAGTAGTGTTTAATGCTACGATTCCAGTAACAGGTGCAGAAATAACAATTGTAGGTGATGTAACAGGAGCAGGTTATGCGGCAATAGCAGGAGTAGATAGTGGTGTCGTAACAACAGTACCATATACTTTACCAGCAGATACATATACAATTACGGTAACGCACCCAAGCACAGGTTGTGAGTTGAGTACACGTTATCTTGTAGAAGAGCCAGTAGACCATATTGTAAGTGTAACACCAGTAAGTTCAGTATCATGTTTTGGAGGAAATGACGGGTCGGTAAGTTTTGTAATCGATACAACTACTCCATATTCAGGAGCATATACTTATGAAGTATTAACACCAGCATTAGCATCATTACCAACCCCAATAACAGGAATTGGTACAGATGCAAGTGTAGCAGAAGTAGTTTCAGGATTAGCAGCGGGTGATTATGTGATCCGTGTAACGATGACAGCTACACCAGATTGTGTTAGAGATTCGAATGTATTTACTAT